>NZ_JAVIWJ010000001.1:4503333-4810000 GCF_034314105.1 Pseudomonas sp. AB6
CCATGGCCTGGATCTCAACCTGCACCGCTTCAGCTTCAGTTCGACCGTTGCGGCAATGCAGAATAAGGTCATACCCGGCTTGAGCCAGACGCAGGGCAATGGCGCGGCCGATTCCACGGCTAGAGCCGGTGACCAGTATCGATTCAGTCATGCAGGAAGTCCTTCGGCAAGATAGGCGGCGGCTTGAGGCGGGCAGTACACGTTGAGGCGCGCCGTGGCGTGAATGCCGAGGCCCGTCAGATGGCATTCAAATACCGCCATGCCATTGTCATCCTGCAAAGAGCGCAGGGCGTGGATCGTCAATTCAGTGCGGACGGGAAAGTGTTCGACGTTGCATTCAAACTTGCGTGTTCCCAGCAGAAACCCCAACTGCACCGGATTGCCTTGTTGCCGAGCTCGACAGCCGGCGAACGCGGCCACGCTCTGCGCCATGAGCTCAACGCCAACCCACGCCGGAAGGCTGCCATCGACGCGGTTGAACAATCCACTGGGGCGCACCGTCAACTGGGTGCGGATTTGCTCATCGTCGAACGACAGCACTTGATCGATCAGGATCATGTTCCCCGAGTGGGGCAGCAGTTCGGCAATTGGCCAGTCGATCATGGGGCGTCTCCAATAATCAGGCTGATGTTGTTGCCACCGAAAGCGTAGGAATTGCTCATCAAGTGGCGTGGGCGAGTAGGCGTCAGGCGCTGCCCTGATTCGACCCACTGCAACGCAGGCAACTGTGGGTCTGCCTGACCGTCCCATATGTGCGGGGGCAGCGCGTTTTCGCTATTTTCAGGGGCCAGGCACAACCAGCAAAACGCAGCTTCCAGTGCCCCGGCGGCACCGAGGGTATGGCCGCTCAACGGTTTAGTTGAAGAGCAGGGCACGCCTTGCGGGAAAACCGCGTCCATCGCGAAGCTTTCCATAGCATCATTGTGTAGCGTCGCAGTGCCATGCAGGTTCAGGTAATCAATGTTCTCGACCGTCAACCCGGCGTTGGTCAGCGCTTTATGCATGGCTTCGCGTGCGCCTCGACCGCTGGGTTCTGGCGCGGAAATATGGTGCGCGTCCGACGTGGCGCCCGCACCTAGCAGAGCAATCGAGTGGGTGTCGCTGGCTTGGCGAGTCATCAAAAACAGCACGGCGGCTTCCCCGATATTGATCCCATTGCGGTTGCTTGAAAACGGATTGCAGCGTTGTGCCGAGATCGCTTCCAGCGCGGAAAACCCACAGAGTGTCAGCTGGCACAAACTGTCGACGCCGCCGCACAACACCGCATCGCACAAGCCCATGTCGAGCAAGCGCCGGGCACTGAGTAAGGCTCTGGCGCTGGATGTGCAGGCCGTAGAAATCACATAGGCGGGACCGCTGAGGTCCAGCCACGCCGCGAGAAAGTTCGAGGGTGCGCTCAGCTCTTGTTGCTGATAGTCATAATCGGCGGGAAATTTCTGATCCCGCAGATAGGAGGCGAGGCCACGGCTTGCTTCATCGATACCCGAGGTACTGGTGCCGAGAACTACGCCAACCCGTGATGGGCCGAAATGTTTGATCGCCTGCCGGATTTCGTCTTCGATTTGCAGCGCAGCCGCCAACAACAGTTGATTGTTGCGGCTGCTGTGCTCGGCCAATTCGTTGGGAATAGATGGCAGCTCCCCCTGAACAGCCCCGATTGGGAAAGAGCGCCCAGTCCCCCGGCTACTGTCGTCAAGCATGCCCGAACAATCCCCCGAAAATAGAGTGCGCGCAACGTCGGGCTTGTTATTGCCAAGCGCGCAGATAACCCCCATCGCATTGAGGTATGCCGTCATGGGCTGACCTCGTCATCCAATGGGCTGACGTGATATACCAACCTTGGATCCATCCGCATCTCGAACACATCGGGTCGGCGGTACTCGACGTGCCAACGGCTGCCAAGGTCGCGCTGCCCGTCTTTAGTTCGCGCTTGCGGATAGTTAGTACGCAGTTCGGCGGCAGGCGTCAGGGCGAACAGCAATGCAGCAAACAGTTCGCGGGCTTGAGGGTTGGGCGGCAACAAACCATCGGCCTGCCACTTACCGTTAATCAGGCGTTGGCGCGCCACGGGAATCCCCAATGGGTCGATCAACGACCAACGCAAGCCGCCGCTTTCCTGTTGGATCACCAATAACCAGTCCTGACGCTGCTCAGCCTGTTCGCGCAAAATATGCAGCTGCATCGGCAGCGCCAGTTGTGGGGAGTGCTCAGGCAGTGGCGCATGGCTGGCGCAGGCACACAGCAGCAGAAGGCCAACACTGAGCAGCAGACGACGGATCATCCGGCAGCGCCTTGCATGGGTTTGCGCGCCACCACGTTGACCAGCGTTTCATCACGCTGGCCAAAGGGTGGAGGACGCTTAAGGCCGAAACGTTCTAACAAACCGAAATCCTTGGCGCGACTCCACCACAGGTACGGGTATGAAACGTTTTGCGGGCCGAACTCAAATCCTTGGCCGCGTAGCATGTCCAGGTATTGCGCCGCGCTTTTTTGTACCTGCATGGGATGGCGAAAAAGCCAACGGATGACCCAGGTATCGATGTAAGACTTGGTCGATTCAGCGAACAGCAGATAACCACCCGGTTTCAGCACCCGATAAAATTCGGCGAGGGCTTTTTCCTGTTCCACCAAATGGTGAAACGTCTGATGGCAAAACAGCAGGTCAACGCTGGCGTCCGGCATCGGCAGTTGCGCGCAATCACTGCCAGTCAGCTCGACGCTAATACCCTGCTTGCGCGCTTCGGTCCGGCTGAGGGTCAGGCTTTTCGGATCGGCGTCCACGGCCAGTAGGCGAGCCGGGGCGAACACTTGTTTCAAGCGCAGAAACGATTTGCCCTGACCACAACCCACATCAAGCAACACCGGGTCGGCGGGTGGGGGCGTGCCAGAGTCATTGAACAGACGCTGCAGGTCATTGATTGCGACGCGCAACACATGATGCTGCCACGTGTGGCTGCGTAGAAACCACAAGCCGAAACGGGTTTCCTCGACGTAGGTTTCGCTTAAGTAATCGGTGCTCATTGGGCAGTGCTCGCGCAAATTTCAGCGATCATGCGCAAACGGCGCTTGGGTTCGCTGACAAACGGGTTGCGTTCGTCCCAGGCATAACCCGCGAGAATCGAACTGATCATGCGTCGAATCTCATGAGAGCTGCCGGGATGGAAAATGACGTCTTGAAAGCTGCCGTCATACCAACCTTCCACGTAGGCGCGGAAGGTGTCGACACCGCGCTTGAGCGGCACAGCGAATTCGCTTTCCCAGTCGACGGTTTCGCCCTGCAACTGACGATTCAATACGGCGGCGGCCATGCTCGCGGAGCGCATGGCGATGGTGGCGCCCGACGAGAACACCGGGTCGAGAAATTCAGCGGCATTGCCCAGCAACGCGAAGCCCTTGCCATGCAGGGATTTCACGTTAGCGGAGTAGCCTGCGATGGTCCGTGCCGGGGTATCCCACACGGCGGCGTGCAGCAGTGTTTCCAACACTGGCGCTTCGGCGATGAACGCTCGTAGGCACGCATCGAAGTCTGCGGGTTTATCTTTGATCTTTTCGACCGCCCCGACCACGCCCAGTGAGCAGCGGCCGTTGCTGAAGGGGATCAGCCAAAACCACAGATCGCGATGTTCGGGATGGGTGGTGATAAGAATCTTCTGACGGTCGAAATGTGGGTCATCTATACGGTCTTCGATGTGGGTGAACACCGCGTGGCGAACCGGAAAGCTCGACGGTGCTTCGAGGTCCAGTAAACGCGGCAAAACGCGGCCATAACCGCTGGCATCGAGAACGAAATCTGCTTCTATGCTGTACACGCGGCCATCTTCACGGCGCGCACGAAGGGTGGGTTTTACTGCGTCGAAATCGACCGCAATGATTTCTTCCTGATAACGGATTTCCACCCCTTGCAGCGCAGCCTGATCGGCAAGTAGCTTGTCGAAGCTGGCGCGCTCTACCTGAAAGGTGGTCGGTTTGCCGTTGCTGAACGTGTCGCCAAAGTCGAAATGAGAGTAACGATCTCCCCAGGCAAAAGCCGCGCCGTTCTTGATTTGAAACCCGGCCGCGTTTACCGCGTCGAGCATGCCGGCTTCTTCGACGAAATCCAGGCAATGCGAAAGCAGGCTTTCACCGATGGAAAAACGCGGAAAAAGCTGACGCTCTATGATCAGTACGTCGTGACCTTGGCGTTTGAGCAGTGCAGCGGCAATTGCACCGGAAGGCCCCGCCCCGATGACCACAATCTGGCGTCGCTCCATTTCAGCTATTGGCACAGAGGCTCCCTTACCTGTTCGGCAATCTTGATAAAAGTTCGGTTCATGCCCGCCAGTGCAAACAGCCGCACGATCATCATATGGCGGGCTCATTAACAGTCTGGGTATCCGCTGGACGCCCGGCCCACGGCGCGAGCATGAAGCTGAAGGCCAGGCCGAGGCTGACCGACAGACCGAAATTGCTCACCGCAGGCGTACTGGAAATCGCCAGCAAACCAAATGACAGCCACGTGGTGACCGCCGCCAGCAAGGTTCCGAGCAAACTTACCGCTGCCCCGCCGATCTGCTCGCGCATCAAAATGGCGTAATCGACACTGATGGCGGTGACCAACAACAGCCCGAACACGCTGAACAGAGTCAGCGGCTGACCCATCCAGCCGAGACTCGCCAAACTGCACAGCGCCGCCAGCAGCGGAAGCGCGATGATCCGCAAAGCTCCTTTGAGACCAAACGGCAGAATCAGCAGCAGTACGATCAACGCGCAGGACAGCAATTTCAACTCCGCTGCACTGATTTGTGTGGCGGCAAAAACGTTGTTCAAGTCGCCGAGACGATCAACCAACTGTACGCCTTCGATGTCCAGCGTCTGTACGCGTAACAAGTTGGCATCGTTTAAGCCTCGCAGGCTGACCATGCCTGCAACGCCATCGGCGGTCGAACCTAGCCAT
Organism: Pseudomonas sp. AB6; assembly: GCF_034314105.1. Classification (NCBI taxonomy): domain Bacteria; kingdom Pseudomonadati; phylum Pseudomonadota; class Gammaproteobacteria; order Pseudomonadales; family Pseudomonadaceae; genus Pseudomonas; species Pseudomonas sp. AB6. The sequence goes on from NZ_JAVIWJ010000001.1 coordinate 4,508,267, forward strand.
AACGTGCGCCAAGGTTCGCCGAGTGGTCCGGCCAGCGCAGCGTCGATGTCTTGGTCCGGCAGCATCTGCAACCGGGTCAGTTCTGCTTGCAAGTTGGCTTCGGGAACACCGACGTCTATCAGCGGCTGCCAAAACAAAGGCAGTTTACCTAACGCATTCCGCACTCGATGTTGTTCAAAAGGCGAGCTCAGCAGCTGGTTCAGCGCCAAGTAACCCTGCAACTTGTCCAAGCTGACCAGTTGATCGAGGCGCTTGCTTAACTCGGCTTGACGTTCTAGCAATTGCTGTTGGTTGGCTGCACGCACCAAATAGAATTGACTGGTGGGTTGATAGCCGGTGATGCGCGCGATGGCCTGCGCTTCGGCCTGCAACTGCGGCGGTGCACCGACCCATTGGCGGATGTCATTTTTAGTGGTCAGTTGCCACAACCCTGCGGCACAAAACATCAGCAACAGGGTTAATAGCACGGGTGTGCCAACGCGGAGGAGCAAGGCTTCACGCCAGCTCATCAAGCGCTCGGCGATAAGTAACGGCCATCGGGCAGGGCGCAGTTCCAGGTTATTGAGCATTGCTGGTAACAGGCACACGGCGGTCAAATAAGCGCCTACCAGACCGGCTGCCGAGAACACTGCAATTTGCGTAAGTGCCGGAAACGGTGTCCAGGCCAAGGCCAGATAACCGATGCAACTGGTGGCTAAACTCAGGCTCAGGCCGCTTAGTGTAAGGCGCAGCGCGCCCCAACTGCGCCAGGGTTTCATGCTCCAGCTTTTCGACAGCGAGTGCAGCGGGTAATCCACCGCCACGCCGATCAGGCTTGAACCCAACACCAGCGTCATGACGTGCATATGACCGAACAGCGCGACACAGGCCACCGCGCCGAACAGCATGCCGACCGCCACCGGCACGAATGCCAGCAGCACTCGCCAACGACGGAACACCAATAAAAGCAGCAACAGAATTCCAAGCGTTGCACCGCCGCCTACCCAAGTGATTTCACGAGTGGCCTGACGCTGTCCATTAGCGGCATACAGCAGGCCGCTGGCAGCGAGCAATTGCGCATCGGCTTGATGGGCCTGCAAACGTGCAGCGCTGAGCAAGTCCGCGACCTTCATCGGTAAGTGCATGTCGAACGCATTGCCCTTGGTTCGTGCGCGCAGCAACACCCAGCTTTTGCCGGCTGCCGTGGCGATCAACGCACCGCTGCCGACGTCGAGCTGTACCGAACCCTGTTGTGGCTGGCTGTTTTGAATACGTCCAGTCAGACCCAGCCAGTCATCCTGACTTGCGACCAGGCTGAAACCTGTGAACGGGTCAAACAGGCTTTCCACACGTTGCTGAATAAACGCTTGAGGTTGTTCGATCAACTGGTTGCGATCAGCCGGCGCCAGCATCGCCAATCGCCCTTGCAGCAATTGTTGGCGTAGGCCCGGCAAGTCCGCCTGCAGGTTCCACTGGACCTTTTCGAACAGACCACTGGCCTGCCATTGTTCGCCGAGTTTGTGAGCGAGATCGATTGCCTGTTGGCGGTTGGTGTGGCCCACCAGCACCAGCATTTCGCGGTTGAGTGGCTCTTGCATGCGCTCTTGCGCACGCAGTTCCAAGGCGTCCGGGGTCGAGCCGGGAACCAGCTCCATCAAGTTGGCCGACAGCGGAGGACCGTCGCGCCATTGCCAGCCTGCGAGTGCTAGCACCGCCAGCAAGCCGAGCAGGAATAAGCGCGGCAGCCAGTATTCCATCGAGCTATGTTTTATCGGGCCGCGACTAGTCAACAAAGTCGTGGTGCTCCGTGTCGCTCAACGGCTCTGTGCCGGTGCTGTTGACCATCTGCAGTAACGTGCTGTCGCCTTGGGTTTCCAGCAGTTCAATACGCTGCACCAGTGCGCCGCCGTCGATATTTATTTGCTTGAACACCTGCTGCAGTAGCAGTGAGCGCGGGATCAAGGTCAGCTGCCATGCCTGGGCGTCACCCTTTAACTGCAAGTCGAAATCGCGTTGTAGGCCGCTGCTGTCGCCTTGCAGCACCGCTAGAAATAAGCGGTTCTGTTCCGCTCCGGCGTTTTTATTTGGCAACAATTGCCAGCCGTGGGCATCGCGTCGGGCAATACCGGCAGTGTTGATTCGATAATCCTGTTTCAGCGGCGTCGCCAGTAGCCAGAGCAGGCCAAAGTCTTTAGCCAGGACGAATTTGCCTTTGCTGGTCAAGGGGTGCGGCAGGGCACGCAGGTGTTTTTCCTGAATGAAATCGCCGTGAATGATCGAAGGTTTGCCCAACTGCGCGCTGAGCTGCTGCAGGTCGAAAGCATTAGCGACCGATGACAGGCAAACCAGCGCTGCGGCGCAGAGTATTTTTAAAACAACCGTCATGGCAGCGCTCTCAGTACCGCATCGATAAACACCTTGGGCGAGGCCAGTTGCATCTCGCGGCTGGCAACCTCAACGGCCACTTGAACTGTGGTGGCGCGGGTCAGGCGCTCACCGGTGAGGGCGTCGGAGATCAGGTAATTGATCTTCAGGCGGTTCTCCCATTCGATCAGGTTGGCCCGAACATTCAGTCGTTGACCGAACACCGCGCCGCGCACGTAGCGCAGTTGCAGGTCGATCACTGGCCAGGCATAACCGGATTCCAGCATCTGCATGTAGTTGTGGCCGAGTTGGTCGAGCAGTGCGCAGCGGGCGACTTCAAGGTATTTGATGTAATGGCCATGCCAGACGACGTTCATCATATCGATATCGAAAAAGGGCACCACTACTTCAGTGTCTGCGTAAATAGGGCCATTACTGCGCATGCAGCCTCCAATGGCGATCGGCGATTCGCTTGAGGCACAGGCGTAACTCACTCTCAAGCGCGCGGTCTTCGATCACCGGCGCAAAGTCTTCCTGCAACTGCTGATGCATTGTCGCAAGTGCAGGCGGCAGTGGCCGTGCGTCTGCTGCCTGACTGCGCAGCCATAGGCCTTGGTTCGCAGCAATCAAGGTGGCAGCCGCGACCTGTTCGGTCAGCTCCAGCACCCGAATCGCGTCGCGGGCAGCGATGGTGCCCATGCTCACTTTGTCTTGGTTGTGGCATTCGGTGGAACGCGAGAACACGCTGGCCGGCATCGTATTTTTCAACGCTTCGGCGGTCCAGGCACTGGTACCGATTTGCACCGCTTTGAACCCGTGATTAAGCATCGCCCGTTCAGCGCTGGCGCCTGACAGGTTACTCGGCAGTCCATGGTTGTAACGCATGTCCACCAACAGCGCCAATTGCCGGTCCAACAGATCGGCGACGTTGGCGACCAGCGTTTTCAGGCTGTCCATGGCGAACGCGATGTGGCCGCCATAGAAGTGTCCGCCGTGCAGCACGCGTTCGTCTTCGGCGTCGATGATCGGGTTGTCGTTGGCGCTGTTCAGTTCGATTTCAATGAACGAGCGCAACCAATTCAGGCTATCGGCCAATACCCCCAATACATGCGGCGCGCAACGCAATGAGTACCTATCTTGCAAGCGGTGCAGCGGCGCGGTCGGCGCATCAATGGCCAAGTCCCGGCGCAACCAGGCGGCAACTTGCATTTGGCCAGGGTGTGGCTTGGCGGCAAAAAGGCGCTCATCGAAATGCTCAGGGTTTCCTTCCAGCGCAACCACGTTCATTGCTGTGATGCGAGTCGCCAGTTGCAGCAAATAGTCGGCCCGGGCGAACGCGAGGCAGGCAATGCCGGTCATCACCGCCGTGCCATTCATCAGCGCCAAGGCTTCTTTGGGCCGCAGCACCAAGGGATCCCAGCCCAACTGACGATGCACGTCGCTGGCTTCACGGCGTTCGCCACGGAACATCACTTCCCGTTCACCGCACAACGTGGCGGCGACGTAGGACAGAGGGGTCAAGTCGCCGCTGGCGCCCACTGAACCTTCCTCCGGGATCAGCGGCAGAACGTCTTGGTCGAGAAACGCTTGCAGGCGTTCAAGTAATTCGACCCGGACCCCGGAAACCCCTTGGCACAAGGACTGTAAACGCGCGGCCAGCACGGCACGGGTGGTTTGTGCGTCAAGCATCTTGCCCAAGCCACAGCCGTGGAATGTGTACAAATGGCGCGGTAGCGCCTCAACGTGATGCAGTGGAACTGCCACTACGCACGAATCGCCATAGCCGGTGGTTACACCATAGATCACGCCTTCCTTGCTTAATAGGGAATCAAGAAATTGCGCGCCTTTGGCTATTCGCTGGCGAAAGGCAGCGTCATTTTGCAAGCGGGTTGGCGCTTGGCGCTTGGCCAGTGCCAGGACATCTTCGATCTGCAACGGCCGTTCGCCGAAGGTTACCGATTCAAGCGCTTGGGTCGTCATGGGTTTTCCAAAAGGAATAGAAATTGAACCACTGCTGTGGCGCCTCAAGGCAGTAAAAACCCAGGCGGTCGGCGTAGCGCTGAGTGTGTTCGGCGATGACCTGCTGGCGGTCGCTGCGACGCCATAGAATGGCCTCTGCGAACGGCTCGAGAATGACTCGATAGCCGTGGGCGCCTTTCAAGCAAAAAATCAGATTAATTGGGCATTTCAACAATCCGGCCAACAGCCATGGACCTTGCGGGAACAGTGCCGGGTGGCCGAGGAAATCCACTTGCACGTTGCGCCCGCCGCGCAGCGCAACGCGATCACCCGCGATGGCCAGCCACTCGCCACGTTCCAAGCGCTGGCTCAGTTGGAGCATGATCGCTGGGTCAAGTTCGCTGACTTGGATTAAACGCAGGTGGGGCGCGCCTGCTTCTCCCAGCAATCGATTGAAGTGTTCTGCGTGCTTGGTGTGCACTAACACGTTCATGGTGACTTTTTCGCCCAACTCGGCCAGTGCGCGGCAGACCTCAAGGTTACCCAAGTGAGCGCCCACCAGCATTTGCCCACGCTTACCACGTAGATCCTGGCGCAATAAGGCGGGGTCGACGATTTCAATGTGCTCGACTTTAAGTCTGCCGTTCCATATGTCGAGCTTGTCCAGCAGCGAGTCTGCAAACGCCCTGAATTGTTTGAACACGCGCCAGCGGGTGGGGCGTAGCAACGCTTGGTTGCTCCAGTCGGCCAAGTGTTGCTGGTATTGCCAGACACTTTTTCGCGCGGTGTGCCCGAACACGAAAAAGTAAAAAACAATCCCGTGCAGGACGGGGCTCAATACCCTCCGGCCGACATGACGCACGGCCCAGGCGGTCAGTTTCATCAGTAAAAAGCTGCCACGTTCCCGGTGATTAGCCCAATGGTGTTTGGTGTCGCTCATGGCAGCCACCGCCGCCAGAGGATCAACGGCAGCCGACCCAACATGCCGATGAACAGTTTGGCGTGCATTTTTGAAATCAGCGCATTGTCATGGAGCAGTCGAAAATGCGACACGCCGTCTTGGGGGTAATGCACCCGAACGGGCAGCCAGCGCATAGGCTGATTACGCCATGACAGGCGCACCAGGATTTCCGAGTCGAAATCCATACGCTGACCGATCTGTACCGAGTCCATCAGGTTGAGTACCGGTTGCAGGGGATAGATCCGAAAGCCACACATGGAATCGATAATCTCCAACGACAGGCTATTGATCCAGACCCAGACGTGGGTCAGGTAGCGTGCATACAAACGACCCTTTGGCACGCTTGCGTCGTACCGCGGGTAGCCACAAATCAGCGCCTGCGGATTGGCGCGGGAAGCATCGAGAAACAGCGCCACATCCTGCAGGTCGTGCTGGCCATCGGCATCGACCTGCAACGCATGGCTGAACCCCAAGCGCGCCGCTTCACGAAATGCGACCATCACCGCACCACCTTTGCCCCGATTGGTGGACAGGCGCAGCAGATAGACGTTGGGTTGTTTTGCCAGGGTCTGTAGTACCGCGGCGCAACGTGGGCTGCTGGCATCATCCACCAATACGCAGGGTAAACCAGCGCTTAACAACTCCTGCACGACAGCAGACACCGCCCGTTCGTGGTTATAGACCGGGATCACCGCGCACGGGTTATGCATGCGCGGCCTCCAACAAGATCCGGCCACTGGAGCAGGCCGCATCGGCGTTGCGGTAGGTGAAATACAATTTGCTGCGTTCGGCATCGAAACGCAGGGTCAGGGAAATCTCATCGCCGGGGCGTACCAGTTGTTGGAATTTCAACACTTCCATGCCTGCAAATCGGGTTGGAAGGCCCAGCAGGCGTTGGCCCATGCTTATCGCCCAATCCACTTGCACCACGCCGGGTAACACGGGGATCTGCGGGAAGTGCCCGCTGAAATACGCCAAATCGGGTGGGACGACCAATTCGAGGTGCCATTCGCTGTTTAGTTGGCGTTGACTGAGCAGCTCGGGCCCTAGTGGACGAGGAGCGTGCAGTAAGGCGTCCACATCAGCCTGAGCCAGTTTGCCTTGTGCATTGAAGGGCAATTGGCGCAGCAGCCGCCAGCGACGGGGCAGGGCGAGCGCTTCGCAATGTGGGCGTAAATGCTCGCGCAGTTGCTCGGTTAATGACCGTCGGCCTTGATTGCGCAAGGCATGCAGGCCGCTTGGGCTGAGAACCAATAACGCCCCCAGCGATGCCCGTCTCTCTTGAACGACGCCCAGCCGAGCTTCGCTGACCCAGCCGTGTGTTTCCAATGCGCGTTCCAGCAGCGGCAGTGAGATACGCTTTTCTTCGAGCTTGACGATGCGATCCAAACGGCCCAGCAGTTCGAAACGGCCGTCGGCGGCGAAGCATACTGCGTCGGCGGTCTGTTCGATGTGACCTGACGGGAGATAGGGCGAATCAATGCGCAGCGCGCCATCGCTGCTTTGGCTCAGGTTCACGCCCTCAAAGGCTTGCCACAGGCTATCGCTCTGACGCCAGGCAATACCACCGGTTTCTGAGCTGCCGAAAATCTCGGTCGGCCACTGCCCCAAGCGTCGATGAAGGATTTGAGCTGCGTCGGCCGGCAACGCGCCCCCGGATGAAAACACTCGTCGCACGGCGCTCAGTTCCGGCCAGTCCAGATTGTCGCCCATGCGCTTGAGCAGGGCAGGGCTGGCCACCCAAGCAAATGTCGGGTATTGGCGGCTAGCGCGCTGCAAGTCTTCAGGGAAGGGCAGTTGATGGCGGACAAAGGTGCGACCGGCACACAGTGGCCACAGCAGCCGAAACAGCAAGCCATAGATATGTTGGGTGGCGACGCTGCCGATGATGCAGGCGCTGCCCAGGTTTGCGCCCCACAGTTGCTCCAGCGCCTCGACTTCATTGGCTAACTGGCGCAAACACTTTTTGATCAACTTCGGTTCGCCACTGGAACCGGAGGTGCACAGGCTTAGATGGCAGGTGTCCAGGTCCAGCAGAGCAGGCGGCAGCGGTTCAGCCCGCAGATCGTTTAACTGGGTGTCTTCGACCTGATCGCTTAACCATAGATCGACTTCACTCGACCAGCGCGCCCGAGTTGGCGCTTGCAAGTCGGCCGGCATCAACACGCTAACGCCGGCACGCCAAGCGCCAAACAGCGCCACAGCCAATTCGCCCGCATCCTCCAAATGCACCGCCAATCGTTTGATGCCTCGGATTTCAAGCCCGGCAGCAAGGCTCAGCGCTTGTTCGCGGAAGTGAGCGTGATCAAGGGCTGGGGCCCGGGTCAGCTCACGGCCCGGCAAAGCGTCGAGTAACTGACGCTCAAGGGTTATCCAGTTCATGCGCGGCCTCTTACGCGCTGGCGTACTAACCATTCGCCAGCAAACAACAGGCCCATCAGCCCGTATGAAATCAATCCGTTGTACAGCGTCCACCAACTGAGCGGCGCCCACAGGGTCAATGCGCTCGCAATCAGCCCATTGCCGAGGAAAAACAGGCACCAGACTTTGGTCACTGTGCGGGTGTAGCGAACGGCGACGTCAGACAATTGCGGGTCGCTCAGGCGTGCCAGTCGCTCAACGATTGGCGGCTCATAGATCAGGCTTGCGCCAAACAAAGTCAACATGAAAGCGCTGCTCAGCACCGGATACCAGCTCAACAGCGCGGGGCTGTCGGCCCAACCCAATAACAAGCAAAAACCGATGGCAACCCCCGCCATCCACAGGCTTCCCGGTTTTCGTTCCCCGGTCAGCCCCCGGAGCAGCCACAGGCAACCCAGCAGCAAGGCGAACTGCCACGGCGCGATGTGGCCCAGACCGAAATAAACGGCGAACGGGTACAACATGCCTGCCAGCAACAGCACCAGGCCGATCAGCCGACTCATGCGGCGGGGTGAACCAGGCGATAGACAGCCTCGACCACATCGTTGACGGTGCGGACGGCTTTGAACTCTTCGGCAGCGATTTTTTTACCGGTTTTGCGTTTGATGTGATCAATCAGATCAACAGCGTCAATGCTGTCGATTTCCAGGTCCTGATACAGGTTGGATTCCAGGGTGACACGCTCGGGTTCAAGTTCGAACAGTTCAACCAGCGCAGTGCGCAGGGTTTCAAAAATGTCTTCACGTGTTTGCATCACATGCTCTTGAGTGGTCATGCCTCAAGCCGCCCGTCGGGCGCTGACGAACGCCGCTAGGCTGTCGACGCTGATGAAATGGTTGCGGGTGTCCTTGGCGTCGGCGTCGATCTTGATACCGTAGTGTTTCTGGATAGCCAGGCCGAGTTCCAGTGCGTCTACCGAGTCCAACCCCAAACCTTCACCGAACAGAGTCTGGTCGTTGCCGATGTCTTGGGTGCTGATGTCTTCGAGGCCTAGGGCATCGATGATCAGTTGCTTAATTTCCAGGTGCAGATCGCTCATCTATGGCGAGCTCCTTGATGAAGTATTGATGCAAATAGTCGTTTAGCTTGCGCGACGCCACGGGTGCCGGGCCAAGCGCAACAAAGGCTTGTGGGTCTATATCGGCACCTACTTTCAAACTGAAGTGAAAGCGCCGTTGTGGAATTCGATACCAGGGTTCAGCCTTGGTCAGGGTGCTGGGGTTAACTTGGATAGTGACCGGGGTGACGAGTTTCGCACCCCGCAGAGCAATTGCGGCACCACCGCGATGAAAGGCCGGTGCCTGTCCGGGTTGGGTGCGGGTGCCTTCCGGGAAAATGATCAGTGTCTGTCCGTCTTGTAGTGCGGCGGCGGCAGCATCAAGCATGTCCATGCTGCCGTCGTTACTGATGTAGTGAGTGGAATTTACTGGCCCACGGGTAAAGGGGTTTTGAAACAGACTTTGTTTGACCACGCAATTGGTGTCAGGCACTAGGCCGATTAAAAATACCACGTCGATCAGCGACGGATGGTTGGCGATGATTAGTTGTCCCGGCCGACCCAGGCGCTCAGCGCCTTGAACGTCATACGTCAACACGCCGGTTCGGGCCATGAGTCGAATAAACAGCCAGAACAGTCGGCTAACCGTGCGTCGAGCACGTCGCCGGTGGCTAATTACCGAGCCCGGCAAGCACCTGAGGATCGGAAAAATCAATAATTGCAGACACAGGCCTACGATCCCGAAAAGGGCAAAGCTCATGGCGGTTGCCAGTAGACGCCAATAATAGGCGTCGCGGCTTTTGCTTAAGTTTGTCGTTGCCAGTTCCACAGGCGGTTCTTCCATGAATGTTGGCAGCAGGAATGCTCGCTCAATAAAGTGCGCAGCAGGTTCAGGGTGTGCGGTAGCTGCACGCGCGGCTGTTCTGCCTCGCATGTGGTGCTCAGCGACAGTTGCCAGTCTGTGCCCGGTGTCAGTAACAGACCGACGGCGTAAGGAAAGGGCACGTCGTCGACCCAAGCGACGTAGGCCTCTGGCGGCTGTTCTTCGGTGATGATGAGCAATACCGCCGACGCACCTTCAGCGAGCAGCGCACCCGCTTCGATCACGCCATGTTCAAGGCCGTCGCCAGCCGCAGCCAATGCGGTCATTTCGCTGGTTTCGCCACGCATGATCGACCACAGGCCGATCACCGCGTTGTGCACCGATAGGCTGAACTGAGTCGGTGACAGCGGTTGCTCGGCAGCCAGTTCGCTAAGAATTTCGAAAGTGCGCGGGGTTTCGCCATGGCGGGAGACGAAGACGAGAGGCAGCTGCTCTCGCCCGTCGGCCAGTGGCCAGCCGACGCTGAACGCCATCCTTGCCAGACGGCTCAGGCGTCGGCGCTGCATGGCTGGCAAGAACGAGACGTCAGGCGCCGTGTCGCCAATATCGACATTGGCCTGGCCGATGTTCCACTGTTGCCAGTCCTCGGTCGTTTTCAGGCCGGGAGCCCAGGCACGCCACTGTGCGATGTTGAAGGTGATCACGATTCTCTTCCCGTCCCTGCGGACTACTTCTTGTACAGCTTCCCGAACGGGGCCAGCCTTGGCGCGACGTTTAGCCGAGTGGCGCGCATTATCCCGATGGCGATGATCAGTAGCAAATTCTGTTACAGATAGTTTATTTAAATCAGCTTTCTCCTACGTTTATTCGCTTTCTGTTCTGACGTTGTGCTGTAGGAAATTCGCTTTACGGGTGTCACTCTGTGCCACTACTGATGTCCTTAGATCATTCACTCGCCCTAGAGAGCTGCTTTGCATAGACTCGGGCGATTCTGGACTCATTTCAGAACCAAGGAGTTTTCGCATGCGGCGTGTGGTGTTCAATCAAAAGGGTGGCGTGGGTAAATCCAGCATTGCCTGCAATCTTGCGGCAGTCAGCGCCTCTGAAGGGTATCGGACGCTGTTGATCGATCTTGATGCCCAAGCCAATTCAACCCAGTACCTTACTGGTTTGACCGGCGACGATATCCCAATGGGGATCGCCGACTTTTTCAAACAAACCTTGTCTTCCGGGCCGTTCGCCAAGAAAAACAAGGTCGATATCTACGAAACGCCTTTCGATAATTTGCACGTAGTGACTGCCACCGCTGAGTTGGCTGACCTTCAGCCCAAGCTCGAAGCCAAGCATAAAATAAACAAGCTGCGCAAACTGCTGGAGGAGTTGGATGAGGACTATGACCGTATCTATCTGGATACGCCGCCAGCGCTTAACTTTTACGCTGTTTCAGCGTTGATTGCTGCGGACAGAGTCCTGATTCCGTTTGATTGCGACAGCTTTTCTCGCCAGGCGCTATATGGCTTGCTCAAGGAGATTGAAGAACTGAAGGAAGACCATAATGAGGGCCTGGAAATTGAAGGCATTATCGTCAATCAGTTCCAGTCTCGAGCCAGTCTGCCGCAGCAAATACTCGATGAGTTAATTGCTGAAGGTTTGCCAGTGTTGCCGGTCTATCTCAACAGCTCGGTAAAAATGCGTGAGTCGCATCAAGCCAATACGCCGCTGATCTACCTCGATCCTCGACACAAGCTGACTCAGCAATTCGTCGAACTGCATAGCTTGCTGGAGAGCGCTTCGCCGCATTGATAGGCGTTAGGGCTCAACGAGTGGCCGTAAGGGTGAAAACAACTGTGCGCGGAGCGTGCCGGCCTGAATGGCGCTCAACAGCTGTTCTGCAGCCATGCGTGCGACCTCGGCCAAGTCAGGCGGGATGCTAATGGTCGCGTCCATGTCTGCGGCAATACTGTCCGCGCTTGCCAGCAGCCGATGACTGCCCGGTGGGCACCCGCACTGTACAGCTTGGCCTTGGGTCGCGACGGCCACATAGTGGTCAATGCACGTCGGATTTCCTTCGGCGATGAAGCCGACTCGCTCGCAACCGGGACACCAGACGAGGTCTCCCATCCGCGCTAACTTGCGCGATTGCACGACGACCTTGCCCGAAGCGCTGATGACGAATCCGTCTGTGGTTGTGCGATCACCTTCCCTGATGACATACGTCATGACTGCTCCCGGCCGTTGCTCAATTTGAGTCGATAAGGCTAGAGCAGAAAAATGCCGGTGAGTATGCGAAAAAGCTGTTTGGGAAATGCCCTACGGAAAACTCAGCGCGTGCCACTGGGCCTGTGCAAGGCTCAAGTACCCTGGCTTTTCAACCAGGCCAGCAGTTGCGGCAACGGGAAGGCGCCGCTTTGACGTGCGAGTTCTCGGCCATCTTTAAACAGGATCAAGGTAGGGATTGAACGAATGTTCAACTGCCCGGACAACGTCTGATTGGTTTCGCTGTCCAGCTTCGCCAGTCGGCATCGCCCCAACAGCTGAGTTGCTGCTTGCGCGAAGGTCGGCGCAAATGTCTTACACGGCCCACACCACTCGGCCCACACATCAACCAGCAGCGGCAAATCGCCTTTAATCTGGCTGGCGTAGGTGGCTTGGGTCACCGCAAAGGGCGTGCTGAGCAATACCGGGTCCTTGCAACGCCCACATTTGGGCTGATCGCCAACGCGGTCGGCAGGAATGCGATTGAGCCCGTTGCAGTGCGGGCAAGGGATCGTTAGAGGGTGGGGCATGATGGTATCCGATAGTTGGCCAATAGGATTGAGTTGGAGTCCAATAGCGACGTTATCAAGGTGGGAACGCGTAGATATTCATTATGTGATGTGGGATCTACAAGCGTATTACCTCCGTATTTCTTATTTCTTTGGGCCTACTCGTTCGGGGAGTAGTGCTCACTGCTAATGCTCCGTAATCTCCAATGACTTATTTAGTTGACGAGATTGTTATCCGGCCAAACGACGAACTGTTCGATATTTTTAAATCGATTTTTTGGCAATTGTTAAGGTGGGGATCTCAACATGAAAATAGTTAAGCCTATTGCGTTTTCGATGGCGTTGGCTGCCTCGGCGCTGTCGACACTTGCGCACGCAGGGCCGCCCGTACAGGTCACCTTTAAAAATCAAGGTTCAGCAGGCGCTGTGTACTCGGCTTCTGGTCGTAATGAAATGGGTACTCATACTAATGCTTCGCCCAAACCTAGAGCCACTGTAAAGTCTGGAGGTAGCAGCAGCTACACGGTGCAAAGTGGCCTTTCTCCCGATTCAAATTACGCCACTGTTCGTTACCAGATAGGCCAAAAAAGTTGTCAGTTTACAACGACATTCGTCAACACGATGCTTCGGGGCGGGGTCAAAGTTCCGAAGTGGAAGAAAAACGCAATTGCTGGGGGCGGCGCTGTCTGCACCGCGACTATTACGGCTACTAACTATTCAAATTATGGATGGTCGGCCGAGTTTACGATGAAATAAGACGTGCCCATTGAACTCCATAACCTTGTTGGGTCCACACTTTCACTCGACAAGGTTATGGTTCGGTGCTCTAAGGAGTGGCAGTGATTAATAATATACAAGCCCCGATGTTAAACAGTACCGTGGTCGACTCCATCACTACGGCCCGCCTCAACCCGCAAAAGGCGGCAGACCCGACTGCAATTGATGGCGTTGCCTACAATTTGCCGACGATTTCAACACTTTCCCGTCAACTGAGTGATAGCGCAACGCGCGCTGAACTACGGGATGAGCGTTTGAGTCGAAAACAGCTCACCGAGTTGGGCAATACACTGACCAACACTTTTTCGGGTGAGGGCTATTTTTCTCACAAGGCCCAACATGACCGTGAAGCCCCCGATTCTAATGATCCTGAATTAATCGCTAGAGCCCAACAGGCCACTGAATACGTGAACAGTGCTGCTGTAGGGGGCAAGACAGTGAAAAACCCTTTTGATGGCCTGTCACGGGATCAGCTTGCTCTTATCACTTTTGACGACAGTGGCTTGTATACGGTGAATGAGCGACGTGCCGCTTCTTACTGTGCTGACCACATTGAGGAGGCATGGTGCAAAAAGGTTGCCGACATGGCCATGGAAGAATACAACCGAACCGGAACCGCGCAGACCCCCAAAGTGCTGGCTGAAATGCTCTCTCATTACCGAACCTTACCGCGTATTGAACAAGCGCAGTTTCCTGAGGGCTATGCGACCGACCTGCAGAGTAAAATTGGGCCCGGATCTATTGCAACTAATAAATAATATCGCGAAATTTTCGCGGCCTTCGGCAGCTCCTACAGTCACTCATTATTCTGTAAGAGCGAACTTGTTCGCGAGGCGGCTTAGCTGAAATACCGCGTCACCGGATCAGGCGCTTCGCCAACAAGTTGGCTCCTACAGAACGAACTGCGCCGCAGATGGGGTCACGACGAACAACTGATCTCCAAATGCTTGCCCCACTCCGGCGGCCGCTCAGCGTAGCTTTCCATTCCTGGCTGAGCCTCGAAGGGTTTGGTCAGGACACTGTGCAAACGACGGACCTCTTCGTAGTCACCGTTCTCGGCAGCGTCAATGGCCTTTTGTGCCAGGTAATTGCGCAGGATGTAGAGCGGATTGACGGCGTGCATCCGGGTTTGGCGTTCAAGTTCGCTGCCGTTGTTTTCCCGTCCGATTCGCGCTTGGTAGTCGCTGGCCCAGGCGTCAAAACCTTTAATGTCGATGAAGTCATTCCGCAGCCGACTGCACGCCACTTCAGCCGATTCATCACCCAGGCGCCGGAAGAACAGCGTGTAGTCGACGCCACCGGTTTGCATCAGTTTGAGCAGGCGCTCGATCAATGTGGCGTCTTCGTCTTCAGCGCTGGTCAGGCCCAGACGACGGCGCATGAGGTCAAGGTAATGAGCCTGGTACAGCGGTAGGAACAAAGCCAGGGCTTCACGCAATGCCTCTACGCTGATGAACGGCGTCAGGGCTTGGGCGAGGGCGCTGAGATTCCACTGACCAATGGGCACCTGATTGCTGAAGGAATAGCGGCCATCATGGTCGGAGTGGTTACAAATGAAGTTCTGATCGAAGTCATCGAGAAAAGCAAATGGGCCGAAGTCGAAGGTGATGCCTAGGATCGACATATTGTCGGTGTTCATGACGCCATGGCAAAAACCGTAGGCTTGCCATTTCGCAATCAACTCGGCGTTGCGCTCGACGATCTGGCGGAACATCGCCAAATACGGTTCGGCGTGCTCCAAGCATTCGGGGTAGTGCATCGCAAGTACATGCTCGCCCAGCGCCTTGAGTTCATCCGGCTGCTTGGTATAAAAAAAATATTCGAAACTGCCGAAACGAATGTGGCTCGGCGCCAGGCGCAACACCATGGCCGCGCGCTCCTGCTTTTCACGCCAAACGGGCGTGCTTGAACCGATCACGGACAAAGCGCGGCTTGTGGGAATGCCCAGCGCATGCAGGGCTTCGGACGCCAGAAATTCGCGAATCGACGAGCGCAATACCGCTCGACCGTCACCCATTCTTGAATACGGCGTTTGCCCGGCGCCTTTGAGGTGCAGGTCCCAATGTTCGCCTGCGTCGCTGTAGACCTCGCCCAGCAGCACGCCGCGGCCGTCACCCAAACGTGGGTTGTAAGAGCCAAACTGATGACCGGAATACACCATTGCCCGAGGCTCGGCGGTGGCCCACAGTTTATGGCCGCTAAAAATTTCGGCGAAGACCGGCAGTTCGGCTTGGGCCGGATCGAGGTCAAGCAACGCCATGGCCGCCGCGCTTGACACGACTAGCCGTGGGTCAGCAATGGGTTCAGGCAGCACCGACGTTGAGAACGCGTCCCCCAGTCGGGCGAAGCGGTTGTCGAAGGTCAGTTCGTCGAGGGCTTTCAAGGGCCATCTCCCAGCAGAATGTCCGACCATTCTGCTGGGATTAAAGCCATCAGTCGAGCTTAGCCTCTGGTGGCTCGGGTACGTCGCTGATCGCAGAGGGGGCTGGAAGCGAGGGTTTGCCTGCGTCGCCCGGTTCGTCGGTGGGCACCAACCTGTATTCCTGCCCATGCAGATTTTTGAGGTGAATCTCCATCTGCCGGAACGAAATGTTGATGTTGTTGGCTTTGAACTCTTTATTGATGAAGCGGTTAATCTCATCGACTGCCGGATTGCGGTCACCTAAGTCACGTACGTGAATGCGCAATTCGTGGTCGAGGGTGCTCTCGCCAAAGTTCAAAAAGTAAACTTGCGGCTCCGGTTCTTTCAGTACCCTTGGGTTGTCTTTGGCGGCCTGTAACAGCAGGGTGCGCACGAGTTCCAGATCCGAACTGTAATCGACGCCTACTTTGAGCGTCACGCGGGTGATGGTATCGGTCAGTGACCAGTTGATCAGTTGCCCAGTAATGAATGTTTTGTTCGGGACGATAATGTCTTTGCGGTCGAAATCAGTGATGGTTGTGGCACGGATGCGAATTTTGCTGACGGTTCCCGACAGGCTGCCAATAGTGATGGTGTCGCCGATACGAACCGGGCGCTCGAACAGAATCATAATGCCAGAGATGAAGTTGGCGAAAATTTCCTGCATGCCGAAGCCTAAACCGACCGAAAGTGCAGCCACCAACCATTGCAACTTGTCCCAGCTCACGCCTAATGCTGACAATGTCGAAACAAAACCAATGCCCGCGATGGTATATGACAGCAACGTGGTGGTGGCGTACGAGCTGCCTTGGGCAAGATTCAAACGCGACAGGACAAGCACTTCTAGCAGTCCGGGCAAGTTGCCAGCCAACACTGCGGTGGTGCCGATGATGATCAGTGCACCCACCAGGTCACCTAGGCTCAGGGGTACCATGCTCATCGTGGCGCCCGTGCCACTGGTGTATTCGTATAGCGTGATGTTGTCCAGGTACGAAAACACGCTGATCAGGTCCGACCAGACCCAATACAGGGCGGCGATAAAGCCAGCAAGCAGCGCTAGCCGAATCAGACGCAATGATTGATCGTTGACCTTTTCAATGTCCAGCGCTGGCTCTTCCACCACATCGCCATCGCCGTTTTCTCTTGCTGCCAGACGTTTGCTTTGGGCGCGCTGGTAAGCCAGTCGCCGGGCGGCAACGCTCAGCCCGCGAACGAACGCGGCTTCGATTACCAGCCACAACATCAATAAATAAAGGGTGTCGATCAATCGATCGCTCAGTTTCAGTGCGGTGTAGTAATAGCCAAAGCACACTGCGAGAAAGAGCGCTACCGGCAATGCGGTGAACAACACGCCGATGATTTTTCGAAAAAATGAGGCGCTATGCTGCGTGGGACTGCGGATCAGCAAGCGACTTAGTAGCCAAGTCATCAAGGCATAGCAGGCCAAAACCACAGCGATGCCAAGCACGTCATCTGCTAGCGCCGCCGGTTGGTGTTCTGCCACGGCCACTACGGCAACCAAGGCCAACACAACCAGCCCCAAGCGCCGAATCCAACCCTGAAGAAATTCAACCTGTGGCTTTTCCCAGCGGAAGTGCAGTTGGGCAACCCCACCTGGCGCCAGGACGCGATAGGCGGTGTAAAACATCAGCCACGCCAAGGCAATTTGCAGCAATGCCGAGCCCAAATTGACGTTTTGACCGCGTGCGTCTATCTGCAAGGCGTATCCACACAGCGCCAATCCGAGTGCTACCGGTACGGCAAGCAAAATATTGATAAGAATTGCCAGCGGCGTATGCCATTGGCTGTCGCGTTTGAAGTGGCCAATATCCGAATGCAATCGAGTGAGCTTTTCGTAAAGCGCCTTTCGTTTCCACACCAAAGCCCCGATCAGCACCAGCAGTGGCAAAAATAACAGGGGGCGTTGTGTCAGACCATCGGTCAGCTCACTCACGCTAGAGGCCCAGGGCAGGGTGGTGATTTGTTTGCTGAGGCGCGGTGGAATACCCTCAATCCAGTCCAGATCCAGTGGTTTGTTGCTCGGGATCCAGAACATTTGCTCGTCAAGGGTTGCGCGTAGGCCGACGGCGGTACCGACCAGTTGCTTTTGATTGAGCTGCAGGGTGATGGATTCGTTGAGCAGCGAGCTCAATTCTTTGTTCAGGCGTTCCAGCAAATCGGTGCGAGTCACCGCGAGATCGAGCAAGGTTTTGCGCAGCGCCGGGGTCGCGTCTTCAGGCGGTTGCGTAGCGAGTAATTTGTCGACATACGCGCCAGGGTTGCTCATCACTTCCCGTTGTTGGTTGACTTCGAATTGATACAAACGGATGTCAGCAATTTCGTCAGCCAGACCCCTGTCAAGGGTTAACAACGGCAGGGCTTGTTTCTGTTTATAGAGAATTTTGGACAGCAACAAACTGCCGCGAAGCACGTTGATTTGCTCGTCGAGTGCCTGATCGCTTTGAGTCAGGCTGTCCAGTTGCTGCTTGGTCTTGAGGTTCTGCTGTGTTAGCTCATTGAGCCGGTCGGTACCCCGCAACAGATAGTCGGACAGCTTGAGGTTGGTTGCGGTCTCGGTTGCCAGCAGGCTACTGCTGCCCGCTTTCTGAGCCTCCAAAGACAACTGGGTTACGGTCTGTTGTGATTGAGCACGACGCTTGTCGTTGATTAGCGTTTGCAGGTCTTGGATGTCCTGTTCTTGCCGGTTGACCTTCTCGGTAAGTAAGTCTCGCTGGCTGTTGCCCAAGTCTTGCAATTGACTGTTGCCTGCCAATTCTTGACGGCGAAGCAGGGTGAGCGCATTGAGCGAAGCTAATTCGGCGTTGAGTTGGTCGCGTTGATCGGCATTGATACTTTTGCCGCTGTCTTTGCCGGATTTCAGGATGTTATTGATTTGCTGACTGCGTGTCTGATTGGCGCTGATTTCGCCTTGAGCTCGCTCCGGACGAGTCTGTGCAGTAATGGTCAGACTGTTGGCATCGTTGAGTGCTTTTTGCAGATCGGCTAGCTGGGTGCCGCGTTCAGCGAGCATTTGTTCAAGTTGAGCCACGTTGAGGTTCGCGAAACGCTGAACAATCGGGACCACTTTGCTGACTTTCAATCGCGCTAAATCACGCTGATTGTCCGTGGTCTGGCGCGGTGCCTGGCTCAATTGCTGTTTGAGTTCGCTCAGCCGCTTTTCGGTGTCTTCTTTGCTCGAAATAAAAGAAAGGGTCTGCTCCAGGACTTGCTGCAGGGCTTTTTGATCAGCATCAGCCAATTTACGGTCAGCAATTTTGGCCAAGCTTTGCTGCACAGCGGCGCTTGTGGGTGGGTCGGCAGCCTGAACGGTGGTAATGAAAAGGCAAAGTCCAATTAAGGCGGCAGTAAAAAAAGGTCGCAAGGTCAACATAAATACCGGTCGAACCGAATGAAGAAAGAGGGGAGTTTAAAGGAACAATCCAGGGCCTGGGCGGCTTCCTTCGGGAAATTTGACGCCGACTTTAAGGATCTTGTTCCCGTCCATGACTGCGACAGTCCACAGGGTGCCATTCCACTCGATCTGGTCACCAACAACGGGCTCGCCACGATTCTTTTGAGTGATGAATTGGCTAAGCGGCATATTGGCGTCCAGTCCGTCGAGCTTCAATCCGTACAATGCCGCGACAGCCCCGAGCTGAGCGTCTCCCTGGAGAACGAAGTCGCCGAAGAATCGCAGATCGAGGCCGCGTTGTGGGGCTTGGCTGAACAACTTGCCCAAGGCCGATAAATTGTGTTCATGGCCGATTACGCACAGTAAATCGTCCACCTCCAACTTCGTACTACCCGACGGATGGAGCAGTTGCTGGCCACGAAACAGGGCTGCAATTCGAGTTCCTTCGGGCATTTTCAGTTCACGCAACGCTGCGCCGATGCACCATTTTTCAGCGCCCAGGCGATAAACGAACAGTTCCCACTCGCTTGTGACATGCACTTCCAGCGCAGAGCGGGAAATCGGTGCGGGCTCTGGGGGGACAGTAACTTTTAGCAGTTTGGCAATCCATGGCAGGCTCGTGCCTTGGACCAGCAGCGACACCAGTACGATAAAGAACGCCAGGTTGAAATACAGCTGAGCATGAGGAAGGCCGGCCATAAGCGGGAACACAGCAAGAATGATCGGCACCGCGCCGCGTAGTCCTACCCAGGCAATAAATGCTTTTTCTCGCGTGTGAAACGCTTTGAATGGAAGCAGTCCGACCAGCACCGACAGCGGCCTGGCCACTAGAATCATCCACAGGGCCAATCCCAGTGCAGGCAACGCGATGGGTAGCAAATCATGAGGTGTGACCAGCAAGCCCAGCACCAAAAACATGCCGATCTGCGCCAGCCAGGCCATGCCGTCGAGCATGTGCAAAATTCCGTGGCGGCTACGAATTGGCTGATTGCCCAAGACTAATCCGCACAGGTACACCGCGAGAAAGCCGCTGCCGTGAATGGCGTTGGTCAGCGCAAAAACCACCAGCCCCCCCGCTACTACCAGTATTGAATACAAGCCGGTTGCCAGGTGAATTCGGTTGACCAGTTGCAGCATTATCCATCCGCCGCCCAAACCAATGATTGCGCCGATGCCGAACTCTTGAATCAAATGCCCTAGCAGGCTCCAGTGCAAACCGGTTTCGCCGCTGTGCAGCATGTCGATCAGGGTCACGGTCAAAAACACCGCCATGGGGTCGTTGCTGCCGGACTCAATTTCCAGGCTGGCGGTTACGCGCTCATTGAGGCCTTTGCCGCCCAGCAGTGAGAACACCGCAGCAGCATCGGTCGAACCGACAATGGCGCCGATCAACAAGCCTTGAATCAAATTCAGGTTAAACAACCATGCGGCGACCATGCCGGTCAGTGCAGTGGTGATCAGTACGCCAACCGTGGCAAGTGACAATGCCGGCCATAACGCCACTCGGAAACTGGCGACACGGGTACGCAGTCCGCCGTCGAGCAGGATGACTGCCAGTGCGAGGTTGCCGACTAAATAGGCTGTGGGGTAATTATCGAAAACGATGCCGGCACCATCAACACCTGCCGTCATCCCGACTGCGAGGATGATCACCAGGATCGGGATGCCGAGGCGCGAGGACAGTGAGCTGACCAGAATACTTGCACTCACCAGCAACGCGCCGATCAAGAACAGGCTGTTGATGGTGTTTGCATCCAAAAGGCGGTACTCCAAATCGAAATCGAGAAAGCAAGGCGGGGACTGGCCATGCAGTCCGCGTGCCAAGGGATTCTAACCTGTTGAATTGGAGAGCTGTCAAAGCTTTGTATCTTGATCCCCGGTAATGGGCTGCTGCGAAGCCGTTGCCGTGATGCTCAGCGGGCATTGAAGACGCGAGCAATAAATTAATGAGGAGATAAGTATTTACCTCATCGAGGCAGCAGGCGTTATTTATGGTTTCTGTCCAACTAACGACAGGATGTCAAGTTATGTACGAAGTACACGCTCCGGATGCTCTCGCTGACGAGGTTTTTAAAAGCCTGAACATCAAGTACGAATCGCCAGAAGAATACGCGAAGGAAACAGTTCGCACTTACGCGCAGCAGAAATGGGGAGTTCTTCTTGATCCGGACGAAATGGTCATTGCCACGCTCTACATTGAAACGGCAGGCAGGCAAGCTCCGTTCAACGCAGACGTAGCGTTTTCCATGACGCTAACCCAAGCGATGCTGCGAAATTGGCAGCAAAAGGGCAGTGGCGAATTTTTTGAGCACCTCAGCAGGCTTGAGGGTTACAGGCCAGGAGGCTATGCAGTCAATCTCGTGAAGAGTCCGCTACCGCTTTGGGACTGCGTTGCCTATGAAGCTGTTTACCGCAAAACCACCCCACAGCGTTATGACGCTTCCACCCATCTTTATATTCGAGCAGACGAATTCAAGCAGTACGTGTGGGACTGTAATCTTCAGGCTCACTATAGAGCCAGGCTTGCCCAATTCTGGAAAGAACATGAGCCCCATTACAACCTTCTGATCAAAGGTTCGTTATTAAAGGTCGTTTATGCGCAGGCGACGGCGGGGGAATTAACGGTCGCGGACAAAAGTTTTTTATTGAATGCCTTGGGACTGGACGAAGGCCAGACATGGGAAAGCCTCACCTGGGATCAATTCGTTAACGCCCCCATTTCTAGTAATGCCACATTTCGCGAGATGATTGTTTACCGTTACACGGCCACCGACATACTGGCTATCAAAAACGAACTAACGGGTCGCGTCATTATTTATATTCCCGGTAATTCATCTCCATTACACGGTTTTGATTCGGAGCGCTTGGCCAAGGATTGGTTGGGGCGGCAGTGCCGGGATCCTCGGAAAAGGAAAGCGTTGGAAAGCCATTTCAGAATGGAAGATGACGGCGATGGAGTGTTTTTAAGCGGGTTGCATGCAGCGTTAGCCGGCATGGCGGTTTATCCAAAATTTTTGAACCAAGCCACGGGTTACTGGCCCCCTCAGTCCACCATCAAGTTTGGGGCCGCTATCACGCTCTGGCCGTTTAGCCATTTCCGGGAACGTCTCAAAGAGCGGCTCGGCTCTGACGCGGTGCAATCGATACATACCCAAAGTGATTATTGGAAAGCTGCGTCTGCTCACGGGATAACCGACGCTATTTTGGTTTTGGGAGGGGTCGTTATGGTGGCGCCTGAAGTTGCTCCACTTCTCGGCGCGTTATCGATCGCGTTAGTGGGACTGGGCGTCGACGAAGTGGTTGAGGGGCGAGATGAGGCGGAAAAAGAGCAAGGGCTTAGGCATATCCAATTTGGTGTATTAAACGCTTTGCCTCTTATCGGAGAGGGTGTTGTTAGCGTGATGGAAGCTGGGCGAGCGGTTAGGGATAGCGCCGAAGCCGTTAGGTGGGGGGCCAAGATCGACGTCGCTACTGTTAAATGGGGGGACTCAGTAGACGTAGATGCTGAGACCCCCGCAAGCCTCGCCGCCAGAGAAGAACAGGCGCGACTCGCAGAGCAAGCCCGGCATAAAACCATTGATGACACTGAGCGTAGTTTCGGTATTGAACCTGCAGGTCTACGTTCATTGCAACCGCAAATGCGATTGAAGCTTAAGGCGCTCGAGTATTCGCCACCGCTGAAAAACGGTGCATGGTCATCTGCTAACGGCACTAATGAGGTTTATCAGGCGTTCAATTTTCAGGCGAACACAACTGAGTATTTCATTCGGTTGCATTCCAGGATTTACCGGGTTGAATGGGTAGAAGCGGCCAGCCAATTTCGTATTCGTGCGCCGTATAGCGAAGGTCTCCCAGGGCCATATGTTAAGGAGCTAAGCCTTGGTCGATGGGACGTGGATTTGAAGCCAGGATTGCGCGGCGGCGAAAGTTTTGACGGTTCATCATCACTAGCGCCTCTTGATCCAGGTATTGCATCCGTTCAGCCGCTACCAGATGTGCCGCTCATTTTTCAGCCGGACATTCCAAAAATTCAAATAGAACTGCCCATGGATGGAGTTGAAAGCGCAGAAGATAAGTATTTTATCCACCTGAAAGGTAAAAGGACGCCGGTTTACTATGACGCTGATCCGGAGCTACCCGGCTGGACGTTGAATACGGGTGACTACGTTTGGAGAGATGCGAAAGGCGAATGGCGTAGCGTAGACGCGAAAGTGTATAGAAAACTCGAAGACAAGATTCCTCAAAGTAAGGAACACCAGATCTACACGTTTGCGCGACTGCCACGACTACCCACCAATACCACACCTATCGCACGGGAAGTTCACTACATTTGGATGGGTGATAGACTGCCCGGCGAAAAATTATTAATTAACCTTTCAAGAAACGCGGCAAAAAGTTCGGACCTGACTTTTATCCTCCATATCGATATAGATAGCGATCTGGCCTTTCATGATCTGTCTTCGCGTTTCACCAACCACCCTAATATTCATATTTCCAGGTTGAGAGATGAGGCTTTTTATTCGGACTTCCTGAAAAGCGAACTGGCACCAATGTTTAATTATTTCCGCTATGGAGACTATCAAAACCTGGCGGCGGCGTCCGATGTCCTCCGCTATCGATTGATTTACGAATACGGCGGAATCTACATGGATTGCGACGACACCATCGTGAGTTCTTTTGAAGGGATCAGCCTCGACGCGGGGCCTTGCGATGTGTTGATGGGGAACGAAATCAGTGCCCCATCAGTTAATTATGTCGGACCCAACACGAGTCACTTTGCCAGCCATCCTCGAAATCCGGTATTGAAAGAACTGATGCGGGAAATGCACGGGCGTTTCGTCAGTGAAGACCCTGTGTTTTTCACGACGCCGCGGCCCCATATAGACAGATCAACGGAAGAGCTGCGTGTTGGGTCGAAAGCGGCAATGGCCCCTTATATGACCAAGATCTTTGAATTGACGGGGCCAGGCTTATTTTCTGATGTCATCAGGAAGCTGCGGCCGGATTATTTTGATCTGTTGGCACGAAGCCTCAAGCCAGAGGTGATTATTTCCGCCGCCTATACCGAGCGTATGGAGGCTGCGCGGGACTTCTACTTCCCCTTCAAACGCAAAACCCGGATCCTGGCAGGGAGCGCAAACGAATGGTGAGTCGCCATACGATGAGCTCCACGCTTAGTCTTAAGGGCTAAAACCAGTCATCCTGCATAGCCAGGCACGTATCGTCGCGTGCTTCCAGTATCGTTAACTCATGATGGCAGCCCGGTATTTCCCATGTCAGAAAGTACCGGGCTGCCTGTAGTTTGCCTTTATAGAAACTCGCGTCAGCTGGGTTACCCTTGGTTAAACCTTCCTCAGCACGAATTGCTTGTTCCAGCCAGCGCCAGCCAATTACGGTGTGACCGAAAACTTTCAGGTACAAAGCTGAGTTAGACAAGCTGCTGTTGATTTTGCCTTCGCTCAGATCGGTCAGAAGGCCAATGGTTACCGTTTGCAAGCGCGCGACCAGTTGTTCCAACGGCTGGCGTAGCGGAGTTAATCCCTTGTACACCTGCGCCCGGGCAGTCGTATCGGCAATCAAGCGAATCAACTGCTGGAGTCCGGCGCCGCCGTTTTGCGCGAGCTTACGACCCAGCAAATCCAGCGATTGAATGCCGTGAGTGCCTTCATGAATCGGGTTCAGACGATTGTCGCGGTAATACTGCTCCACCGGATATTCACGGGTGTAACCATGCCCACCGAGAATCTGAATTGCCAGCTCATTGGCCTTGAGGCAAAACTCCGAAGGCCAGGACTTGACGATGGGTGTCAGCAAATCCAGCAACTCATGAGCCTGTTTCCGAACCTCGTCAGTTTCGCCGGTCGTTGTGTCATCGAACAAACGAGCGGCGTAGAGGCCAAGGTCAAAGGAGCCTTCGACGTAGGCTTTTTGCGTCAACAACATCCGTTTGATGTCGGCGTGTTGAATGATCGAAACCGGTGCGGTATCGGGATGTTTGTTGTCGGGCAGGCGCCCCTGTGGTCGTTCGCGGGCATATTCCAACGAGTACAAATAACCGGCGTAACCGAGCATTACAGCGCCCATGCCAACGCCGATTCGCGCCTCGTTCATCATTTGGAACATATAGCTCAGGCCCTGATGCGGTTTGCCCACTAAGTAGCCGATGCATTCGCCGTTGTCGCCGAAATTAAGCGCCGTTGACGTCGTGCCGCGCCAGCCCATTTTGTGAAACAGACCCGCCAAGAGCACGTCATTGCGTTTGCCCAAGCTGCCGTCATCGTTCACCAAAAATTTAGGCACGATGAACAGCGAAATGCCCTTCACCCCTGAAGGCGCATCCGGCAGTTTTGCCAAGACCATGTGCACGATGTTTTCAGACAGCGGATGGTCGCCACCCGAGATGAAAATCTTGTTGCCGCGCAGACGATAGGTGCCGTCCGCCGATGGCTCGGCCCGGGTACGAATGTCCGACAGCGACGAACCTGCATGGGGCTCGGTCAGCGCCATGGTGCCAAAAAAGCGCCCGTCGATCATGGGCTGCAAAAAGCGTTGCTTCTGCTCATCGCTGCCGAAGCTTTCAATCAGGTTGGCCGCGCCCATGGTCAAGAACGGGTAAGACGTTGACGCCGCGTTAGCCGACTGAAAGTGTGCAAAGCAGGCTTGAGACAACAGCGTGGGCAATTGCATGCCGCCCGCTTCAAAGCTGCGCGCGGCGTTCAGAAAGCCAGCTTCAAGAAACGCATCCACTGCCGGTTTTACTTCCGGGATCAGCACCGCTTCGCCGTTTTCATAGCGAGGCTCGTTTTCGTCACCCTTGCGGTTATGTGGGGCGAAAAACTTTTCGGCGATGGTCCGTGCGGTTCCGATCGCAGCATCGAACGTTTCGCGATTGTGCTCAGCGAACCTCTCGCGCTGGGTCAAGGCTTCGGCGTCCAGCACTTCATACAGCTCGAAAGCCAGGTTGCGTGAACTCAGAAGCATCTCGGACATGGCGGCCTACCTATTTTGGAATGGCTGAAGTCTAGGCGCAGACGCGAGAGGCTGAATAGCAAGATTGATGTGGGTGATGGAGGGGTAAAACGTGCAAGTGCGCAAGACCGTCCCGCGCATCATCGGCATGCGCCTGTGGATCTATGGTTTCTCTCGGGGCGCTGCCGAGGCCCGGGCGTTCGCCAACTGGCTGGAGGCACTGACCAAGGTCGAAGTGGAGGGCGAAACCTGTTACCTGTTCGCCGGAATCCCCATCAGCATTGGCTTCATGGGACTGTTCGATACCGTGGCCCCGTTTGCCGCCGGGCACATGGGTTGGGCCGATGACTCCATGCGTTTGCCGGATTCAGAGAAGTTTCTGGAGCGCTGCGTGCATTTGGTCGCGGCTCATGAACAGCGCGGCTGTTTTCCACTGGATTCGATTCGGCGCAAGGACAATCCTGACGATCCGAACGGCGGGTCAACCTACCGTAATGGAACGTTTGAATACCTGTACCCCGGCGTCCACTCGGATGTGGCGGTGGTTATGCGCCGGGTGAACAGGGGAAGGCGATAGCGGGAAGTCAGGATGTACTGTCGCAAATTCCGCTGCAGCATATGTATGCGGAAGCCTATTCCGTCGGAGCCCCATTGCAAGCGCCCTCGATTGCGCTCAGCGCTGAGCAGAAAGAAAACTGGCCATGGAACAGCTGGCGATCAAACTGGCCTACGAACAACGTATCGGTGCTGAAAAACCGACGACGTTCAACATGCGCAAAGCCTTCGAACCCAGCCTTGACCAAGCGCAAATGGACAACGCCATGGACGAGTTTCGCCGTGACTACGTGCCCTCTTTTTGGGGGCTGTCGTGGGACGCCGATACCGTTAGCCTTGCCACCCTCGCCCACGTCACCCTGGGCGGCTGGGTGTACTTGACCAACGAAGAGGACGAAGCCGAGGAATACATTCGAATGCGCCGAAAGGCCAATATCGTCTTCAACAAGCTCTACGCCCCCCGCAGTTTTGAAATCCTCAGCGATAGAGCGCAGACCCTGACCGATTTTTTCGACGAGCAGGTCCACGACTCCCGCGCCTGGTTCATGAACGCCGCCCTGGGCGAGCGCGAGTTATTCACCGATTACTTCCGCTACCGCTGCATTTTCTTCGACAACGAGTCGAGCAAGGCCCTGTCACCTCTGGTGTCCACTGAGCAAGTGATCGGCGTCGCTGTCGCGGTCGCCAGCATTGGCCTGAGCATCAAGCGTCATGACCCCCGTTATCTGGTGGGGTTGTTGGCACCGTCGTTTGGGATTCCGGTGTTTCGAGGCAAAGTCGGCCTGCCGGGCATCAGCGCCTTCGACACCCTGACCGGCATGGCCCTGCCCATGCTGAGCAACCTCGACAACCTCCGCGCCTTCACCCAAGACACCGGCGACGTACTGAAACTGGTTAACGCCTTGCCGATTCCGCCCACCCTCAGCGAAGAAACCGCCACCACGCCAGAGCTTAAAGCCCTGCTCAACGCCCACAAAACGGCGAAGGTCGCAGAAATGGCCAAAGACTTGTTCGACAGTCTTCCCGCCGAAGAGAAAACCAGTTGGCTGGACCAAATCAAAGGCGCCGTGGGTGGCTAATCCACCCACCTGTGGGAGCCAACGTGTTGGCCAAGGGGTTTGACGCGGTATGCCTGACAAAACGCCTCGCGAACACGTTCGCTCCTATAGGTCAACTGAACCTTCAACGCTGCGCAGCCAACAACTCTGCCAGCTGTTGCGGCGGCATTGGATACGCAAGCAGGTAACCTTGCGCCGAAGGGCAGCGCAATTCTTTAAGCCGCTCCAGTTGCGTTGGGGTTTCGATGCCTTCTGCCGTGATATCAAACCCGAGTTTTCGACCCAGCCACAAGATGCTTTGCACAATCGCCAGGGTCCGGCTATGGGTCATCATGCGTGAGACAAATGAGCGGTCGATTTTTATCGCGTCGATAGGATAACGATCAATGTAAGCCAATGAACTGTACCCGGTGCCGAAATCATCCAGCGCAACACGCACGCCTAATTCACGTACTTTTTTGAGTATCAAACCGATGGCTTCGGGCTCTTGGAGAAAAATATTCTCGGTAACCTCTATCTGCAGGCGGTTGGCAGGGAAGTGAGTATTGTGCAGAACCTGTTCCAGCTGGGCGATGAATCCGGAGTACTTAAGCTCTCGTCCGGAGACATTGACGTTGAGTTGTAAATCCATTTCCGGGTATCTGCTTTTCCATTCTTGAAGCTGCCTGCACGCTTCGCTCATGACCCAATAGCCAATTTCCTGAATGACGCCGATTTCTTCGGCGAAGGGGATGAACAGGTCAGGTCTCACCAGACCGCGCTGTGGGTTATTCCAGCGAATCAGTGCCTCGACCGCTTTCATATTGCCCGTCAGCAGGTCGTAGATCGGTTGGTAATGCAGCACGAACTCATTGCGAGCGATGGCTTGTTTGAGGGCACTCTGTAGCGATAGGGCTTCAATGGCTTTCTCGCGCATTGAATGGTCGAAAAGTGCGTATTGACCTCCGCCTTTGGACTTGGCGGTATACATGGCGACGTCGGCATCGCGCAGTAGCTCTTCGGGTGTCTCATGGCTTTTATTGATGCTGACGATGCCAATGCTGCAGGCGGTAAAGATGTCCTGCCCACAGATATGGAGCGGTGCCTGTAATTGCTCGATGATTCGCATCGCCAGAGCGGCAGCATCAGCGTCGGTTAATTGGCCCTCGACCAGAAGAACGAACTCATCGCCGCCGAATCTCGAGAGGATTTCAGATGGGCGCAAACACTGCTCAAGTCGACGAGCCACGGCAGAGAGCAGAAGGTCTCCAGTGCGATGCCCCAGGCTGTCGTTGACCAGCTTGAAGCGGTCCAGGTCCATGAACAAAATAGTGGCGTGAGGATGCCCTTTGAGTTGTCGCCGCTCGAACACCTGGCTTAGCCGCGCCATGATGAATGCGCGATTGTTTAGCTGGGTGAGGGCATCATGTGACGCGGCGTAGGACAACTCCTGCTCGATCTGTTGCCGCTCGACCAGCCTTATTTCCAACGCATTTTTTTCGGCCAATACCACGTGTGCTTTATGAGCGAGCTCTTCGGCCTCCTTTCGTTCGCTGATATCGCGTTGAACAGAGATCCAGTGGGTAAACCAACCGTGTTCATTGGCCACAGGAACGATACTCAGTTGAACCCAGAACTCGCTGCCATCGCGCCGCTTGTTCAGCAACTCGACTTCGATCGGTTGCCATCCTCCAAGGGCTGTCCTTATCTGGTTCAGGGTTTCGCGATTGGTGTTATCGCAGTGAAGTATGCGAGGTGTTTTTCCCAGCACCTCGGCTTCGCTGTAGCCGGTGGTGGCAGTAAAAGCGGCGTTGCAGTAGACGATTCGGGGTCCTGGTAGATCGACGGGTTCGGCCTCGGTGATCAGAATCGCGTCCTTGGCATGAACCACGACAGATTCCAGCAGCCGCAATCTTTCCATGATGTGTTCATCGAGATACGGTTGGGTCACGGGGGGGGCTCATTTCTTATGTACAACGTCCAGTTCGTACGGCGCGCACGATTCTCGATATCGAGTCTCGTCACGACAGGGTCACCCGGCCTAAAGACGCAACATCGCTGATGGCGCTTTGATGTGAGTGCATACCAACTTGTACATACTTACACGATAAACTTATACATAAATAAATCTATGTAAAAGCTTTGTATTAGTAAAAATCGCTGCTTCGTGACAGGGGAGGAGGGGCTAAACATGAAAAGGGGAGACGAAGCTCCCCTTTTTTCGTGCGCATCAGCCAATGGTCATTAAGCTCGCATTCCCTCCTGCGGCGGCGGTGTTCACACTCAACGCTCTCTCAATCACCAAACGTTCAAGCGCGATATTGGTTTCCCCGTGGGACAGTCCGTGAACCCCAATGATGGCACCATCGCGTTGGGCGATTTGCTGACAGACGGTCTGGAGCTGATCCGAGTCGCCATGATGCAGAACCGCATCAATGACCACGTCGTCTTTGTTCCAATCTGCTACCAGTTGGATGCGCGCTTGTAGGTCTTTAGGCAAACGAGTACGCAGGGTTTTGCCCAGTTCACTGTCAGGCCAGACAGCCGTGCTACCGACTGCCAAAACGGCTGCCAATTGAGTCAACAAGTCAGCTTCGCTTTCGGCCAGGCACAGCACATGCTCGCGCGGCAGAAGGCTGTAGCTGTTGCGTTCACCTGTTGGCCCGTTCAACACCCGAGTGATGCCGCTTTGCGACTGTGCTGCGAACTGATTGCACAGGGCGCCAAGCGGTTCAAGCTGTTGGCTGGCGGCCCAGGTTTGCAGTGCCTTGAGCGGTTTGCTCATGGCATCGCGCATTTGGGTGTTGGGTGTATTGAGCGCATCGCCACGGGCGAAGGATTGTTCGATGGCGTTCACGGGGCGCGTGGATAACAAACGATACAAGTACAGCGGGCCACCGGCTTTCGGGCCAGTGCCAGACAGACCTTCACCGCCGAAGGGCTGAACGCCGACTACCGCGCCCACAATGTTGCGGTTTACGTAAACGTTGCCCGCGTTGACGTTATCGATGACTTTGGCGATGGTTTCGTCGATGCGTGTGTGAACGCCCAAGGTCAACCCATAACCGGACGCGTTGATCTGACCTATTAACAGGTCGAGCTCTTTGCGCTTGTAGCGAACAACGTGCAACACCGGACCGAAGATCTCGCGCTGCAGTTCGTCGAAGCTTTCCAGTTCAATCAAGGTCGGCGTGACGTAGGTGCCACGTTTGATTTCATCACTGTCGGCAATGGCTAACTGATAAACGTTGCGGCCTTTGTCGCGCATGGCCTGAATGTGCCTCTCGATACCGGCCTTGGCTTCGGCGTCGATCACTGGGCCGATGTCGACAGACAGGCGTTCCGGATTGCCGAGACGGCATTCGGCCATGGCACCCTTGAGCATTTCGATCACGCGATCGGCGGAGTCTTCCTGCAAGCAGAGTACGCGCAAGGCCGAGCAGCGTTGACCCGCGCTGTCAAATGCCGAAGACACAACGTCGGTGACCACTTGTTCAGTCAGCGCCGAGGAGTCAACGATCATCGCGTTTTGTCCGCCGGTTTCGGCGATCAGCGGGATCGGTCGGCCTTGTGCATCCAGGCGTCCGGCAATATTGCGTTGCAGCAGGCGGGCAACCTCGGTTGAACCGGTGAACATCACGCCTTTGACTCGGTCATCACCCACCAGACGCGCACCGACTGTTTCACCGGGCCCTGGAAGCAATTGCACGACGCCTTCCGGAATGCCGGCCTCGAGCAGTAGCCGAACTGCCTGCGCAGCAATGAGCGGCGTTTGCTCGGCAGGCTTGGCCAGCACTGGATTGCCGGCGGCCAACGCAGCGGCGACCTGGCCACTGAAAATAGCCAGTGGGAAGTTCCACGGGCTGATACAAACCACCGGACCCAGCGGGCGGTGGGCGTCGTTGGTAAAGTCATTGCGTGCCTGTACGGCGTAATACCGCAGGAAATCTACCGCTTCGCGGACCTCGGCGATGGCATTGGCGAAGGTCTTCCCGGCCTCGCGGGCCAGTAGGCCCATCAGCGGCTGAATTTCGCCTTCCATCAAATCGGCGGCACGCTCAAGAATAGCGGCGCGTTCTGCAGGCGGGGTTGCTTGCCAAATAGGCGCAGCATTTAAAGCACTTTGAATGGCGTTGTCGACGTCTTCCAGATTGGCTTCCTGGACGTGGCCAACGACGTCGCGCAAATCCGAGGGATTCAGCACGGGAGCAAATATGCCAACGCTCGCAGGACTGCCCAGCATTGGTCCGGCTTTCCAATCGTTATGTGCGGTGGCCAACAATGCCGAAGACAGTGATGCCAATCGGTGTTCGTTGGCCAGGTCGATACCGCTGGAGTTGGCGCGGTCCGGGCCATAAAGATCACGCGGCAGAGGGATGCGCGGGTGCGGCAAGCCGAAGCCGCCTTCCTGCGTCGCCATCTGCTCGATGCTGTTCACTGGATCAGCCACCAATTCCTGTATGGAAATAGACTGGTCGGCGATGCGGTTGACGAACGAGGTGTTGGCGCCGTTCTCGAGCAAACGGCGGACGAGATAGGCCAGCAGTGTTTCGTGCGTACCCACCGGCGCGTAGACCCGGCACGGTCGATTCAACTTGCCGTCGGCCACTGTGCCCACCACCTGCTCATACAGCGGTTCGCCCATGCCGTGCAGGCACTGGAACTCGTATTGGCCAGGGTAGTAATTCTGACCGGCGATATGGTAAATCGCGGCCAGGGTATGGGCGTTGTGTGTCGCGAATTGAGGATAGATAACTTCCGGCACCGACAGCAGCTTTCTTGCGCAAGCGATGTAGGAAACGTCGGTGTAAACCTTGCGGGTGTATACCGGGTAGCCTTCCAGTCCATCGACTTGGGCGCGTTTGATTTCGCTGTCCCAATACGCGCCCTTAACCAGACGAATCATCAAGCGATGGCGGCTGCGGCGCGCAAGATCAATGACGTAGTCGATAACATACGGGCACCGCTTCTGGTACGCCTGAATGACAAAACCGATGCCGTTCCAGCCAATCAACTGCGGCTCGAAACACAAGCGCTCTAGCAGCTCCAGTGACAGCTCAAGGCGGTCAGCTTCTTCGGCGTCGATGTTCAGGCCAATGTCATAGTGTTTGGCCAGCAGGGTCAGCGATAACAATCTCGGGTACAACTCGTCCATAACGCGTTCGTATTGCGCGCGGCTATAACGGGGGTGCAAGGCGGAAAGCTTGATCGAGATGCCTGGGCCTTCATAAATGCCACGACCATGGGACGCTTTGCCAATGGAGTGGATGGCCTGCTCGTAGGAGGCAAGGTATTTCTGCGCATCGCGTTCGGTCAGCGCTGCTTCACCGAGCATGTCGTAAGAGTAGCGGAAACCCTTGGCTTCAAAGCGGCTGGCGTTAGCCAAGGCTTCGGCGATGGTTTCGCCGGTAACAAACTGTTCGCCCATCAAGCGCATGGCCATGTCCACGCCCTTGCGGATCATGGGTTCGCCACTTTTACCGATGATGCGGCTCAGGGATGAGGTCAACCCGGCTTCGTTGTGGGTGGCGACCAGTTTCCCGGTCAGCAGCAGACCCCACGTAGCCGCGTTGACGAACAGCGACGGGCTATTGCCCAAATGCGGGTGCCAATTACCGGTGCTGATCTTGTCGCGGATGAGCGCATCGCGAGTGCCTTTATCCGGGATGCGCAGCAGCGCTTCGGCCAGGCACATCAGGGCTACGCCTTCTTGGGACGACAGCGAGAACTCTTGCAACAAGCCTTGAACGATGCCCGCACGACCAGTAGCACTTTTTTGATTGCGCAGTTTCTCGGCAATGCTCGCCGCAAGCTTCTGGGTGGCTTCGGCCATGGCCCCTGGCAGACGCGCCTGTTCTAACAGCATGGGCACAACTTCAGGTTCGGGGCGGCGATAAGCGGAAGTGATCGCGGCACGAAGAACTGATTGTGGAAGGATGCTTTCGGCAAATTCCAGGAAGCACTGATGGGCAACATCGGCGTGATGGTCGACCAGTTCGTCGGGCTCTTTTCCGGTCAGGCCATTGAGCTCCATGAGGGTCGCGCCGCCCTCAAGCTTCTCAAGGTAGTTGAAGATGGCCTGCTTGATCAGCCAGTGGGGGGTTCGATCAATGGACTGCGCGGCGGCTTTCAAGCGCTCACGGGTAGCATCATCGAGTTTGACACCCAAGGTGGTTGTCGCCATTTCTCATCCTCTAATCGCCACCATCGTGTGGCATAGCCGACGCTCAGGTTAATCTCGAAATTCTACTGGTGCAACCCGGTGCAACCCGTTTTTTTTCAGAAATATTATTGATCCGTCCCTGCAACGCTTGACCCCATATTAAGGGCGCTAGAACGGTGCTTTTTAGCCCTTGATTACAGCGCGAGGCTCTGAAACGGAGCAAAACATGAGGTAACTAAAAATACCTTACAGGTACAACTTGATGGGAAAAATGGGTTGCACCCTATTTGCGTTGTTGACTAGGATTCCAGCCTTCGAGGTGATGCGTGTTCATTCTCGGTACATCAGCTGACGTTTTCCTGGGGAAACTTCAGTCCAGCGTGCGGCTAGTTATTCATCCGTGTGGAACGTTTTGATCGTTGCGCACCGATTGATTGCCGTGCAAATAATAACGCCAGGGCGCCATTTTATGACTGTCAGTAATCCCACTCTGATCACCTTCGTGATCTACATCGCGGCAATGGTTCTAATCGGCCTGATGGCCTATCGCTCTACGAATAATCTTTCCGACTATATTCTTGGTGGCCGCAGCCTCGGCTCCGTAGTCACTGCCTTGTCGGCCGGTGCATCGGATATGAGCGGATGGCTATTGATGGGGCTGCCAGGCGCTATCTATATGTCGGGCCTATCCGAAGGCTGGATCGCCATCGGCCTGGCCATGGGTGCTTATCTGAACTGGCTGTTTGTCGCCGGCCGCCTTCGCGTACAGACCGAGCACAACGGCGATGCACTGACTTTGCCGGATTATTTCACTAGTCGCTTTGAAGACAAAAGTGGGGTGCTGCGGATTGTTTCGGCCGTGGTGATTCTGGTGTTTTTCACCATTTATTGCGCTTCAGGTATTGTTGCCGGCGCTCGCCTGTTTGAAAGTACATTTGGTATGTCTTACCAAACTGCCTTGTGGGCCGGTGCTGCTGCAACGATTGCCTACACTTTTGTTGGGGGGTTCCTCGCTGTGAGCTGGACCGATACGGTGCAGGCCACTCTGATGATCTTCGCGCTGATCCTTACACCGATCATTGTGTTGCTGGCCACGGGCGGCATAGACGCCACCTTGCTGGCTATCGAAGCGAAAGCCCCAACCCATTTCGACATGCTTAAGAATACGTCGTTTATCGGCATCATTTCTCTGCTGGGCTGGGGCTTGGGGTATTTCGGCCAGCCGCATATCCTGGCGCGGTTCATGGCAGCCGATTCGGTCAAGTCGATTGCCAAGGCACGTCGTATTTCCATGACTTGGATGATTTTGTGCCTGAGCGGCACAGTCGCGGTGGGCTTCTTTGGGATTGCCTACTTCTCAGCGCATCCAGAGTTTGCCACGCCGGTCACGGAGAACCCTGAGCGGGTGTTCATCGAGCTGGCCAAATTGCTGTTCAACCCATGGATTGCCGGTGTGCTGTTATCGGCCATTCTGGCGGCGGTAATGAGCACGTTGAGCTGTCAGCTATTGGTGTGCTCCAGTGCGCTGACTGAAGACTTCTACAAGGCTTTCTTCCGCAAGCGCGCATCAGACTCCGAGCTGGTGTGGGTGGGTCGGGCAATGGTGTTGTTAATTGCCGTGATCGCGATTTTCATTGCGTCGAACCCGAACAATCGTGTTTTGGGTCTGGTGAGTTATGCGTGGGCAGGGTTCGGCGCTGCATTCGGCCCGGTAGTGCTGATTTCAGTGTTGTGGAAAGGCATGACGCGCAATGGCGCGCTCGCGGGCATTCTGGTTGGCACCGTTACGGTTGTCGTCTGGAAGCAATCCGCGTTGCTAGGGTTGTACGAAATCATTCCGGGTTTCCTCTTCGCCAGCGTCGCAATCCTGGTGTTCAGTCTGCTGGGTAAAGCGCCGACCGAGGGCATGCTGACACGCTTTGCGGCGGCGGAAAAAGAGTTCAAGGCCGCTACGCTTGAATGAGTGAACCGCTACAAACGGCCCATGCAATGAGCCGTTTTACTCGAGGTTATTGGTCCTTTACGTGATTAATAACCCTGTTGTAGAAAGTCGCTTATCTCCTTCGCCCTCCGACCCCAGAGGTACAAAGAGCGCTCGCGCTTGATTGACCGCTGGGCTGCTCGGGTTCAATGTTTTCGTCCAACAGCTAAGGTCTTTTTTTGTGAAAAAACGGATTTGGTGTGTAGTGGCCTTGTGCAAACATCTACCGTTAGTCGGGTGGACGGCATTTAGCCACCAGATGATGCGTGCCTCGCTTCTGCTTTTGTTTTGCCAGGGCTAGAGTAAGCCGCTAGTAGAATTCTGGCCTCGCCCTACGCCCTGGCGTAAGGGCTATAGGAAGAGAAGCAGCATGGAATGCCTGCAATTAAAGCCGTTGGACGCTACCTTTGTTCTGTTGGTAGTTGATGATTACCCTGAAAATCTGATCACCATGCGTGCCGTCTTGCATCGACAGGATTGGCATGTCGTCACGGCCGCTTCCGGGGCCGAAGCTCTGAATGTCCTGCTTACAATGGACGTCGATCTAGTGTTACTCGATGTTCACATGCCGGGCATGGATGGTTTCGAGGTCGCTCGATTAATGCGTGGCAGCCAGCGGACCCGTTTCACACCGATTATTTTCCTGACCGCCAGCGAATACTCTCAAGAATCTGTCCACAAAGGCTATGCCAGTGGCGCTGTGGATTATCTGTTCAGGCCTTTCGATCCGCAGGTGCTTAAGCCGAAAATCCAGGCGTTGCTGGAACATCAGCGTCATTGTCAAAACCTGAAAACCCTCACCCACGATCTGGAAGCTGCTCGCGCTTTTAATGCATCAGTGCTGTCGAACGTTGCCGAAGGTATCTTGGTTGTCGACGAAGGGGGAGTAATCAGTTTCGCCAACCCGGCGATTTGTCGATTGCTCAATGCAACCGTCGATGAGTTGCAGGGCGCTGAAGTGATTGATTACCTAAGCAAGCCGCACATTGTGCAATGGTCGGAATCGGATTTCTATCGCAGTTATCGCAACGCGGATACGTACCGCATGCACGACGCGGTACTGCGCACGGCTGATGGTTCTAAAGTACCGGTGGCCTTGTCCTGCGCGCCTTTGCCCGCTGAGCATCGGTCGATGGTGCTGAGTATTCTCGATATGTCGGTGGTGCGCGACTTGTGCCAGCAACTTGAGCAGCAGGCAGTGACCGACCCGCTCACAGGGCTACTTAACCGCCGCGGATTTTATCAAACGGTTGAAAACACGTTGGCGCGTTCCGACCGTGTGGAAAAATCACTGGTGGTGTTGTACTTGGATCTTGATGGGTTCAAGCGTGTCAACGACTCACTGGGTCACGATGCGGGCGACCGGGTGTTGCTCTGGGTTGCTGAACAGCTCCGGGATTGTCTGCGCCCTTATGACATTTTGGCGCGCGTGGGCGGAGATGAATTCACCGCAGTGATAGACGGTTTGGATTATCCAGAGCAAGCGGCGATCATCGCCGAAAAACTGATTGAGCGCGTGTCTGTGCGGCAGCAGATCGACGGTCTGGATATCACTTTGGGCGTCAGTATCGGTATTGCAACGTACCCGGACTGCGGCGCTGATATCGATGGCTTGCTGCGCGCCGCCGACATTGCCATGTACGAAGCCAAACGCGCAGGGCGTCAGCAATATCGTTTTTATGACCATGAAATGAACGGTCGCCCTCGCTCGCGATTGATGCTCGAAGACAGTGTGCGAAAGGCCATTGAGGGGAATGAGTTCTTGTTGGTGTACCAGCCTCAGGTCTCTATCGCGAGTGGCTGCGTGCGTGGCTTTGAGGCATTGCTGCGTTGGCAACATCCCGATGTTGGCGATGTGCCCCCCGGGCTGTTTATCCCGCTGCTCGAAGAGACGCGTTTGATCAATCAGCTAGGCAGCTGGATATTTGAGCAGGCTGCGCAGCAGCGCCAAGCCTGGAACGTCATTTTTCCGCAACATTTAGTGCTGGCCGTGAGCGTGAGCACAGCGCAGTTCAGCATGCCTAACCTGGCCACGGAACTTGAACGCGCTATCGACCGTTACGGACTCTTACCACATCAGCTTGAGGTTGAAATTACCGAAGGTTCGTTAGCGCAAAACCCTCATCACTCACGCAAGCAATTAAAAGCGCTACGTGACGTTGGGGTACGTATTGCGATGGATGATTTTGGCGTCGGTGAATGCTCGCTATCCCTCCTGCACACGCTTGAACTGGATACGTTGAAGATTGATCGCCAGTTTGTGGCCAGGCTATTCGATTCGCCGCGCGGGACAGCGGTGGCGCGCAGCGTAATTCAGCTCTGTCGTGAGTTGGGCATATTGATCATTGCCGAGGGTGTTGAGAAAGCAGAGCAGTATCACTGGCTGGCAGAAAACGGCTGTCACCTGGTTCAGGGTGCCTGGGTCGCACCGCCGCTGACGGTTGAAGATGCCCGACAATTTGTTAAGCCGTTCGACTGGAACGAGTGCAAGGGGATTTGAATTCGGTACACTGGCGCCCTTTGAAATCTTCGTTGCGCCCATATGATCGCGCCTGCTCTTGCTCCGTTGAAATACCTGCAAGCCTATCCGCCTGCTCTCCAGGAGCAGGTGCAGCAATTGATTGCGCAAAATCGACTGGACGCGTACTTAAAACAACGCTATCCCGAGCGCCACGCGGTGCAGAGCGATAAAGCGTTGTACGTTTATGCGCTGGCATTAAAGCAAGAGCATCTGCGCAACGCGCCGAATATCGATAAGGTGCTGTTCGACAATCGTCTGGACCTGACACACCGTGCGCTGGGGTTGCACACGACGATTTCTCGTGTTCAGGGCGGCAAGCTTAAGTCCAAGAAAGAAATTCGTATCGCTTCGCTGTTTAAGGACGCCGCGCCCGAGTTTTTAAAAATGATCGTCGTTCACGAGCTGGCGCATTTCAAAGAGTCAGATCACAACAAAGCGTTTTATCAGCTGTGCGAGCACATGCAGCCTGGCTATCACCAGTTGGAGTTCGATCTGCGCATTTACCTCACGTACCGTGATCTACAAGGCAAAGCTGCCCAATGAACCTCCCAAAGGCCCAGGCGATGGATGTTAACAAGACTAAAAGCAGTTTTTATCGCCGTCTGTACGTGGCGTATTTGATTGATAGCGGCACCGCCGTCAGTGTTCCGGCGCTGTGTGAAGCAACGGGAATGCCCCGCCGCACAGCCCAAGACACCATCGCGGCGCTGGCAGACCTTGACATTGTGTGTGAGTTTGAGCAGCAAGACGGCGCGCGCAATCATATCGGCAGTTATCAGATCAGAGAGTGGGGAGCCCTCGACAAAGGCTGGATCGCTCAAAATCTGTCCGCCATAAAAACGGTATTGGGCTACCCGTAAATAAGCACTAGTCCAGGTCGCGGCGCATGCCGATGTGAAGGATTTCGTCCTCCAGGTACACCTCGCCAACAGGCCTGAAGCCATAGCGTCCGTAGTAGCCCTGTAAATGAGCTTGAGCTGAGAGGTAGATCGGCTGATCAGGCCACTTCTTTTCGGCATGTAGCAATGCCTGAACCATCAATGCGTGGCCCATGCCCCTGTTACGCGCAACGGGTGCGGTGACAACGCGGCCGATGACGACATCACCGCCTTGTTGGATCGGATCAAGCAGACGCAAATAGGCCACCAGTATTTCGTTTTCCCACGCCATTAGGTGGCAGGTGTCACCCGCCAGATCCTGGCCGTCGACGTCCTGATACCAGCACTTTTGCTCAACCACAAAAACTTCTGCACGCAAACGCAATATGGCGTAAAGCTGTTCTTTGCTGAGGTCGGTGTGGTGTTTGCATAACCAGTTGATAGACATGTGACAGACCTAAGAATGAATTCTGGGCGGATACTAAAACCAGTGTCCGATTAGATGCCAGATAGAACTGTAGCGTTTTAATACAAAACGCTACGAGTGGGGCCGAAAAGAAAAAGTTTTTGATCGAGACGACGGGCCCTCAGGACTGTTGGTCGCAAGGTTTTCGATTGTGTAATCTGCACGCCGTCTCTGGATTTCGGTGGGGTAAAAGCGGGTATTAGTTCGGGCCGTGATCCAATGCGTCCCCCGTATGGCGGGCAGTTGTCCGCCTCAGGATTTTGAGCATGCCACGATTGCTTCGAGCCATGGGTTTGCTGGGATTGTTATTGATGGCACACGGCGCCCACGCGGCACCGTTGCGCTTGGTCGCTGATGCATGGCCACCGTTTACCGACATCAATTTGGTTAACGGTGGATTGGCTACGGACATTGTCAGTACGGCATTAAAGCGTGCTGGATACTCCACAGGTTTTGAACAAGTGCCCTGGGCGCGTGCGTTATTTGGGTTAGGCGAGGGGCGCTATGACGTGCTGGTCGATGCCTGGTTCAGTCATGAACGTACCCTTTTAGGCGAGTTTTCCAACGAATACCTGCTCAACCGCGTCCGCTTTCTTAAGCGTAAAAATTCCCCTATCGTCTTCGATAGCGTGCAACAGCTTCACTCATACCCCATCGCTGTCGTGCGGGGATATGCCTATTCGGTTGAGTTTGATAGCGATGTGCAGCTGCAAAGAGTCCCGGTCCACAGTTTTTCCATGGCGTTGCAAATGCTGCAAGCAGGACGGGTCGCGCTGACGTTGGAAGATGAATATGTCGCCCGTTACAACTTGAGTCACGAGCCACAGCAGGTGCGAGACAGCGTCGAATTTCTGCCCAAATCACTGCGCGAAAACAGCCTGCATATTCTGGTCAGCCTGAAGAATCCCGATCACACGCAAATCGTTGCGAACTTTGATCGCGAGATAGCCGCGATGAAAGCTGATGGCAGCTACGATCGTCTGTTCCGTGAGCACGGCCTGTAATTGAAACTGATGATCTTTTCAGGCCGCGATGGATTCTTTGATCAGGTGCGCGGCCAACGTTCGCAGTGGCCCCAATTGACGACCAATTAACGCGAGCTGGGTTTGTACCAATCGCTGACCGTCGTCTATTTCATCAGGAATCTGTTCAAGTTCATTAGCCAGTGCTTCCTCCGCGTCACTCTGAATCGCGACGGGTTGCTTGTTGGCCAAGCTTTGGGCGATTTCATCAATGCTCGCCGCCAGGCTGGCACCGGCGCCATTGATCAAATGCTCGCGGGTCTCGGACGGCAACTGCGTTTCGCGGTGCGCCCCCAGCCCTGATAGATAACTCAACAGCGTGTGGGACAGCACTAAAAAGCGGAAGCCTACATCAGCGTCTTTGCGAAAGTGTCCTGGCTCCATAAGCATGTTGGCCAAGGTGGTCGATAGTGCAGCGTCGGCATTATGGGCGTTACGACGGGCCAGGCGGTAAGCCAAGTCGTCATTCTTGCCGTGCGCATACTGCTGCATTATTTGCCGCAAATAAATACTGTTGCAGGTGAGTGTGTTCGCCAGCACCTTATTGAGTCGTCGCCCTTGCCAGTCCGGCAGAAAAAGGAAAACGGCGAGGCCGGCAATCAGACTGCCAAGTAAGGTATCGAGCAAGCGAGGCAGAAATAGCCCGTAACTATCACCGGTCTGGTTGAAGCAGAACAGAATCATCAAGGTCATCGCCGCGGTGGCCAGGGTGTAACGCGAGGTGCGATTCACGAAGAACACAATGCCCGCCGCAATGGCAAACATTGATTGAATCAAAGGGCTCGGAAACAGATCAAACAATGCCCATCCGGCTGTCAGACCAATGGCCGTGCCGCTGATTCGCTGCACCAGCTTACGCCGCGTCGCGCCATAGTTGGGCTGGCAGACGAACAGCGTCGTCAAAATGATCCAATACCCCTGCGATGGATGCACCAAATGCACCATGCCATAGCCGACGCTCAACGCCAGCGGTAGTCGTAAGGCATGGCGGAACAACAGCGACGTCGGCGTCAGTTGCAGCCGGACTCGGTTCCACACGTCCTTAAGACCGCTTGGAGAGCGGTCGAGCAGGCTGCTGTCAGAGGCATCTGCCAAACTGTCGGGATTGCTGGCGTCTCTAAGTAGACGGTCCAACGTTCCTAAATTTGCAGCCAAGGCACGCAACGAGCGCAATAGTCCACGCCACGCCGGATTACTCTGAATGCGCAGATGCTCTAGCGAGGCATGCAAGTCTTCCAGCGCATGGGCGAAGCCTTCGTCGTAAACAAAGGGCTGACGTAGCTGGATGGTTTCTGACAATCGACGGCATGCGATCCCTTGCTGGCGCAGCAATCGAAGGCAACGGAACAGCACGTCGCTGTGGAAAAATGCATCGGCCAGCGCGTTGTACGGGTAGTGGGACGAGCTGGCACGCTCATGGATGTCTTGTGCCAGAAAATACAGCTTCAAGTAGCGACTGACCTTTGCCCCAGGTCGACCATCGCCCACGCGGTGCAGGATGATTTCCTTAGCAGCATTGAGCGCGGCGACGACGCGACCATTTTGTTGCGCCAACGCCAGGCGCCGACCTTCGAGGTCCAATTGGCGGATGGGCTCAAACAGCGTCGACTTGAGTTCCAGATAATGTCCCAGTTCGCTAAACAGCTTGGCCAAGCTTTGTTGGACCGGCTGATTGGAAAACAACATCTGCCACAGCACGGACAATAAGCCGTACCAGGCAGCTCCAGCGACCAGCAACATTGGCTCATGCCAAACGTCCGTTACCTCACCGCCGCGCTGATCGACGCCGATCATGGTATACACCGACAAAATCAAGGTGGCGGACGCAATGGCGCCATAGCGCCCGCCCAAAGCGCCAAGCATGGTCAGGCAAAAAGCTGCGATGGCCAAGGCACAGACGAAAAATAGCGGGTAGGGAAACAACAGTTCGACCGATAGAGAGGCGATGCTGAAACACACTAGCGTCACGGCCAGAGCATTCAAACGGCCTTGCCAGCTGTCATCGGTCTCGGCCAACGCGCTGGCAATAATCCCCAGAAACACCGGGATCAAAAGAGCCATTTCGTTTTGATACCAACACAGCGCCATTGCTCCGGTCAGGGCAATGAAAACCCGCAGGCTATAGCTGAACTTATCCAGCGCCCACAAACGACGGAGCGTATGACGAAAAGTAGGTGACGGCATAAGGGGCTAACGGCCTTCTTCGCTGTTGATTCAGACCACATAAGTATCTACAGCGCTAAGTGTCAGCTGTACATAAGGTTCAGCAAAAATCTTTTTGCAGCCAACAGGTCACCACCCTCTGTTGTCTTCAGACAAACTGCGCAGCCGCGTAGGCCGAGGCCCAGGCCCATTGGAAGTTGAAGCCGCCCAAGTGGCCACTGACGTCGAGCACTTCACCAATGAAATACAGCCCCGGTGATTTCAGCGACTCCATGGTCTTGGACGACACCTCGCGGGTGTCGATACCACCGAGTGTCACTTCTGCCGTGCGATAGCCTTCGGTCCCCGCAGGCACCACATTCCAGCAGGCGAGCTTTTCAGCGATGTCGTTGAGTTCGCCCGGTGTGTATTGCTTCATCGGTTTGGAGGCGAACCAATGCTCGGCGATCAGGTTGGCCATCTTTTTGGTGAAGAGTTCACCCAGCAAGGTTTTGAGTTCGCTGTTAGGCCGTTCCGCTTGCTGCTGCAGTAACCATTCAAGCGCATCGTGATCCGGCAGCAGGTTGATTTCGACGGTTTCGCCGGGGTGCCAGAACGAGGAAATCTGCAAAATCGCCGGTCCGCTCAGGCCCCGGTGAGTGAACAAAAGGTTTTCGCGAAAGCTAATGTCATTGCAACTGACCAGACAATCCACCGAAGTGCCGGACAGTTCGGTACACAGTTCTTTGAGTTGGTCGGTGATGGTAAACGGCACCAGTCCGGCGCGGGTCGGCAGCAAGGTATGACCGAACTGTTTGCCGACTTGATAACCAAACCCGGTCGCGCCCAGCGTCGGGATCGACAGGCCTCCGGTGGCGATCACCAGCGATTGGCAATTCAACGTGCCCAGCGCCGTGCCGAGGCTATAGCCGTCGTCGGTTTTTTCGATGTCTTGTACCGATGTGTCCAGATGCAGGCTGACACCGGCTTGTTCGCATTCGTTAAGCAGCAGCTCAAGGATGTCGCTGGATTTGTTATCGCAAAACAACTGGCCGAGTTTCTTCTCGTGATACGGCACACCGTGTTTGGCGACTAGCGCAATGAAATCCCACTGGGTATAACGCGCCAGCGCCGATTTGCAGAAGTGCGGGTTTTGCGAAAGGAAATTTCCGGGTTCGGTGTACATGTTGGTGAAGTTGCAACGTCCACCGCCGGACATGAGGATTTTTTTGCCGGCCTTGTTCGCGTGATCAATCAGCGCCACCTTGCGCCCGCGATTGGCCGCCGTGAGGGCGCACATCAAACCTGCGGCGCCAGCGCCGATGATCACAACGTCAGTAACGGGCAAAGCGAAATCCTCAGGTAACGGTTAAAACTTTATGGTCCGACATGGCCCCTTCCCGAATTCAATCGCCCCCTGTAGGACCGAATTTATTCGGGAAGCTTTTTGGGGTCTTACAAAATCCGAACCCGCAACGAGCGACCTTTGATTTTGCCGTTGTTCAAACGCTCCAGCGCTTGCATGGCCACGACGCTTTCGACGGCCACGTAGGCCTGGAAATCAAAAATGGCGATTTTGCCGACCTGGGTGCCTGGAATGCCGGCATCGCCGGTCAAGGCGCCAAGAATATCCCCAGGGCGAACCTTGTCTTTACGGCCTGCGCCGATCACCAGCGTGGTCATGGTCGGTTGCAGCGGTGCGCCGCCTTTGCTTTTCAAATCGTCCAGTTGTTCCCACTTCAGCGGGGCTTTCTGCACGTCTTCGATGGCTCGGGCGCGGTGCGCTTCGGACGGAGCAACCAGGCTGATGGCCAGGCCTTTCTCACCAGCGCGACCGGTACGGCCTACACGGTGGATGTGCATTTCGGAGTCACGGGCCAGCTCAACGTTGAGCACCATGTCCAGCGCATCGATGTCCAGACCGCGAGCAGCGACGTCGGTGGCAACCAATACCGAGGTGCTGCGGTTGGAGAACATCGCCAGCACTTGGTCACGGTCACGCTGTTCCAGATCGCCGTGCAGGCCGACTGCGGAAATGCCTTTGGCGGTCAGGTGGTCGACTACTTCCTGGCACTGCTGCTTGGTGAAGCAGAACGCAACGCAGGACTGTGGACGGAAATGCCCAAGCACTTTAACCACAGCGTTGAGACGGTCTTCCGGGGTGATT
Organism: Pseudomonas sp. AB6; assembly: GCF_034314105.1. Lineage (NCBI taxonomy): Bacteria > Pseudomonadati > Pseudomonadota > Gammaproteobacteria > Pseudomonadales > Pseudomonadaceae > Pseudomonas > Pseudomonas sp. AB6. The sequence continues at coordinate 4,553,027 of NZ_JAVIWJ010000001.1, forward strand.
TCATAGAAGTGCTGCTCGATCTGGCTGTCGGCATGCAGCGCCTCGACCTTGACCGTTTGCGGGTCTTTCATGAACTTCGAAGACAGCTGCTTGATGCCGGCTGGGTAAGTTGCCGAGAACAGCAAGGTCTGACGTTTTTTTGGTGTCTGATCAATGATGTTTTCGATGGCGTCGTAGAATCCCATGTCGAGCATGCGGTCAGCTTCGTCGAGGATCAGCGTGTTCAGGCCGTCCAATACCAGCGAGCCTTTGCGCAAATGCTGCTGAATACGCCCCGGCGTGCCAACGATGATGTGCGCGCCGTGCTCCAACGAACCGATTTGCGGCCCGAAGGAGACGCCGCCGCACAAGGTCAGGACCTTGATGTTGTCTTCCGAACGCGCCAGACGACGAATTTCTTTCGCCACTTGGTCAGCCAGTTCACGGGTAGGACACAGCACCAATGCCTGGCAACCGAAGAAGCGTGGGTTGATCGGGTTGAGCAAGCCGATGCCGAACGCGGCGGTTTTGCCACTGCCGGTCTTGGCCTGAGCAATCAGGTCCATCCCCTTGAGAATCACCGGCAGGCTCTGCGCCTGAATCGGCGTCATCTCGGCGTAACCAAGGGACTCCAGGTTAGCCAACATGGGGGCGGAAAGAGGCAGTGAGTTAAAAGCGGTGCTAGTCACGGGACGGGCCTGCAAAACAAAATGTCGCGCAGTGTATCAGGTCGCGGTCCCGTCCTAGTCGTGGATCTCGGGTTCCTGACGAGGAACACTTCGTCCGCCTTGAGGGGGTAGCTGTAGAAAAATCCCCGCAGCCAGCATCGACAGCACCCCAACGCTAAGGAACGTCTTTTGGAACGCCCCCAATAAGCCGCTCACTGCACCGCCGGTAATGTCGTCGGTGAAACCGCCGAGTAAGGCTGCGGCACAGGCCACGCCCAGGCTCAAGGACAGTTGCGCCACCACTGACAGTAGGCTATTGCCGCTAGCAGCACTCGCATCGTCAAGGTCTATCAGGGTTACCGCATTCATGGCGGAAAATTGCAGCGAGTTCACCGCACCCACAAATCCGAGGTGGATCAACAGCAACCAATACGGGGTCTGTGCATCCACCAGACCCAGGCTGGCCAGCAGCAAGCCCAGCAGAAACGTATTGCCGGTAAGTACGATGCGAAAACCCAGACGCTCAATGAGCGGCCGCGCCAATGATTTGGAAATCATCGCGGCAACCGCCAGCGGGATCATGCTCATCCCCGCTTGGGACGGCGAATAGCCCAGCGCCACTTGCAGCAACAGCGGTACGAGAAACGGCAGGGCGCCACTGCCGAGGCGCGAGAATAAATTGCCGAAAATACCCACGGCAAATGACCGCGTGCGAAACAGCGCGGGGGCGAACAAGGGATAGTTGATATTCCCGGCCCTTAGCCAGTAAGCCGCCAGGCACGCCATTCCGCCAAACAACAACAGGACCACGCGCATATGCGGCAGGTGCAATTCGCCCAAGCCTTCAAGTGCGATAGTAATCAGGACCATTGAGGCGCCGAACAATAGAAAACCAACCCCATCAAAACGCGTGCGACCGCCGCCCGGCAAGTTCGGCACCAGTGCGTTGATCGCGTAGCAACCGATCAGACCTACCGGAATATTGATCAGAAATATCCAATGCCAGCTCAGGTATTCGACCATCCAGCCACCCACGGTCGGGCCCATCAGCGGCCCCAATAAAGCGGGTACGGTGATGAAACTCATGATCCGCACCAGATCTGATCGCGGGTAGGCGCGTAACACAATCAAGCGCCCGATGGGCACCATCAACGCGCCGCCCAGGCCTTGAACCACTCGCGCCGCGACTAGCATGCCCAACGAACTGGACAGCGCACACAGCAGCGAGCCAAGGCTGAACAACAGGATCGCGCTAAAGAAAATCCGCTTGATGCCAAACCGGTCGGCGATCCAGCCCGAGGCCGGAATCAACAACGCCACGGTGAGCATGTAAGCAATGACCACCGACTGCATGCGCAAGGGGTCTTCATTCAGCGAGCGGGCCATGGCCGGAAGGGCGGTATTGAGAATCGTGCCGTCGAGGCTCTGCATGAAAAACGCGATGGCGACGACCCATGGCAACCAGCGCAGGGTTCGGGCGTCCAGAATCGGTGTGCTGGTTGGCATACGTTCCTTAGAGCGTGAGGGTCAAGCGACTGATCAACGCGCCTGGCAGCAGGCTTGAAGCGGTTTGACGTTGACTGTAAGTGCTGGCGGACAGAATCAGTTCCGTTTCGCGGGTTAATTGTTCGAGTGCGCTGCCCAGCAGACTGTAGACGCTGTCGTCGAAACGCATGGTATTGACCGGCGCTTGTATTTCGCCGTTTTCGACCCAGAACGTGGCAAAGCGGGTCATGCCGGTCAAGCGTGCAGCGGATTGATCAGAGAAATTCAGGTACCACAAATTGCTGATGTACAGCCCGGTGCCGAGTTGCTTGAGGATATCTTTCAGCGCCAGGGTTCCGCCGGCCATGCTCAGGGCGCTGGGAGATTCGCCGCCGCCCGCACCATTGGCGGTCAGGCCATATTCCGCCGCGCTGCGCGAACCGACCAGTTGTTCGTGGGCGCGGCCTTCGCTGATCAGCGACAAGTCACTGCGCGGATAGCCTTCGCCGGAGAACGCAGGCGACAACGAGCCGGTGACCTGTTCGTTCAGGCTCACCAACGGGCTGAGGTGCGCGTCGCCGTTGTACAGCCGCTGTAACGGGCTGGTTTTACTGGCGATGGCGTCGGCGGAAAAGCCACCCCAGCAGAGCATGCCGATCACTTCTTCAAGTGCCGCAGGAGCCAGGTACGCGCGGTATTCGCCGGGCGCTAAGGCATGCAGGGGTCGACCAAGAAACTCGAGTTGTTTCCGGGCTTGCTGGAAGCGCTGGGCGAACGTCTGGTCGTCCCAGTGATCCCCGGCATAGCTCGCTTTCACCGCCTGACCGTTGGCGTGAAACAGGCTCCAGTCGAAGTTGAAACTATTCGCCTGATGCCAACCCAGCGCGCCCCATGAACTGGCGAAACCCCGGTACAACGGGCCTGCGGCATAAAATCCCACCAGGTCCAGGCCTTCGGCCAATTCGCTGATTTGCGCCAGCACCCGCGCGCTGTCTGGCAGGGGTTGATGCTGAGTGTTGCTGATCTGCCAATCGTCAGTGTTGGGCAGCAAGTACGGGTCTTGCGGCAACAACACCAGGGTTTCCCGTAACTGTTGCAAGGCCGCCGCCAAGCGACTTTGATCAACCTCGGCGTCCCCCGACAAGGTCAAGCGCAAGTCAGCATGACGGCCATCGTTGATCAACTTGAGGTTCAAATCAGCCTGCTGCACATGCCCGGCCTGACGCACTTTGGCATGGTTGAAACGAATGAATTCTGAGGCTTCGGCGTTGTAGCCCAAGGTGAACGCTTCGGGGGCGGCAATCGCGCCACGCAGCCAATCGACCAGCGCGGTGAATTGTTGTTGCTGAGTCAGGTGTTCCATTAAGCGTCCCCTCCGAATACATCAACCTGCGAGAACACGCAGGCGGGTGAGGCGTGGCCGACACGCACCACTTGGTTGGGTTCGCCTTTGCCGCATTTAGGCGTGCCCAGGACCTCGAAGGTGCTGGCATCGCCCACGGCGGCGAGGTTGCGCCAAAACTGCGCGGAGATCGCTCGATAGTTCGGATTTTTCACCACGCCTTTGAGTTCGCCGTTCTCGATCAATTGGCCCCACTCGCAACCGAACTGGAACTTGTTGCGTGCGTCATCGATGGACCATGAGCGATTGGTTGACATCATGATACCGTGCTCAATGTTGCCGATCAGTTGGTGAAGGGGCGTGTCTCCGGGTTCAATGTTCAAGTTGGCCATGCGGTCGATGGGAGGACGGTTCCAGCTGCATGCGCGGCTGTTGGCAACGCCTTCCATGCCAGATCGAAATTGCGACAGCGCACCGCCCAATGGTCGGACCAGCACACCGTCGCGGATCAGAAATTGTTTGCTGGCGGGGGTGCCGTCATCGTCGTGGCTGTAACTCGCCAGCTGTTCGGGGATGTCTGGATTGAACGTCACGTTGAGCAGTTCGGAGCCGTATTGCAGGCTGCCAAAATCACTGGCTTTGACGAAACTGGTGCCAGCGTAATTGCGTTCATCACCGAGAATCCGGTCCAGCTCCAGGGGGTGACCAATGGACTCGTGGATTTGCAGGATCATTTGGTCGGGCGTCAACAGCAGGTCTCGCGGCCCGGACGGGGTATTCGGCGCCATGATCAGTTGCAGCGCTTGATCGGCGACCTGTGCAGCGGCGCCGATCAATCCGCAGTTGCTGATGACCTCTGCGCCGCCCTGTTGGCCGAAATTATCGCGGCCCAGGCTTCGGGTTTGGCTGTCGCTGCCGTCATACGCCGTGACGCTCATGCCCGGATAAACGTAGCGCTGGGCCAGACGAACCTCGGCGCCTGCGGTGTTCAAGTAGATTTGCTCGACGTTTTCCAGCCCAAGACTGACTTGCCAGCTCACCAGGCGTTTGTCGCTGGGCACCGCTGACGATTCGGTTGATAGCAGTTGATAGCAATCGCCCAATGATGGAAACACATCGGCCAGGTGCGGCGACAGGTAATCGGCGCAGCTGTTGGAGACCGGCTGATCGCGGAGGTCGAGCAGGGCGTAAGGCGCCAAACGCCGGGCGTGTTGCTCGGCCTGCTCAAGTGCTGCTTGCAGCCCGCGTTGCGAGAGATCGTTGGTCGCCGCATAGGCTTCGACGCCATTGACGCGCACGGTCAGCATCGCGCCTTCATCAGTACTCAGGTAAGGCGGCTCGGCGACGTTCTTGCGCACGGACAAGTGCTGACTGGTGTGTCGGACGTAACGCAGGGAGAAAAATTCGGCAGGGCTGCGCAGCGCGCTAAACCGCTGCTTGAGCTGAGCGGAGAAATCGAACATGCAGAATGGCTCCGTCAAATGGGCTGATGCCGTCGCGGATGAATTGGTTTCACAGGGGCTTACGCTGATCTGTGGGAGCGAATTCATTCGCGAAGGCCGCGACGCGGAGTATCAGATACACCGCGTTGACCGTTTCCCGAATAAATTCGGTCCTACAGTGTCCCCCGCAATTGCGCAAATCTACTGTGGGAATGAGTTCATTCGCGAAGGCCTGATCGCTTAAACCGGGCAACCCTTGCTGCGCAGAATGGCGTCAAAACGATCCGGGTCCAGCGTGCCTGATTCGATGGCCGCCAAGGTCGCTTGTTCCCGCGCCAGCAAATCTTTGCAGCGCTCCAGCAACTCAGGCAGCTCGGCACGGGCGGCAGCAACAACGCCATCGCCGTCACCAATCATCAAATCACCGGGCATGACCAGCATGCCTGCGCAGGAAATAGGTACGTTGATTTCGCCGCCGCCGTCGGTGCTCGGACCCCGATGCACGCCGCCGATGGCATAGGCCGGAAGCTCGCCGGTTTGCCATTCGTCCAGGTCACGCAGGGCGCCGTTGATGACCACGCCAACAATACCGGCCTTGAGTGCCATGGCGCGCATGATGCCGCCGAACACTGCGCGGGTCAGGTCGGCACTGCCATCAATCACCAGCACATCGCCGGGACGGGCCATCTGCATGGCTTTGAGAATCATCAAGTTGTCGCCGGGACGAACGCGAACGGTCAAGGCGCTGCCAAGCATTGGCGCGTTGCCGTGGAACGATTTGAGTCCCAGGCCGCCCACATTGCGGCCCAAGCAGTCACTGACGGCGGCGGCGGGAATTTTGCTAAAAGCTTGAAGCCACATCGGATCGAGGGGTTCAGCGTTTGGGTTGATCAGATAGCCCGTGGGCCATGTGCTCGAAGACACTACATCAAACATGGAGAAAGCCTCGTGGCCAGTCATTGCCGGCTTGTCGAATAGAGCGGGGGGTGATCGTTTGCGTGGCGATAGATTAGGCCCGCGCACCCGTCGGGATCAAGCTTGACTCGTTTGTTGCGCGCCAACCGGGCCTGCGAAATCCTAGCGAGCAGCCCATACGCTGTGGGTGCGCTGTCTTTTCTTTATCTTTGTAAGACTAATCCTCAAGCCATACAGGAAACGTCTCTTTCGTGTCCCCCCGCATTGAAGCGGCGCTTTATTCACGGCATGTTTCGCCCTTTCTGACACTTCATAAGGACGAACCGTTTTTATGCCTGACGCGATCCCCCGGTTTCTTAACCGCCCCACTCTGGACTGTCCTCGCCTGGAACATGGGCAGAAGATGGCGTTCCTTATCGAAGCTGCCCACGCCACTGCCGCATGGGCGGTACTGATGCAAAAAGGTGCGCAGTTCAAGGTTGAGCCCCTGTGGTCCGGCACGCCGTTTCAGGCGCAGATGGCCCAAGGGCCTTCCTGGTTTGTGGTCAATGCTCAGTGCGTCGATGGGCTGGCGAAGGTATGCCATCAACGTCCAGCCGGTATAGCCCTTGCCTGCGCCGACCCGGTTCAGGCACTGGCGCACGCTCGCACATTGTTGAGCATGACCCCGTCCGGTGTATTGGCCATTCACGACCCCGTTATCTGGGCCGCGCTGGCCATGGAGAACGTTGGGCAACATGCCTGCCTGTTTGGTCCGTGGCATGAGGTCTACACCCCGGTCCCTGCCGTTGATCCCACCGCCCATCAGTGGCATGTCTGGGAAGCCGAAACGCCGGCCACCGGGCCTTGCCAATACCCCCTCACTTTCCCTGACACCCTGTACTCGACCTACACCGACATCCGCTGGCTGCACTGGCTGCGGCAGTACCCGCAGCACTTTGCTCAGGTGCCAGACCCCGAGCTGCCCCGCGTTATCAGCAACCTCGATTTTTTCGTGAAGCACGGCATCGGCGCTGACGGTCACCTGTTGCAGCTGTCTGCGCTGGTCACCCATGGCGATCTGCGTGAGCGCGAAGACCTGCTCCCCATACTCACCTCGCACCAACGGCCACACCATCGGGTCGAGCAATTGCTTCAGGAGTTACAGCCATGACCACGCGTCTTTATACCGTCCAGCAAGGGGACACCCTCAGCGCTATCGCGCAACGATTAAGTAGCAGCGTTAACGAATTACGGCGCCTCAACCCCTTTATCAATAACCCGAACTACCTCCGCACCGGGTGGACGCTGAACGTGCCGGACACTACCGACGTGCCCGTGGCGCCTGTGCCGGACAGCCCACCGCCCGCAGCAGATAGCAACGCCCAGGGGGTGTTGCACCTGGACCCCATTGCCGCGCCGCCTGAACAGTGCAGTATCAATTTCTGTGGCGAGCAGGCGTGTAAAAGCCCCGGGCACTACGCGGATATTATTTATGAGGTCGGCCAGGAGCGCTTCTGGCTGCTGCGCGAACACACGTTAAATACGCTGGTCGAAGCCGCCGATGACCTGAAAAAGAAACTGCTGACCAGTGATCCGGATTCGCGGGTTAGCGCGTTGAATGACGCGGACTTACTGGAACCCTTTCTGGAGCCCAAAACCAGCAGCTTTCTGGATGCGCAGGACAGCCAGCGGTATTTGCAGATCGAGCATGAGTTGGAGCAGATAGGGCACGACCTCGGGCGTTTCGGGGTCCGCGAAGAGGGCTTGCAGGACGTCAAGCACGTACCGAATCTCACGGTTGAGCAGCTCAAGCACGTCAACCAACAGCAACAGGCCGCCTTGCCGTTACGCCGCGAGCAGGCCGTATTCGACGCTCTGGGCCATAAAATCGCCCTAGAACGCGGCTACAGCTTTGAAGGCGGGCGTCTGTACAGCGCCGAGGCGATGAATGCGCGCGAAATTATTCAACGCTACCTCAAGCAGCGCCAGGTCTTCGTCGATCAGGGCAAAGCACACTTTAGTCCCGCAGAACTGGAGAAGTATCAACAGGAATACACGGAAATCATTGCTGAGTTGCAGTACGCAAATGCCCACCGCACCGAGCCGCGACGGGACGTTGAGCTGTGGCTTCTTCAGTCCAGAGGGCAATTCCACTATTCCGAACTGGTTAAAACCTTTCTCGAAGCCGCCGCTTACGGCCTGGCCTTGCCCGAATACGCCCTGCAAGGCGACCACGGGAATATTGAGCAAGGGTTCGAAGCGTACGAGAAATACCACGCGTTGCTCAGGCAAAAAGCAGCCCTGAATCAACACGTGGAAAAATCCTTCGACAATTGGGTCGACGTCGCCAAACAACAGCCGCCGAGCAGCCTGTTCACCACCGAAGCCGTGCAGTGGCAGGCGCTTGACGCCCAGGAACAGGCGCTGAAGAAACAGGCCCAAGCATTCGTCAGACACTCCAGCCCCCAACGCCACCTGCTTTGGAACCCTGAGAACTTCGCGCCACAACCGCAACAACGGCTGGTGCGCACAAACTTCCCGCTGCGAGAAATCAGCGTCCCCACCGAGCGCACGCGCCTGCGCCACTTGAGCCTCACCGACGTATTCAAACACCTCAATCAACGCACCCGGGACCTGCTCAAGGAAGACCTCAAAAAAACACTGGCCCAAGCCAAAGATCCCACCTTAAAACTGGCGGCGGGCACTGCCTCTGCCGACCCGGACCTGTTCACCTCGTGGCTGAGAATGAACGACGCTCGGCCCCTTGACATCCAGGACGGCTGGTTCGACCGCAACGGCTTCTTTCAGCCTGAAACGTTCAAGCGTTACATCAACACCGAAAAAATCTACATCGAAAACCTGCGCGACGACGCCACCTTCGACGCGTGGGGTAAAGACCTGCGGCAAATGCTTTTCAAACACAGCACCCTCGGCCCCCTGCGCCTTTACGACAACAGCCCGCAAGCGCGCTTGATCCGGTGCTTGACCCAGGGCCAGAGCGACGTGCAACTTGCCAGCCAAGTACTGGCCCCCAGCGTCAGCATGAAAAAAGGCCTAGGCGCGTCGGCCAACGTGACGCTGGACGTCAACCTGGCGCAGGGCGAAATCGAGGTGGCCTCGTTTGAGCTGCCAAGCCGGGCCGAGGCGAAAGCGTTAACGCTGAGTTACACAAACGAGAACGACGACCAGGGCCAGAAAGTCGCGAACGGCACTGTCTCGATCGGGGCGTTTTGCCTGAGCGGCAGCCTCAAAGCCTGGGGCTTCGCCGGCGCCTCAATGATGCTCAGCGCCAACCTGCGCGTGGGCCCGAACAAACAGGAAAACGACGAACTCGGCCTCGACACCGGGCGTGATGCGGAACGCCGTCTCAGTCGCGCAGAATCCGGCCTGAGGCCCCACATCCGCCACGACGAGGTGCTTGGTGGACAGTTCAACCTGTTCGCCGGCGCGCAAGCCGGGATCAAAATCAACGGCTCACTGCTTTGGACCCCGCCCGACGACTTGCTGACCCTGCGTCACCCGGTCTTCAAAAAGCACGTAGACAACGACGGTTGGCTGGAACTCGCCACCCTCGGGATTGACGCCTCCGCCGCCTTGGGTGTCGGCACCAATGCCGGGCTAACCCTGTCCCTGCAAAACGGCTACGTGATCCTGCGCATGAACGCCACCATCATCGCCGGCCCCGGCGTGCAGGGCGCCTTCAACTTCATCGTGGGCTACAAGGCAATTATCCAGATCCTGGACATCTTCAATAAGGCACTGGTTGAAAACAACTATAAAAAAATGGTCTGGGTACAACCGGAAGCTTTCGCTTACTTCAGCAAACTGCAACTGCTCAGCGCGCTGGGCGTGGACATACAGTGGGTGTTCTTGAGGGGGTATAACATTGTTAATCGGATGTATGACGCGATAAAGGCCGGCGGGCGGGCGGGACCGATGGCGCGGGAGCTTGTAATAAACGTAAAAAACGTCGATTTTAAACAGTGGTATTCCAGGTTGACGCCCGAAGGATTGGGGTCGTTGCTGGATACGCTGCTTAGCACACCGACAGCCTTTACTGTCGAACAGGGAGGGTACAAAAAAGAATACAACCGTCGAGAGGCTCACTTAGTTCAGCAGCAAGCGATCGAAATCATTTTAACGTCCATCTATGAGAACGCCACGGCAAACGCACACAACAAGATCGGCTATGAAAGCCTGGCGTCGGCGCAGGAGCGGTTTGGCAAAGCAGTATTGCGTTTTGCATCTTTTGACAAACCTGTTCGCTCCGATCGGATTTATTGCCGGAATGTATACCGAATGAGTAATTTTATGGCGGCAAATGCTGGTGAAAAAATAGAAGATAGAGGTATGCAAGAACGTTATATAAAAGTGCGGCGTCGATTGGGCGAGGCGATGGATAACACCTGTGGATTTTCAACAACGACACAATTCTGGAAACCAGAGGCGGGGGCGGAGTTGGCACCATGGCCAAAGTATTGATTGTCGCGCGAAAAATATCCGGCCTATTATTTCTATTAAGTAATTGTGCATGGGCTGAATTAACATCAGAGCAAGAGGCGGCTCGGGTTAAGGGCATCTTTCTTTACAATATGAATGATGGCTATACGTCGAAGCCGTTTCTTGAAATTGCTGCCAGGGCTGGCGATGGAGAGTCGCAATATTATTTGGCAGAACTTATACGGCTCCGAAAAAAATATATCACCGCCGAGGCGCAAGCATTGTACGAAGCTGCCGCCGAAAAAGGCGATATTTACGCCATGATGCGGTTGGCCGAAAAAAAGATGATCTTTGTCACATTATGGAGAACTGCCCGCCTGATATAAAAACACCTCAACAGTGGTCGAAAGCTGCTCTTGAACTTGCTAAGGAACGGGCAAGTCGAGGCAATGCCGAAGCGATATACCAGCTTTTTTTGCTGACCGGTAAAATCGACTGGCTAACCCAAGCAGCAGAGGTCGGTTTTCCAAGAGCTCAATACAGGCTCGGGGGTATATACGAAGATGGGTTTGGCACTTTCCTGATTCCCGGTAACCGGGAAAAAGAAATTGAGAAATGGTACAAGGCCTCGGCGGAAGGTGGCTATGTGCCAGGGATGAGTAGTTATGCCGATAAGCTAAAAAAGCTTAAAGATCTTCAAGGGGCTGGTTACTGGACGGAAAAAGCAGCGGAGGCCGGTCACTTTGGCTCCATGTCCGACTACGCTGTCTGGACCGCGCACATGCCCGACGAAGTCGGCTACCCGCTTGATCTGGTAAAAGCCTATGGCCTGACACTGCTCATGGCAGAAGCGGACCCCGGCAGTGGGCCGTCATCGCCCGGGTACGGAGGGCGGGCACTGCCAAAGGTCGCCGCTAAAATGACCCCCGAACAAATCGAAGCCGGCAAAGCCTACGCCAAAGAATGGGCAAAAACCCATCCGCCGCTGTCGAGATTTCCACCTAAGTTCGGGTTTTAATAGTTGCTGGGCGCTTCATTTGAAAATGAAGCGTCCATTACTGTGGAGGGTAACTGCATGCATAAACTGTTTGTTTACATCACAACGTCGATCTTCACGTTGTTCATTGTCTGTAACAGTGCTTGGGCTGAATTAACGCCCGAGCAAGAAGAGGCGCGCAGCCAGGGTCTATTTTTCTTGAATATGATCAGTAGTGCAAAGGCAAGCCCTTTCCTTGAAATATCAGCCGAAGCTGGGGACACGGAATCGCAGTATTATTTAGCTGAAATTCTTAGGCGGAACAACAAATTCATAACGCCGAAGGCACAAGCGCTGTACGAAGCTGCCGCCGAAAAAGGCGATATCTACTCGATGATGCGATTAGCCAATAAAAAAAACGACCTTTGCCACATTATGGAGAACTGCCCACCGGATATAAAAACACCTCAGCAATGGTCGGAAACCGCTCGCGCACTGGCCAAAGAGCGAGCCGCTCAGGGGGATGGTGAAGCCATGCAGCAGCTTTTCTTGATGACCACTCATCTTGATTGGTTAATCAAAGCAGCGGAGGCTGGTTTCCCTGAAGCGCAGGAGTTTCTCGGTTCTTTATACAAAGAAGGTGTAGGCACTTTTCTAATCCCCGGCAACCGAGAAAAAGAAATCGCTAAATGGTACAAGGCCTCGGCGGAAGGCGGTTATCCACCGGGTATGAACCGTTACGCCGATCTGCTGAAAAAGCACGGAGACCGCCAAGGGTTTGCTTATTGGATTGAGAAATCGGCCAAAGCCGGTGACTTTGGCGCCATGTCCGACTATGCCGCATGGGCCGCGCATATGCCCGACGAAGTCGGCTACCCGCTTGATCTGGTAAAAGCCTATGGCCTGACACTGCTCATGGCAGAAGCTGACCCCGGAAGAGGACCGTCATCGCCAGGCTACGGAGGGCGGGTACTGAAAAAGGTCGCCGCCAAAATGACCCCCGAACAAATCGAAGCCGGCAAAGCCTACGCCAAAGAATGGGCAAAAACCCATCCGCCGCTGTCGAGATTTCCACCTAAGTTCGGGTTTTAATAGTTGCTGGGCGCTTCATTTGAAAATGAAGCGTCCATTACTATGGAGGGCAACTGCATGCATAAAGTGTTTGTTTATTTAATAAAGTCGATCTTTACGTTGTTCATTGTCTGCAACAGTGCATGGGCTGAATTAACGCCAGAGCAAGAGGAGGCACGGGTTAAGGGTGTCTTTCTTTACAATATGGATGATGGCTATACATCGAAGCCTTTTCTTGAAATAGCAGCCGGGGCTGGCGATGGAGAGTCGCAATATTATTTGGCAGAACTTATACGGATCCGAAAAAAATATATCACTGCCGAGGCACAAGCGCTTTACGAAGCTGCCGCCGAACAAGGTGATATTTACGCCATGATGCGATTGTCCGATAAAGGTGATGACCTTTGCCACATCATGGAGAACTGCCCGGCGGATATAAAAACACCTCAAGAGTGGCTGGAAAGGGCCCGCTCGTTGGCTAAAGAAAGAGCTGCTCAGGGGAATGGTGAGGCCATGCAGCAACTTTTCATGATGACCGGTCAATTTGATTGGTTGATCAAAGCTGCGGAGTCCGGCTTCCCTGTTGCACAGGAATGGCTCGGCTCGTTATATAAAGAAGGTGTCGGCACTTTTCTGATCCCCGGCAACCGGGAAAAAGAAATCGAGAAATGGTACAAGTCCTCGGCAGAAGGCGGCTATCCACCCGGCATGAACAGTTACGCCGATCTGCTGAAAAAGCACGGAGACCGCCAAGGGTTTGCGTATTGGATTGAGAAATCGGCCAAAGCCGGTGACTTTGGCGCCATGTCCGACTATGCCGCATGGGCCGCGCATATGCCCGACGAAGTCGGCTACCCGCTTGATCTGGTAAAAGCCTACGGTCTAACACTGCTCATGGCAGAGGCGAACCCCGGCAGGGGGCCGTTATCGCCAGGCTACGGAGGGCGGGAACTGCCAAAGGTCGCCGCCAAAATGACCCCCGAGCAAATCGAAGCCGGCAAGGCCTACGCCAAAGAGTGGGCGAAAACCCATCCGCCGCTGTCGAAATTTCCACCTAAGTTCGGGTTTTAAGGCCGGCTGACGGATCGCTTCCGTGCGCGAAGGCTTGACGCGGTGTGCGTGGCTCGCCGCATCAAGCCTGTCGCCAACACATTGGCTCTTATCAAACTACTTTTTAATCTTTTAAAAACAATGGGTTGGTGCTGGGTTTGGCGTGTATATCCGGCATTTGTGAGGGCTGAAATTATGGTTTCGCTTTTACTGCGAGGAACCTTTTTCAACCGTCGGGGCGCCGAACCGCAAAAAGGTCCCGCCAAAAGAGCTTGCCCCACCACGCGGGCCCTCGCTTAGGCTCGGTCTTCCCTCACTCCGGCGTCGCTCCGGGGGTCGCCGTGAGCGGCCATCCCTGGCCGCGCACGGCTTACTTGGCATCCTTGCCTCGTTACCCCCTGCGCAACGCCTGCGTTCGGCCGCATGGTTTCACGGGGCCTCTTTCCGCAATTCGATATTCAATTCACAGACGATCTGCGGGCAGGCGGCCATCTGTAGGAGCCAACTTGTTGGCGAAGGTCCTTCGGACCTGATCGCAGCCTTCGGCAGCTCCTACAGAATCTGTGCAGCGCCAAAATGTGGGACCGAATTCATTCGGGAAGGCTTCAGTCTTGACACCCTGCAACCTCAAACCACACAAAGTGCCACACAGTTTGCTGCGCGACAGCGCGGCGTCGAAGACGTGGCGGACCCTCCTACAGAGGTTAGCGGCTCACTTCCCGCAGCGGTTTGCCACGGGCGGGCGCATTGCCGGCCACGTAGTAATCCGCTGTGCTGCGCGGCAAGGGTGTACGACCCCGGATGTTATCGGCGATTTTCTCGGCGATCATGATCGTCGGTGCATTGAGGTTGCCGGTGGTGATCAGCGGCATGATTGAGGCATCGACCACGCGTAATCCTTGCAGACCATGCACCCGGCCTTCGCCATCGACCACGGCCATGTCATCGCTGCCCATTTTGCACGAGCACGACGGATGGAACGCGGTTTCGGCGTGTTCGCGCACGAACTGATCAAGTTGCTCATCAGTCTGCACCTCAAGCCCTGGACTGATTTCGCGACCCCGGTAGGGGTCCAGTGCCGGTTGCTGCATGATTTCCCGGGTCAAGCGGATGCCGTCACGAAATTCCTGCCAGTCCTGTTCGGTGGCCATGTAATTGAACAGGATGCTTGGGTATTCGCGCGGGTTTTTGGACTTCACCTGAACCCGGCCACGGCTTGGCGAGCGCATCGAGCCGACGTGCGCCTGGAAACCATGCTCTTTAACGCCATTGCTGCCGTTGTAGTTAATCGCCACTGGCAAGAAGTGGTACTGAATATTCGGCCACTCGAATACGTCGCTCGAACGGATGAAGCCGCCCGCTTCAAATTGGTTGCTGGCACCAATGCCTTTGCCAAGGAACATCCACTGCGCGCCGATGGCTGGCTGATTCCACCACAGCAGCGATGGGTACAACGAGACCGGTTGAGTGCAGGCGTATTGCAGGTACATTTCCAAATGGTCTTGAAGGTTCTGACCCACGCCGGGCAGGTCATGAATCACTGGAATATCCAGTTGGCGCAGCACCTGTGCCGGGCCGACGCCGGAGCGTTGCAGGATTTGTGGCGAGGCAATCGCGCCGCTGCACAGCAGCACTTCCTTGCGTGCGGAGGCTTCGATGCGTGCGTCGCTGTCGCCGACCAGGTAAGCCACGCCCACCGCCCGTTTGCCATCGAATAAAATTCGGTCGGTCAACGCGTGGGTAACGATGGTCAGGGTCGAGCGTTGTTTGGCTTGATCAAGATAGCCGCGAGCGGTGCTGGCACGCCGGCCCTCGGGGGTCACGGTGCGGTCCATTGGGCCGAAGCCTTCTTGCTGATAACCGTTGAGGTCGTCAGTGCGTGGGTAACCGGCTTGTACGCCCGCTTCAACCATGGCCTTGAACAGCGGGTTGTTGCCGGCTTTGGGTGTGGTCACGCTGATCGGACCATCGCCGCCGTGGAAATCGTTCGGGCCGATATCGCGGGTTTCGGCTTTGCGAAAATACGGCAGGCAATCGAGGTAGCTCCAGTTTTCCAAACCTGGGTTTTTCGCCCAGCCGTCGTAGTCCATGGCATTACCACGGATGTAGCACATGCCATTGATCAGCGAAGAACCGCCCAGGCCCTTGCCACGGCCACATTCCATGCGCCGGTTGTCCATGTGCGGTTCCGGGTCGGTTTCGTAGCCCCAGTTGTAGCGGCGACCTTGCAGTGGGAAGGCCAGCGCAGCAGGCATTTGTGTGCGGAAATCGAAGCGATAATCCGGGCCTCCCGCTTCCAGCAATAGCACGCTGACGCCGTGGTCTTCGGTCAGGCGGGCGGCCAGGGTATTACCAGCGGAGCCAGCTCCGATGATGATGTAGTCGAATTCTTGGGACATTAAATGCACCCTCGATGAATGGGTGGGGTGGGTCAGTTAGGCTATCTTTGCCAATGAGTTTTCTCCCACAGGTGATATTCATTTCTCTGTGGGAGCGAAATCATTTGCGAAGATGCCAGTAGGGATCAAAACACCGACGTGTATTCCCCAAGCTCTACCTGCACCGACTTGATACGGGTGTATTGCGCCAACGAGCTGATCCCGTTTTCACGGCCGACACCTGATTGTTTGTAACCTCCTACCGGCATTTCTGCCGCTGATTCGCCCCAAGCGTTGATCCAGCAGATGCCGGCTTCAAGCTGGTGAATCACGCGGTGGGCGCGGTTCAGGTCTTTGGTGACGACGCCCGCCGCCAAACCGAACTCGGTGTCGTTGGCGCGGCGGATGACTTCTTCTTCGGTGTCGTAGCTGAGGATGCTCATGACCGGGCCGAAAATTTCTTCGCGAACGATGGTCATGTCGTCAGTGCAGTCAGTGAACACCGTGGCCGAGACGAATGCGCCTTTGGCGAACTCACCGTCAGTCAGCCGTTCGCCCCCGCACAGCAGGCGGGCGCCTTCTTCTTTGCCTTTGGCGATATAGCCGAGCACGCTTTCCATGTGCGCAAAACTCACTAGCGGACCAAAGTTGGTGTTCTCATCTTGCGGGTTGCCAACCCGAATGCGCTTCACGCGTTCGAGGATTTTTGCCTCGAAAGCGGCCTTCAACGAGCGCGGTATGAACACCCGTGTGCCGTTGGTGCAGACTTGGCCGGAGCTGTAGAAGTTGGCCATCATCGCCGTATCGGCGGCGCGATCAAGGTCGGCGTCGTCGAAGATAATCAGCGGTGACTTGCCGCCCAATTCCATGGTCACGTCTTTGAGCGACGAGCTCGACGCGCTGGCCATGACTTTTTTGCCAGTGTCGGTCCCGCCGGTGAACGAGATTTTTTCAATGCGCGGGTGTTCAGTCAGCCATGTGCCTACTTCACGGCCGCTGCCGGTCAGCACGTTGAACACGCCATCTGGAACGCCGGCTTGGGTGTAGATCTCCGCCAGCTTCAGCGTGGTCAGCGACGTGACTTCGCTGGGTTTAAAGATCATCGCATTGCCCGCCGCCAGCGCCGGTGCGGATTTCCACAGGGCGATTTGGATCGGATAGTTCCAGGCGCCGATCCCGGCCACTACACCCAGCGGTTCGCGACGGGTGTACACGAACGAGGTGCTGCGCAGAGGAATTTGCTCGCCTTCGATGGCGGGCACCAAGCCTGCGTAATATTCCAGCACGTCAGCGCCGGTCACGATGTCGACGTAACGGGTTTCGGAAATCGCTTTGCCGGTGTCGAGGGTTTCCAGGTCGGCCAGCTCATCGTTGCGTTCACGCAAGATGTCCACGGCGCGGCGCAAGATCCGCGAACGCTGCATGGCGGTCATGGCGGCCCAGATTTTTTGGCCTTTTTCGGCACTGACCACGGCGCGTTCGACGTCGTCTTTGCCTGCGCGCTGCACGGTAGCCAAGATTTGGCCGTTAGCCGGGTTGATGGCGTCGAACGTAGCGTCGCTACTGGAATCGACGTAACCGCCATCGATGTAGAGTTTTTGAAGTTCGAATCGGGGCATGGTGTCCTCGCAAGTGCGGTATGTCTGGGTTTCAAGGCTACTGAGCACAGGGCTGATATGCAGATGCGCAAGAACGCACTAGCTCGCCTGTTTTGCCAGTTGGAAGTCCATATATTCGTAAGCGATTTGCTGCGCTTGCTCGGTGTCGAATGCATCGCCTGACAGCGCGCCGCGTAACCACAAACCGTCGATCAATGCCGCCAGGCCGCGAGCAGCGGTGCGCGCCTCGCTCAATGACAGCACTCGGCGAAATTGGCAGCACAGGTTTGAATAAAGCCGGTGATCGTTGATCCTCTGCAACCTGTGCAATGACGGCTGGTGCATGCTGGTGGCCCAGAAGGCTAACCAGGTTTTCATTGCCGGGCCGTTGACTTGGCTGGCATCGAAGTTACCTTCGATGATGACTTGAAGATGAGCCCGTGGGTTGTCGTCGCCGAGTGCCAGACGGCGGTCGTGAACGCTCTGGCTCAGGGCATTCATCAAATGACGCATGGTCGCTGCGATCAGGCCGTTTTTGTCCTGAAAGTAGTGACTGATGATGCCGTTGGACACACCCGCCAAGCGAGCGATCAGCGCAATGCTGGCGTCTCCCATTCCAACTTGATCAACCGCCTCTAGAGTGGCGTGGATCAGCTGTTGACGGCGGATGGGTTGCATACCGACTTTGGGCATATCAAGCGTCTCCTTTGGTCGCTCAATGGTCCTGAAGTGACCGTTTCTGCGATGGCCAGTCTATTTAGTTTTAATTGAACGTTCAATCAATAAAAAATGATGGGCGGATAGTTGGGCAGCTTTGCGAAGGTCGATAAGGGGAAACTGCAGACACCCACTTGTTGGCAAGGCGATGTAATCGGTACACCGCCCAAAGCCTCTCGCCTACAAGTTGGCTCTTACAGAGAATAAGGTGTCAGCCGAGACTTTTGCCTAGCAATGCGTGGTATAGCTCGCTGTCACCCAGGATACCGACCACTTTGTTGTCTTCCTGTAGGACCAGTTTATTGCCGGTCTGGTAGCGGATTTGCAGCGCGTCGCGCATGCCGATGTTGGAATGCACCAAGGTTGGACGGCGGCCTAGGGTTTCCACCGATTGTCCCGGAGCCCAATTTTGAAGGTCGATATTGGCTGCACCTTGTCGAGCGCCAGTGACGGAATTGCCTTCACCCAAGCCAATCCACGAATCACCGCCCGGATCGAGACACACTTCACCGTTTACGCGAGTGCAGTTATCCAGTGTTCGCATCAGGCTGCGGCCGCACAACACGTTGAGGGGATTGGTGTGAGCAACGAAGGTTCTTACGTAGTCATCGGCCGGGTTGAGGACGATTTCTTCAGGCTTGCTGTATTGGACAATCCGACCGTCTTTCATGATCGCGATCCGGCTGCCTAGCTTTAGGGCTTCATCAAGGTCGTGGCTTACGAACACGATAGTTTTGTTCAGCTTGCGTTGCAGTTCCAGCAGTTCGTCTTGAAGGCCTTGGCGGATCAGCGGGTCGAGCGCGGAAAACGGCTCGTCCATCAACAGAATATCGGCGTCCATGGCCAGCGCGCGAGCTAGACCGACACGCTGTTGCATGCCACCGGAAAGCTCGTTGGGTTTCTTATTGCGCCATTGGACAAGGCCTACTAGCTCGAGTTTTTCATCTACCAACTTGTTACGTTCTTGAGGCGCACGGTGCTGCATTTCCAAGCCGAAACTGATGTTCTCGCGAACCGTAAGCCAAGGCATTAGCGCGAATTTTTGGAAGACCATGGCGATACGCTTAGTACGCATCAACTTCAGTTCAGCGGGTGTGCACGAGGCGATATCGATTTGCGCGCCCTCGTGTTCAACAAATAGCTTGCCGCGGCTGACCGTGTTCAGGCCATTGATGCAGCGCAGCAAGCTGGATTTGCCAGAGCCGGAAAGCCCCATCAAAACGCAGATTTCACCTTTCTCAATGTCCAGGCTCGCATTTTCAACGCCGACGATCTGCCCGGTCTTCTTAAGGATTTGGTCGCGAGTCATCCCATTGTCGAGAAGCTTCAGGGCTTCACGGGGGTCTCTGGCAAAAACAACATCTACGTTCTCAAAGCGAATTATGCTCATGCGTCACCCGGTATTTTTGCATCAGGTTGTTTGCAGATACGATCGAGCATGATCGCTAGCAATACGATTGCCAGGCCTGCTTCGAAGCCCAAAGCGATGTCCGCCGTGTTCAGCGCATTGACCACGGGTTTGCCCAGGCCGTCCGCGCCCACCAGTGCCGCGATTACCACCATCGACAATGACAACATGATGCATTGGGTGATGCCTGCCGCGATGCTTGGCATAGCGTGGGGCAATTCGATGCGAGAAAGCAGTTGGCGACGTGAGCAGCCGAAGGCTTTGCCAGCGTCCAGCAACTCTTGCGGTACGTCGCGAATACCCAGGTAAGTCAGGCGGATCGGCGCGGCTATCGCAAACACCACTGTCGAGATCAGGCCAGGTACTACACCCAGACCAAATAGGGTCAGAGTAGGAATAAGGTAAACGAAGGTTGGTACGGTCTGCATTAGGTCCAGGACCGGACGCATCAGGGTGTAGAACAAGGGTCTGTGAGCAGCGACAATGCCTAATGGCACCCCAATGATGACGCACACAAAGGTCGCGAATAGCACCTGTGCCAAGGTTTCCATGGTTTCTTGCCAATAACCCAGGTTGAGGATCAGCAAAAACGAAAGGATGACGAATGCGGTCAGGCCCCACTTGCGCTGAATATAGTGCGCGAGCAGCGCGATCAGGCCAATCAATGCCAGCGGATTGAACCACGTCAGGGCAAATGTTACCCCGTGGATCAATGATTCCAAGGTCGAGGAAATCAAATCGAAATAGTTGGCGCCGTGTTTTGTCAGCCATTCAACAAAGGCGGCGATGTACTCGCCCAGAGGGATTTTGTGTTCAGTCAGCATGGTATTGAATGTCCGCATGCGGGGAATAATTACAACAGCAGACGGGCGAACCCGTCTGCATACCAGTTACTTGGCCAGCTTGGCTTTAACGGCCTCCAGGCCTGGTTTACCGTCTACTGTGGTTACACCGGCTAACCAGGCATCCAGCACCTGGGGGTTTTTCTTCAGCCAAGCGGTAGCCGCTACATTGGGTTTCATCTTGTCGTCCAAGACATTGCCCATCAGCGAACTTTCCATATTCAACGTGAACTGCAGATTCTTCAGCAACTGACCGACGTTGCTGCATTCCTGGGTATAACCTTTGCGGGTGTTGGTGTAGATGGTTGCTTGACCGAAGTTCGGGCCGAAATAGTCGTCCCCACCGGTCAGGTACTTCATTTTAAAACGAGTGTTCATTGGATGCGGTTCCCAGCCCAGGAACACTACTGCAGTGTTGCGGCGCTGAGCGCGATCCACCTGTGACAGCATGCCCGCTTCGCTGGATTCAACGACTTTGAAGCCCGCATCTTTGAGGCCGAAGGCGTTTTTGTCGATCATGCTCTGGATCAGGCGGTTACCGTCGTTGCCAGGTTCGATGCCGTAGATTTTGCCGTCGAGTTCTTTCTTGAATTTGGCGATATCGGCAAAGTCATGTAGACCCTTGTCGTAGAGCTCTTGAGGAACGGCCAAGGTGTATTTGGCGTTTTCCAGGTTGGCGCGAACGGTTTCCACGGTGCCTGCGTCGCGGTAAGCCTTGATGTCGTTCTCCATCGTTGGCATCCAGTTGCCAAGGAACACGTCCATGTTTTTACCGTCGGCCAACGACTTATAGGTCACTGGAACGGAAATCATCGTGGTCTTGGTTTTGTAGCCTAGAGCGTCGAGGATCACGCTGGTGGTCGCGGTAGTAACCGTAATGTCAGTCCAGCCGACATCTGAAAAGTTGACGGTGTCGCACTGGGCGGGTTCTGCGGCTTGCGCCAACAGGGGGAGACTCAGTGCGGCGGCCAACAGCAACGTTTGAGAACCTTTCATCGATGCACTCCTAGGTATTTTCTTCTCGTCATCAGCCTGTAACGACTGACGCTGTTCATGTGGTTTAGCGTGTTACAGCTGAATGGCGAGGCGTTTCACGCGACAGCTCTACCACTGCGCCTGGCAATCGAGTCGAGACTGATCATGTAACAGGGGAAAACAAACGCCTACAGGGGTAGTCGTATCCAGTACATAGTGGGTCGCATCCAGTGTCGGCAAGGTCGCTTACAGATTTATTAGCGGGCGAAAAGACCCTTTTCAAGGGTCACTGCGCAGTTCGAGTGGTCAAATCGGTCGGAAATCCTGTTGCGTGAAAACTCCTGGTCAATACGACGTTGGTGGGTATGGGTGAGTCGGTGTCAGACGACGTGCGCCTGGGCAAAAGCCCGATGATGCGCCCATCTCGGCGGATAGCAGCTTCAGCGTAGCAGCTCCGTCACCGGACGCTTTGGGCGTCGGGAGTCTTGACTACAGAGGGTTTGCGATAATGGCTATCAGCGTGTTCGACCTGTTCAAGATCGGTATCGGTCCTTCCAGCTCTCACACCGTAGGACCGATGCGCGCCGCCGCGCTGTTCACCCAAGGGTTGCGTGAACGCAACGAGCTGGAACAAGTTCGTCGCATCGAAGTTCGCCTGTATGGCTCCCTGTCCGCTACCGGTATCGGCCACGGCAGTGACAACGCAGTGATCATGGGGCTGATGAACCAGTGGCCAGACTCGATTGATCCGTCTCAAATCGGCTTGAGCATTAAGACGCTGAAAGAAACCGGAACGCTATTGCTCAATGGCGACCTGCCGATCCCTTTTGAGTGGCAGCGCGACATGTTGCTCATCGATGAAAACCTGCCGTTTCACCCAAACGCCATGACCCTGATCGCCGAGGGCGAGAGCGGCGATGTGCATCGCGACACGTATTACTCGGTCGGTGGCGGTTTCGTCGTCGATGAAGCGCAGGCCGCCAGCGGAGTATTGGACATGGACTCCACCGTATTGCCTTACGACTTTTCCAGCGCGGACGAACTGCTTCGGCTTTGCAATCAGCACGGTTTGCGCGTTTCGCAATTGATGATGGCCAACGAAAAGGTCTGGCGCAGCGAAGAAGAAATCCGTAGCAGCCTGATGCGTTTGTGGGCAGCCATGCAGGATTGCGTCGAACAGGGTCTCAAGCACGAAGGTATTTTGCCCGGCGGTTTGAACGTTCGCCGTCGCGCTGCACGTTTGCACCGCAGCCTGCAAGAATTGGGTAAACCTAACGTGATCGGCTCGACGCTTAGTGCCATGGAATGGGTGAATTTATTTGCCTTGGCAGTCAACGAAGAAAACGCCGCTGGCGGCCGCATGGTGACGGCTCCGACCAATGGTGCCGCAGGGATTATCCCGGCAGTCCTGCATTATTTCGTCAAGTTCAGCGACGAAGTTAGCGAGGCCAATGTGGTCGACTACCTTCTAGCGGCGGCAGCCATTGGCATTCTGTGCAAAAAAAACGCCTCGATTTCAGGGGCTGAAGTCGGTTGTCAGGGCGAAGTCGGTTCCGCCTGTGCCATGGCCGCAGCGGGGCTCGCGGATATTTTGGGCGCAACACCGGAGCAATTGTGCAACGCGGCGGAAATCGGTCTTGAGCATAACTTGGGCCTGACCTGCGATCCGGTCGGCGGTCTGGTCCAAGTACCGTGTATTGAACGCAATGCAATTGCCGCCGTGAAAGCAATCAACGCCGCGCAGATGGCATTGCGCGGCGACGGTCAGCATTTCATCTCGCTGGACCGGGTGATTCGTACCATGCGCGACACTGGTGCTGACATGCACGACAAGTACAAAGAGACCTCGCGCGGAGGTTTGGCGGTAAGTGCGGTTGAGTGTTGAGCCCTTACTGATGCCTTTGTGAATGAATGGGTTCCCACAGCTGATTTCTCTGTGGGAACCTATTCATTCGCGATTAGGAGTTGTTTAAAACACGGCTGCCCGGTTATCGATCATTTGCTGAAGCCAGCGCCACCTTTTGGCGCGCAATACCTCAAACGCTGACCGCCAGTCTGTTCGTGCACCGCAGTGACACTCTTTTAGTCAGACCCGGTACGCGCTTCACACATGTGATACCGAACTGCTCAACCTCCCTAAACCCTTGCTTTACGCGGCGTTTGTCGCCTTATAGCCTGTGGTGGTAAACCTCCTTATATAGACACATCACGACGTCGTTTTCAGGTTTTATTGAATGCCCATTCAACTTAGGCATGGCAATTGCGTTGTGATATCCAAAACCCTCCACGAATGGGGGAAATAACAAGAGCCTCTTCCTGAGGCCATTAACCGCCTAGTGTGAGGAGATACCGCGATGACTTCGTTCAACTCTGGTGCTCAGTCCCAGAACCAGAACCGCACGCCTCAATCCATCGGCTTTTTGCTGTTGGACAACTTCACGCTGATCTCGCTGGCTTCAGCCGTAGAGCCGCTGAGAATGGCCAATCAGCTGTCTGGTCGCGAGCTATATCGCTGGTCCACTCTGAGTGCGGATGGTGGCCAAGTCTGGGCTAGTGATGGTTTGCAAATCACCCCCGATGCTTCTATGCATAAAGCGCCAGTCCTCGATATCGTGATTGTCTGCGGCGGTGTGGGCATTCAGCGCACGGTAACCCGCGAACACGTGAGCTGGTTGCAGAGCCAGGCACGCCAATCCCGTCGTCTAGGCGCGGTTTGCACTGGCAGTTGGGCGTTGGCATGCGCGGGTCTGCTGGATGGTTTTGATTGCAGCGTGCATTGGGAATGCTTGGCGTCGATGCAGGAAGCTTTCCCGCGCGTTTCCATGAGCACTCGTTTGTTCACCCTCGACCGAACTCGCTTTACCAGTTCGGGCGGCACCGCACCGCTGGACATGATGCTGCACTTAATCAGTCGTGATCACGGTCGCGAGTTATCGGCAGCGATCTCCGAGATGTTTGTCTACGAGCGTATTCGCAACGAGCAGGATCACCAGCGTGTGCCGCTCAAGCACATGCTCGGCACCAATCAGCCCAAGCTTCAGGAAATCGTCGCGTTGATGGAGGCTAACCTCGAAGAACCGATTGATTTGGACGAGCTGGCGGTGTACGTCGCGGTGTCCCGTCGTCAGTTGGAGCGACTGTTCCAGAAATACCTGCACTGCTCGCCGTCGCGTTATTACCTCAAGCTGCGCTTAATCCGTGCCCGGCAACTACTCAAGCAAACGCCGATGTCAATCATCGAAGTGGCTTCGGTCTGCGGTTTTGTATCCACCCCACACTTCTCCAAGTGCTATCGCGAATACTTCGGGATTCCACCACGCGACGAGCGCGTAGGTTCAAATACCGCACAGCAAGTGGCGATGATGCCTATTCCACAATCACTGCTGCTGACACCTTTGTCTGGCCCTCTATCAGCGCTGAGCCAGGCGCGGAATGAATCTACCTTTGCGAGTGTGAGGTTGTAGTTGATGTAACGACAAACTCACACTGTGGGACCGAATTCATTCGGGAAGGGGGTGTGTCAAATACGGCCCTTTCCCGAATGAATTCGGTTCCACAGGTTTGCCAATGCGTTTACCCTCGGCTCTGTTTATAGACCGCCAACGCCGGTAATAACTGCTGATCAATCGCCTGGCGCACGGCCGGTAAAATCATTGCGCTGCCTGTCAGCATTTGCTCGATCATTCGGCGTAATGCCGTGGCGCGGGCCTCTGTTAGGCCGCACACCGCTTGGGCGCACGCTTGTTCAGCGGTGGCGCCAGGGGGCATATCGAAGCCCAATGCCCTGAGTTGGCCGAGCAGGTCTTCTTGGTCAATTAAATCCGCATGCATCATGTGATCTGCTCCTTTATTCGGTATGGGTCGATTCTGGTTCTGCTCTTGCTCGGCGGCAAGGCCCAGTGAGTGCAATGGCCGGTATACCTATAAACAGGTCGTTTTCAGTTAACTCGCTGCCTTTGCGTTTTTTTGCCTGAGGCAAATTCATGTAGACTTTGCGGCCTTCCAGGAGCCGCCATGAATTACCGTCACGCTTTCCACGCTGGCAACCACGCCGATGTGTTCAAACACTTGACTCTGACTCGCTTGATCGCCCTTATGGCGCGCAAAGAGCAACCGTTCGCTTACATCGACAGCCACGCCGGGATTGGTCTGTATGATCTTAAGGGCGATCAGGCCAGCCGCACGGGTGAATGGCTTGAAGGTGTTGGTCGTTTGTGGGGCGCCTCGGACCTCCCGGCGCTCACTGCCGATTACATGCAAGTGCTGCACGACATGAACCCGGATGGCGAATTGCGCTATTACCCGGGTTCTCCGGAAATCGCCCGCCGCCTGACCCGTGAGCGCGAGCGCATCCTGCTAAACGAGAAGCATCCGCAAGACGGTCGCTTGCTCAAAGAGAACATGCGTGGTGATCGACGTGTTGCCGTGCACTTAGGCGAAGGCTGGCACGTGCCGCGTGCGCTGCTGCCAGTGGCGGAAAAGCGTGGACTGCTGCTGATTGACCCGCCGTTCGAGCAATTGGATGAGATGAAACGCTGCACGGTGGCCTTAAAAGAAACCATCGGTCGTATGCGTCAGACGGTGGCGGCCATATGGTACCCAATTAAAGACACGCGTCTGCTGCGTCGTTTCTATCAGGATTTGGCCGAGACGGGCGCGCCGAAGCTGTTGCGTGTCGAGTTGTTCGTGCATCCGTTGAACACGCCGCAGAGTTTGAACGGTTCGGGTTTGGTTATCGCTAATCCGCCATGGGGATTGGAGGAAGAGCTGCTCGAGTTAATGCCATGGCTGGCCCAGACCTTGGGGCAAACCCAAGGTGGTTGGCAGATGGATTGGTTGATTGCGGAGTAGCGCGTAACCAGACAAATCGTTGGTGCTTGATCGGCCCTTTCGCAGGCTTGCTGCTCCCATCGATGTGTGCAGGGCAAAACCTGTGGGAGCCGGCTTGCCGAAAAAATGCGGGTTATTGGGCGCCCCTGGCTCTCACGCCGGCAAACAAACCCCGGTCCCACCCAGCCCGCAATAACCCGCCGGGTTCTTGGCCAGGTATTGCTGGTGATAGGCTTCTGCGTAGTAGAACGTCGGCGCTTCTTCGATTTCAGTGGTGATTTTGCCCAAGCCTGCTTTATCTAATTCAGCTTGAAACGTTTCTTTGCTGGCTATCGCTGCTTCCAGCTGTGACTCTTTTGTGCAGTAGATAACCGAACGGTATTGCGTGCCGATGTCGTTGCCTTGGCGCATACCCTGAGTTGGGTTGTGGGCTTCCCAGAAAACTTTCAACAACGCTTCGTACGTCGTTTGTTCGGTGTCATAAACCACCAGCACCACTTCGCTATGGCCGGTCAGGCCGGAGCATGTTTCTTCATACGTTGGATTCGGCGTAATACCGCCGGCGTAACCCACTGAAGTGCTATAGACGCCGGGTTGCTGCCATAGCCGACGTTCGGCGCCCCAAAAGCAGCCCAGACCAAAGATCGCAAAATCAACACTGCCAGGGAATGGACCCAGCAGCGGATTGCCGTTGACGAAATGTTTTTCCGGAACGCTCATAGGAGTTTCGCGACCCGGTAGTGCTTGTTCGGAGGTAGGCAGTACGTTTTTGTTCACAAGTATCTCCGAGCGCAAAGCCATGATTCATGTCCTCTTGTCAGCGCGAGGTAACAGAATGGGGATGGTCGATGACGTCTTAATGGGGGTGATAGATGAAAGACCGACAGTTTGCCCGACAGTTCAGCTATGAGGGAAGGGGAGAAGGAGGAATCAGGACGAACGTAGTATTCAGAGCGGCAGCGGTATCAGCAGGACTGGAGATCAACCAGTGGGCCGCGAGGGTAACGTCGGAGCTTTTCGATTAGATCACTGCCTGGAATGGGGCGGTCGAACAAATAGCCTTGGCCGACGTCACATCGGTGTCGGCGCAGGAATCTCAGTTGTTCAACGGTTTCGATCCCTTCGGCGACCACTTTGAGTTTAAGGTTGTGAGCCATGGCGATCACCGCGGATGTGATCTCCATATCGTCTTGGTTATCGGGTATGTCACGGATGAAACTGCGATCAATCTTGATCACATCAATCGGAAATTTTTTCAAATAGCTCAGTGATGAATAACCAGTGCCAAAATCATCCATGGCAAGACTCAGGCCCAGCTGTTTCAAAAAGTCGAGTTGTTGGCGAGTGTCATCGGTCGCTTCCAGCAGCAGCCCCTCGGTAAGCTCAAGCTCAAGCATGGTTGCAGCCAAGCGTTCTTCCTTGAGGATGTTGGCAATCGAAGTCACTAAGTCTGGATCAGAAAACTGTTTGGGTGAGACGTTGATTGCTACGTGCAGGTGGTGCAGCCCTGCGGCAGTCAGCTCTTTGCTCATGCGGCAAGCTTGGCGCGCAACCCATTTCCCGATAGGGATAATCAACCCGGTTTCCTCCGCAACGCTGATGAACTGGTCCGGGCGGATCATGCCTTTTTCCGGATGATTCCAGCGTAACAGCGCTTCCATTCCTAGCAAGCGGCCGCTGCGCAGGCACAGTTTGGGCTGGTAGAAAACTTCCAGTTCATTCTGAGTCAGTGCACGACGCAGGTTGTTTTCGACGAACAGCTTATAGCTGGCTTCTGCGTCCAGTGCTTCGGTAAAGACCTGCACCTGATGCTTGCCGTTTGCTTTGGCTTTGTGCAGCGCCAAGCCGGCGTTCTTCATCAATGTTTGTGGATCGCGCCCGTGAATCGGCGCACTGGCCAAGCCTACGGAGCCGGTGACGCTGATCAATTGGTTGTCGACGAACATTGGTTTGTCCAGGGTCTTTAGTACCTGGACAGCGATTTGTATACCGGCCTCGACATCAGTGTCATCTAGCAGCACGGCGAATTCATTGCTGGCGAAACGCGCAAGGCTGCCACGGGGGCTCAGGCTATTGCGCAGGCGCCGGGCAAGACTGATCAGCAATTTATCGCCGGTCTGGTGGCCAAGGCTGTCATTAATGCGCTTGAAGTTGTCGATGTCCACCAGCAAGAGGCTGATCGGCGTGTCGCTGTCTCTGGCAAAACGCTCATCAAGGTTGCGGATGAACGCCGGCCGGTTACCCAGGCTGGTGAGATTGTCGGTGTACGCCAAGCGTTCAATGCGCTGTTGTGCCGCCTTGGTTTGAGTAATGTCTTCGTAGATGCCGATGTAGTGGGTCAACTCTCGGTCGTCGCCATACACCTTGGAAATTGAAAGCTGACCCCAGTAAGGTTCGAGATTTTTTCGGCGGCTCTTGAACTCACCCTGCCAGCTGTTGCTTTTGTCGAGGCTGGAGTTGGCGTCGATCAGCAGTTCATTGAGATTTTCTAACGCCGGAAGCTCGGACAGTCGGTGACCATGTACTTCTTCAGTGGTGTATTGAGTGATCGCGGTGAAGCTAGGGTTGACGTACTCGACCACACCGTTGCAGTTGACCAGCAAAAACGCGTTGGCACTTTGCTCCACGGCACGCTGAAACAGGTGCAGGGCGCTGGTAGCGGTGCGTCGGTTGTGGTTGTTGATGACTTGGGCAAACTGGTCAGCCAGCTCGCCAGCGAATGCAATTTCATCGGATTGCCACGGGCGCGCTATGCCGATCTGTTCAAGGCACAGTACGCCAACCACCAAGCCATCAATGCGGATGCTTGCGTCAAGTATTGCATTGATGTCTCTGGGCCTCAGTTTGTCGGCTAATTCGCTTGTGCGCGGATCGTGCATGACATCGTTGGCATCAATGGCTCGACTGGTGTGCAGCGCTTCGAGGTAATTCGGGAAATGGGCAAGATCAATCGCTTTGGGCTGTACGAAATCACCAGTGTCGAGGTGGTACGCCGCGATGGGCTCCAAATGACTGCCGCTGAGATTCCAGATACTTGCACACGAGATATCGTATATCTCGCAGGCGCTTTGGGTGATCAACTTGGCTGCTTCTTGTACTGAGTCATGTGTGCTGTAGCGATGACGGGCCAGCCGTAGAATCAGGCTTTGCTGGGCGCGTACCCGCTCCAGGTGCTGCAACTGTTCATGCTGAGCGCGCTGGTTAAGTTCAAGCGCGATGTGCAAACGGTTGTTTTGAGTGTCCAGATCTTGGGCGGCGCTCGGATCGTTGTTGTCGAATAGTCCTTGCACCACCATCAAGTAACCGCGCAGCAAGTCGCGGTTGTGTTGTCGGTATCCTTCACCAACCTCTAGCAGGCTTATCTCGCCTTTTGCAGTGTGCAGTGTGTAGCGAATCAGATAGAACGGGCTGTCTTTCAATTGTGCTTGTACGGCTTCGTGCATCTGATGGCGCGCTTGCGGCTCCATCAGGTTTGCATACGGCGAGCCAACCAGCGCACACAGCTCTACTGCGGGCAAGCCGAACTGTTTTTCGCAATTGGGATCAAGGTACAGCAGCGCCCAGTTAGCTTCGTTCAGCCGTTCGAAACGCAACATACCGAGCCGAGAAGGCACCGGTAATTGCGTCACTACCTCGGCCGCGGTTCGACCGACGGCATCGGGTTGGCTTTTCATCAAGGGCTCGCTTTCAGAATGCTGATCGCGCACGGGCTAAAGCCCTCTTTTATGTCGCGTGCCGCAAGGTTGCATCATGCAGCTCTGGCTGACAAGTGAGCGCGGTGGCTTAGTGCTATAAATCTATCGGTTTAGTGCACGAGATCTGACGTAATACTGTTTAGCGCTTCTTTTTAGGCAAAAAAAGCCCCGCCAAGTTGGCGGGGTTGAGGTACGAGCGTGGCAGCTCGGAAATAGTGCCTGTCGGAACCAACTTGTTGGTGAGGCGAGTTTTCAAGAAAACCGCATCAATCCTCCCACCAGTAAGTTGGCTTCTACAGGTTTTTGCACCGTTTGTTACAGCAGCATCGTTCGGATGTCCGCTAGCAGCTCGCTCAAGCGTTTGGTGAAGCGTGCAGCAGCAGCGCCGTTGATAACACGGTGATCGTAGGACAATGACAGCGGCAGCATCAGTTTCGGCTGGAAGACTTTGCCATCCCATACGGGTTGGATGGTAGCTTTTGATACGCCAAGGATCGCCACTTCTGGTGCGTTGACGATTGGCGTGAACCCGGTACCGCCAATGTGCCCAAGGCTTGAGATCGTGAAACAAGCGCCTTGCATGTCGTCAGCAGACAGCTTCTTTGAACGGGCTTTTTCGGCCAGTTCAGCGGCTTCAGCCGCCAGTTGCAGCAAGCTTTTCTGATCGACGTTCTTGATGACCGGGACAAGCAAACCTTCCGGTGTGTCCACGGCAAAGCCGATGTTCACGTATTTCTTGCGGATGATGGCCTTGCCGCTTGGCGCCAACGAGCTGTTGAAGTCCGGTAGTTCCTTAAGCAGGAAGGCACTGGCCTTGAGCAGCAGTGGCAATACGGTCAGCTTGACACCGGCCTTTTCTGCAACGGATTTTTGCGCGATACGGAACGCTTCAAGCTCTGTGATATCAGCCTGATCGAACTGAGTCACGTGCGGAATATTCAACCAGCTGCGATGCAGGCTGGCAGCACCCAGTTGCATCAGGCGCGTCATCGGCACTTCTTCGGTTTCGCCATAACGGCTGAAATCAACCACCGGAATCGGCGGAATACCTGCGCCGCCGGTAGCACCGGCAGCGGGTGCAGCCTTAGCTTTCTGCATCATGGCCTGGACGTAAACTTGCACGTCCTCCTTGAGCACGCGACCGTGTGGGCCCGTTGCTCCGACAGCGCCCAGCTCTACGCCCAATTCACGGGCCAATTGGCGCACAGCCGGTCCCGCGTGAGTCTTGGCCCCGTCTTTAGCAGGTGCGGGTGCAGGCGCTTGAGAGGCAGGTGCTTCTTCCGTTTTTGCTACTGACGCAGGCGCCGCGTCAGCCTTCGCTGGAGCTGCTGGTGTTGCGGCTTGAGCCGGTGCGGAGGGTGCAGCTGCGCCGGCCACTTTCAACTTCAGGATCAGGTCACCGGTACCGACTTCATCGTCCAGCTTGATAATGATGCTTTCCACTACGCCGGCGGACGGCGAAGGGATTTCCATACTGGCCTTGTCAGATTCGAGGGTGATCAGTGATTGATCCGCCACGATGGTGTCGCCGACCTTAACCATTACTTCGATGATTTTGGCTTTGGCGGATGACCCAATATCAGGAACGTGGATGTCCTGAATGGTTTCGCTGGCCGCAGCCGCAGCCGCAGCCGCAGGAGCAGCTGCCGGTTCAGCCGCAGCTGGAGCGGGCGCTGCTTTTTCTGGAGCCGCGGCCGCAGCGGGTGCGGCGGCAGCTGCTTCGGCGGCAGGCGCAGCTGCGTCACCTTCTACTTCCAGCTCAAACAGTTCGTCGCCTTCTTTAAGGCGGTCGCCCAGTTTCACTTTCATACTTTTGATGACACCGGCTTTAGGCGCAGGGATTTCCATGCTCGCCTTGTCCGATTCCAGCGTAAGAATGCTCTGTTCGGCTTCGATGCGATCGCCGACCTTGACCATTAACTCAATGACTTCGCCTTCACCGTTGCCGATGTCGGGTACTCGAATTAGCTCACTCACAATGTCTCTCCTTCGGAGAACCTGTTCACTCTCGACTGCACTGTGTTGGTTGCGACGAACACAGCGTCGGACGCTCATTTACGTGGGTAAATTCCGCATCCTCAGCTGTTCCGCGCTTCTTGTCAGCGCCCTTTGCGATCTTGAGACAGACTCTTAACAGTCCAGTGGGTTACGTTTTTCAGGATCGATGCCGAACTTGGCAATGGCTTCAGCCACTACTTTAGGTTCGATGTCGCCGCGATCAGCCAAGGCTTCCAAAGCCGCCAGCACCACGAAGTGGCGGTCAACTTCAAAGAAGTTACGCAGCTTCTTGCGGCTATCACTGCGGCCGAAACCGTCAGTGCCCAGGACTTTGTATTCTTTGGTCGGTACCCACTGACGAATCTGGTCAGCGAACAGTTTCATATAGTCGGTCGATGCAATCACCGGACCCTTACGGCCAGTGAGGCATTCTTCCACGTAGCTCAGGACAGGTTTCTGACCTGGGTGCAGACGGTTACTGCGTTCAACGGCAAGACCGTCGCGACGCAGTTCGTTGAAGCTAGTGACGCTCCAGACATCTGCACCGACGTTGAACTGCTCGCGCAGAATCTTCGCCGCTTCGCGTACTTCACGCAGGATAGTGCCCGAGCCCATGAGTTGGACGTGGTGCGCCGCTTCCTTGGTGTCCTCCTCAAGCAAGTACATACCCTTGATGATGCCTGCCTCGGAACCCGCCGGCATGGCCGGGTGCGCGTAGGACTCGTTCATCACGGTCAGGTAGTAGAAAACGTCCTGCTGCTCTTCGAACATCAGGCGCATGCCTTCACGGATGATCACCGCCAGTTCATAGCCGTAAGTCGGGTCGAATGTGCGGCAGTTCGGGATGGTCGAGGCCAGAATGTGGCTGTGACCGTCTTCGTGCTGCAGACCTTCACCGTTGAGCGTGGTTCGACCGGCCGTGCCGCCAACCAGGAAGCCACGGGTGCGGCTGTCGCCAGCGGCCCAAGCCAAGTCACCGATCCGTTGGAAACCGAACATCGAATAGAAGATGTAAAACGGAATCATCGGTTGGTTGTGGCTGCTGTACGAGGTACCGGCAGCAATGAAGGAGGACATAGCGCCTGCTTCGTTGATGCCTTCTTCGAGAATCTGACCTTTCTTGTCTTCGCGGTAGAACATCACTTGTTCTTTATCGACTGGCTCGTAGAGCTGGCCGACGGACGAGTAGATGCCCAACTGACGGAACATGCCTTCCATACCGAAAGTACGGGCTTCATCCGGGATAATCGGCACGATACGCTGGCCGACTTCCTTGTCCTTGACCAATTGCGACAGAATCCGCACGAAGGCCATGGTGGTGGAGATTTCGCGGTCGCCAGTACCGTCAAGCAGTGCTTTAAGGCTTTCCAGCGGCGGCGTCGGCAAGCTGAAGCTCTTGGCGCGGCGCTGAGGGACGAAACCACCGAGTGCAGTGCGGCGCTCGCTCAAGTAACGGGCTTCGGCGCTGTCTGGTTCTGGTTTGAAGAACGGCAGGGTATCCAATTGATCATCTTTGATCGGAATGTCGAAACGGTCGCGAAAGCTTTTCAGGCTGTCGACGTCAACTTTCTTGGTGTTGTGCGCGGTGTTTTTCGCTTCGCCGGCGCCAGTGCCATAACCTTTGATGGTCTTGGCCAATACCACGGTCGGTTGACCCTTGTGGTTGACTGCCTGGTGGTAGGCCGCATACATCTTGTACGGGTCATGACCACCGCGGTTGAGCTTCCAGATTTCGTCGTCGGACAAATCAGCAACCATCGCCTTGAGTTCAGGCGAGTTGAAGAAGTGTTCGCGAACGAATGCGCCGTCTTTGGCTTTGTAATTCTGGTATTCGCCGTCGATGACTTCATCCATCCGGCGTTGCAGGATACCGTCGGTATCTTTAGCCAGCAGTGGGTCCCAGAAACGGCCCCAAACGACTTTAGTCACGTTCCATTGAGCGCCACGGAACACGCCTTCGAGTTCCTGGATGATCTTGCCGTTGCCGCGAACCGGACCGTCAAGACGCTGCAGGTTGCAGTTGACGACGAAAATCAGGTTGTCGAGTTTTTCACGACCGGCCAAAGAGATTGCGCCCAGCGATTCTGGTTCGTCAGTCTCGCCATCTCCGAGGAAGCACCAGACTTTTTGCTTGCCTTCAGGGATGTAGCCGCGATGTTCCAGGTACTTCATGAAGCGTGCCTGGTAGATCGCCTGAATCGGGCCCAGGCCCATGGAGACGGTCGGGAACTGCCAGAAATCCTTCATCAGCCACGGATGCGGGTATGACGACAGGCCTTTGCCATCAACTTCCTGACGGAAGTTGTTCATTTGGTCTTCGGTAATCCTGCCTTCCATGAATGCACGGGCGTAAACGCCTGGTGATGCGTGACCCTGGAAGTAGATCAGGTCGCCGCCGTGTTCATCGGTCGGAGCCTGGAAAAAATAGTTGAAACCGATGTCATACAGGGTTGCGCTTGAGGCGAAGCTGGAAATATGGCCGCCCAGATCGGGGTCGTTCATGTTGGTTTTGACCACCATGGCCAAAGCGTTCCATCGCACCAACGAGCGAATGCGGCGTTCCATGAACAGGTCGCCAGGCATGCGTGCTTCGTGGGTAACGGGAATCGTGTTGCGATATGGCGTGGTGATGGCGTAAGGCAGCTGTGAGCCACTTCTGGTGGCAAGCTCGCCCATACGGGTCATCAAATAGTGGGCGCGGTCTTCGCCTTCTTTGTCGAGAACCGATTCCAGGGCGTCCAACCATTCCTGGGTTTCGACGGGATCGAGGTCTTGCATGGCTTGCTCCAGGGCGGAAAGGCTTCCAGAATCGGTTGCCTGAGTTAGCGACTGGCCTTGTGGGCAGACGACATAAAATTCTTGGATGACCGGAGGTTGTACCGGCGTTGTGTAGTTTTACTACAAATCGTCGGCCATTTCAGCCTTTCGACTTTGTCTCCTAGTAGTAAAACTACAGAAGAGCGTAAGTGCAGCTCCTATTGTGTTGTGATGTAAATCGATAATGTGAGTGCGAAGTGAACTGTAACAGGTTAAAAGTTGATGTTAGCTGCCAATAAATTCTGGTTTTTAGCTATTTCTAACTTTTGTTCGACGATTCTGTCAGTTATGCATTTGTTCCTGCCACTGCGGCGGTCCCTCCCCACGCCGACCAAGGATAGCCCATGAGTCTCCCTTTGCTGGCCGAACTGCCGGCCATCCTCCTTCCGTTTGTCGGTCGTGCGCAACTGACTTTACGCACTAATGCCACCGCTTTATCGGATGCCGCCCTGGCTCAACTTGATGCATGGCCCGACTCCCGCCGTGTAACGTTCGAACGGGTGTGCGCGGCCAGCGATTTTGTGGCCGAGCAAATGTCTCGCGACACCTCAATGTTTTTGGACTTGATGGACTCCGGGCAACTGGATCGCAGTTTTTGGGCAGGGGAGTTACGCGAGCAAATAGCCGCCGCCGTGCAGACCGCCGAAACCGAAGACGACTTGGGCCGCCTACTGCGCAGACAGCGCACCCGCCACCAAATTCGCATTGTCTGGCGTGACCTGAGCCGCCAGGCCGACCTTATAGAAACCTGCCGTGACCTGTCAGACATGGCGGATGCCTGCATCGATTTGGCTTATCAGTGGTTGTACCTGCGTCATTGTCAGCAGTTCGGTACGCCGATGGGTCGTCGCAGCGGGGAGCCGCAACAGATGGTGATCCTCGGAATGGGCAAGCTAGGCGCGGTGGAGCTCAACCTGTCGTCCGACATAGACCTGATCTTCGGCTACCCCGAAGGTGGCGAAACCCAAGGGGTCAAGCGGTCTATCGACAACCAGGAATTTTTTATCCGGTTGGGTCAACGGCTAATCAAAGCCCTAGATCCGATCACGGTGGACGGCTTTGTGTTCCGCGTTGACATGCGTCTGCGGCCTTACGGTTCATCCGGCGCGCTGGTGCTTAGCTTCAATGCGCTAGAGCAGTATTACCAGGACCAGGGTCGTGACTGGGAGCGCTACGCCATGATCAAGGCGCGAGTGGTAGGCGGAGATCAACAGGCCGGTGCCCTGTTGATCGACCTGCTACGGCCCTTTGTATATCGGCGTTATTTGGACTTTTCAGCCATCGAAGCGCTGCGCACGATGAAGCAGCTGATTCATCAGGAAGTCCGCCGTAAAGGTATGGCCGACAACATAAAACTGGGCTCTGGCGGTATTCGAGAAGTCGAATTTATCGCCCAGGCGTTCCAACTAATCCATGGTGGTCGCGACCTCAGCTTGCAGCAACGACCTTTGTTAAAAGTGCTCAATACCTTGGAAGGCCAAGGTTACTTGCCGCCGGCGGTGGTCGGTGAGTTGCGCCAAGCTTATGAGTTCTTGCGGTACACCGAGCACGCAATCCAGGCAATCGCTGATCGTCAGACCCAGATGCTGCCCGATGGCGAAGTTGATCAAGCGCGTATGGCTTTCATGCTGGGCTTTGCCGACTGGGCAAGTTTTCTCGAGCGACTAATGTATTGGCGCGGCCGAGTGGCGTGGCATTTCCGTCAGGTCATCGCCGACCCGGATGAGGAGGACGGCGATGAAGGCCGGGTAGTAGTGTTGGGCACAGAGTGGTTGCCGTTATGGGAAGATTCTCAGGATGAAGGCGCAGCCTGTCGGCAGCTGGAAGATGGCGGTTTTGCTGACGCCGCTAATGCGTTGAAACGTCTGTCGGGATTGCGCAATAGCCCGCAACTGCGTGCCATGCAACGCCTGGGTCGCGAGCGTCTTGATGCGTTTATTCCGAGGCTGCTGGCCCAAACGGTTGAGCACAGTGATCCGGACTTGGTGCTGGAGCGCGTGCTGCCGCTGGTCGAAGCTGTTGCTCGACGTTCGGCGTATCTGGTGTTGCTAACTGAAAATCCGAGAGCTTTGCGGCGCCTGTTGACGCTATGTGCGGCCAGTCCGTGGATCGCCGAGCAAATCGCGCGTTTTCCACTATTGCTCGATGAGCTGCTCAACGAGGACCGTCTGTTTAGCCCGCCTTTGGCCCCGGAGCTGGGCGCTGAGTTACGCGAACGGCTGACGCGTATTCCTGAGGACGACCTGGAACAGCAAATGGAAGCCCTGCGCCATTTTAAGCTGGCGCACAGCTTGCGGGTGGCGGCCTCGGAGATCAGCGGTAATCTGCCATTGATGAAAGTCAGCGACTACCTGACCTGGCTGGCGGAAGCGATTCTTGAACAAGTACTGGCGCTGGCTTGGCGACACACCGTGGCTAAACACGGTACACCTAAGCATTCTGATGGCACGTTGTGTGATCCGGGCTTTATCATCGTAGGCTATGGGAAGGTCGGCGGTATCGAATTGGGTCACGGCTCGGACCTGGATCTAGTGTTCATCCATGACGGTGATCCCCACGCGGAAACCGATGGCGCCAAACCCATCGACAGCGCGCAGTTCTTCACCCGACTGGGTCAGCGAATTATTCATTTGCTGACCGCCCAAACTAATTCTGGCCAGTTGTACGAGGTTGATATGCGCCTGCGACCCTCGGGCGCATCTGGATTGCTGGTCAGTTCATTGGGCGCGTTCGATCGCTATCAACAAAGCGAAGCCTGGACCTGGGAACATCAGGCGCTGGTTCGTGCGCGCGTATTGGTTGGGAGTCATGAGGTCGGCTCGGCGTTTGAGGCAGTGCGCGCAGCGGTGCTGAGTCGTGAACGTGATTTAACGGCCTTACGGACCGACGTCAGTGAGATGCGCGCCAAGATGCGCGGCACCCTCGGCAGCAAGGCTACCGTGGCCGGAACCGCCGCCAACGCCTTTGAAGCCACGGCACCGTTCGATCTCAAGCAGGATGCCGGAGGTATCGTCGATATCGAATTTATGGTGCAATACGCCGCCTTGGCATGGTCCTGGGAGCACCCGGAGCTGCTGCGCTACACCGACAACATCCGCATACTCGAAGGGCTGGAACACGCAAGTCTAATCCCGAGCGCAGATGCAGATCTGTTGCGGGAGGCTTATAAAGTCTATCGTGCAGCCGCGCACCGTCAGGCTTTGCAGAAGCAAGCCGGGGTGGTCAGTGGTGATCAGTTTCATGCCGAAAGGCGCGAAGTGCTGCGGATCTGGGCGGGGTTGGGTTTGAGTTAACAGTCTTATCCGGCGTGCCAAGGGTGGTATGCCTTTATAGCTATGACAGGGAGGCGTCAGGTTGTGTGGAACCGCTCCGCAACCTGATAAGCCTCCCTGATCGTTTCTGATGGTTTTTGGATTAAGCATGAGAATTCTGATCGTAGGGCCAAGCTGGGTCGGCGACATGGTGATGGCACAAACACTGTTTCAATGCTTGAAGCAGCGTCATCCCCAGTGTGAAATCGATGTGCTGGCGCCCGAATGGAGTCGGCCCATCCTTGAGCGCATGCCGCAAGTGCGTAGGGCCTTGAGCTTTCCGCTCGGCCACGGCGTACTTGAATTAGCCACTCGGCGCCGGATCGGCAAGTCACTGAAGGGGCAGTACGACCAGGCGATACTGCTGCCCAACTCCCTGAAGTCAGCGCTGGTCCCCTTTTTTGCGGGCATCCCCAAGCGCACCGGTTGGCGTGGCGAGTTTCGCTACGGATTGCTCAACGACGTGCGCACCCTGGACAAACAGCGTTACCCGCTGATGATTGAGCGGTTTATGGCGCTGGCCTTCGAAGCTGACGCTGAGATTCCACGGCCTTATCCACGCCCGAGCCTGCAAATCGATGCCGCTACCCGCGACGTCGCACTGCAGAAGTTTGGCTTGAGCCTGGATCGTCCGTTGTTGGTGCTGTGCCCCGGCGCTGAGTTCGGCGAATCCAAGCGCTGGTCAGCCGAGCACTACGCCAAAGTGGCTGAGGCGAAGGTTCGAGAGGGATGGCAAGTGTGGCTGTTTGGCTCAAAGAAGGATCATCCGGTCGGCGAAAGTATTCGCGAACGGTTGATTCCGGGTTTGCGTGAAGAGTCAATCAACCTCTGCGGCGAAACCTCGCTGGCCGAAGCCATCGATCTGATGTCTTGCGCCGACGCGGTGGTGTCCAACGACTCAGGGCTGATGCACGTGGCTGCAGCGCTCAACCGGCCATTGGTGGCGGTCTACGGCTCTACCTCGCCAGCTTTTACGCCACCACTGGCTGAACACGTCGAAATCGTCCAATTGGGCATCGAGTGCAGCCCTTGCTTCGAGCGTACCTGCCGTTTCGGTCATTACAATTGCTTGCGTCTGCTTGAACCCAAACCTGTGGTCGAGGCGCTGAGTCGCTTGGGCGGCACCCCGGTCGAGGTTTCCTGATTTTGTGTAGTTTGCGGGTACTGTTGATTAAGACTTCCTCTTTGGGGGATGTGATTCATGCGTTGCCAGCGTTGACCGACGCTGCTCGTGCGTTACCGGGCATTCAGTTCGATTGGGTGGTTGAAGAAAGCTTCGCCGAGATCCCGTCTTGGCATCCTGCGGTGGCTGAGGTCATTCCGGTGGCGATTCGTCGCTGGCGTAAAAACCTCTGGCAAACCTTCAGGAACGGCGAATGGCGCGGCTTGAAGAAACGCTTAAGCGAAACCCGTTACGACTTGGTAATTGACGCCCAAGGGCTGGTAAAAAGTGCCTGGCTTACTCGTTACGTCAAGGCGCCGGTAGTTGGCCTTGATCGGCTGTCGGCCCGCGAACCATTGGCGAGCCGATTCTATGATCGGCATTTCCCCGTCAATCCTGAGCAGCATGCGGTGCAACGCTCGCGGTTGTTATTTGCCCAGGCGTTGGGCTATGAGGTGCCGGACGATATCGGCGATTACGGCCTTGATCGTTCGCGCTTGATTGATGCGCCGGTGGACGAGCCGTTTGTGCTGTTTTTACATGGCACCACGTGGGCCACCAAACACTGGCCGGAGCTCTACTGGCGGCAGTTGGCTGAGATCATGAGCGGGCGTGGGCTGCAAGTGCGCCTGCCGTGGGGCAATCCCGCCGAGTTGGCCCGCGCAGAACGCATCGCACTTGGGCTCGATAACGTTGTGGTGCTGCCCAAACTCAACTTGGCGGGTGTCGCGCGGGTGTTGGTTGGCGCTCAGGCATGTGTGGCGGTGGACACCGGCCTCGGCCATTTGGCGGCTGCGCTGGACGTGCCGACCCTGTCACTGTTTGGTCCCACTGACCCGGTATTGACCGGTGCTTATGGTAGATCCCAGGTACACATGGCCAGCGACTTCCCCTGCGCGCCCTGCCTGCAAAAGAAATGCACCTATCGCCCGACCGTTGAAGAACAGCGTCGTTTCGATCTAAGTAGCGAGTGGCCGTTGTGCTTCACTCGTTTGAATCCCGAGCGAGTAGCGAGCCAGTTGGGCTCGCTGTTGCTGGCAAAGGAACCCAACTGATGCAATTGGCGTTTGTGTTGTACAAATACTTTCCGTTCGGCGGTCTGCAACGCGACTTCATGCGCATTGCCCTGGAGTGTCAGCAACGCGGTCATGATATTCGCGTTTACACGCTAACTTGGGAAGGTGAAGTACCGTCCGGATTTGAGGTGGTGATGGTGCCGGTCAAGGCGCTGTTCAATCACACGCGTTACGAAAGGCTCAG
This sequence comes from Pseudomonas sp. AB6, assembly GCF_034314105.1. NCBI lineage: Bacteria > Pseudomonadati > Pseudomonadota > Gammaproteobacteria > Pseudomonadales > Pseudomonadaceae > Pseudomonas > Pseudomonas sp. AB6. The sequence continues at coordinate 4,593,368 of NZ_JAVIWJ010000001.1, forward strand.
CGCGTGGGTCGAGGCGGATCTGCTCAAGCGTCCGGTGGACCGTCTGATCGGCTTCAATAAAATGCCGGGGCTGGATGTGTACTACGCCGCTGATGGCTGCTTCGAAGACAAAGCGCAAAACCTGCGCAGTTCGCTGTATCGCCGCTGGGGCCGCTATCGTCACTTCGCTGCTTACGAGCGAGCGGTATTTGCCAAAGACGCTAAAACCGACGTGCTGATGATCTCCGAAGTACAGCAACCGTTGTTCGTCAAACACTACGGCACCCCTGCTGAGCGCTTTCATCTGCTGCCGCCGGGGATTGGGTTGGACCGTCGAGCGCCTGCGGATGCGCCGCAGATTCGTGCCGAGTTCCGTCAGGAGTTCGGCCTTGCCGATGACGACTTGCTGGTCGTACAAATTGGTTCAGGGTTCAAGACCAAGGGCGTGGACCGCAGCCTTAAGGCGTTGGCCGCATTGCCGCCTGAGCTGAAAGCGCGCACGCGACTGTTTGTAATCGGTCAGGACGACCCCAAAGTATTCCAGGTGCAAAGCGCCACGTTGGGGATCAGCGAGCAGGTGCAGTTCCTCAAGGGGCGCAGCGACATACCCCGCTTCCTGATGGGTGCCGACCTATTGATTCACCCGGCATACAACGAAAACACCGGTACTGTTTTACTCGAAGCCTTGGTCGCGGGCCTGCCGGTACTGGTCAGCGCTGTATGTGGTTATGCGCATTACATTGCCGAAGCTGACTGTGGGCGGGTGCTGACCCACCCGTTCGAACAGGCGCAACTCAATCAATACCTCGCTACCATGTTGGCTGATGATTCGGCGCGTGCAGCCTGGAGCCAGCACGGTTTGGTCTTTGCCGATACAGCGGACCTTTACAGCATGCCGCAGCACGCGGCCGATGTAATTCTGGCGGAGCACCACGGATGAAACTGATTCTCGCTGAACCGTTCAAAAGACTTTGGGATGGTCGCGATGCGTTCGCCGAAGTCGAGGCTTTGGACGGTCAGGTTTATCGTGAGCTAGAAGGTCGACGCACTTTACGTACTGAAGTCGAGGGTCGCGGTTATTTCGTCAAGATTCATCGGGGAATTGGCTGGGGCGAAGTGGCCAAAAATCTGGTAACCGCCAAGTTGCCGGTGCTGGGTGCCGGTCAGGAGTGGCGGGCGATCAACCGTCTGCATGAAGTCGGCGTGCCAACCATGACCGCCGTAGCCTACGGTGAGCGCGGGAATAACCCTGCCGCACAGCATTCGTTCATCGTCACCGAGGAGCTGGCGCCTACTGTCAGCCTGGAAGATTTCAGTATTCATTGGCGTCAGGAGCCACCGGCACCGCGCCTCAAGCGTGCGTTAATAGCCGAAGTTGCGCGCATGACCGGCATCATGCACCGCGCTGGTGTCAACCACCGCGATTGCTACATCTGCCACTTTCTGTTGCACACCGACAAACCGGTGACCGCCGATGACTTCAAGCTGTCGCTGATCGATCTGCACCGCGCCCAGACGCGCAAGACGATTACCTTGCGCTGGCGCAACAAGGATCTGGCCGCCCTGTATTTCTCGGCTTTGGACATTGGGCTGACCTCGCGCGATAAATTGCGCTACATGTGCGGATACTTTCAACTTCCGTTGCGTCAAGTCGTCGCACAAGAGTCGGCATTGCTCGCTTGGCTGGAGACTAAAGCCAGTAAGCTTTACGAGCGCAAACGACGTTACGGTGATGCACTCTGATGGCCGCAGGCAAACGTGGATAGCTGGACTGACCTGAGCACGTGGATACAGCGGCGGCCGATGCTGTTCGCCCACCAGGGTCTGACAAAGTGCAGTAGTTATAAAGAGGTATGTTGATGCAGTTGTCTGATCTGAAATTCGCCGGACGTACGCCGATACTGCCCATCAACCTGGCGCTGGCCGATGCTGCTGGCCCAGCCGAACTGCAATTGTTGACGTTACTGCGTGTTTTGCCGGGGCAACGTTATGTTGGCGCCGGTATCTGGCGCGGCCGTACGGTGCTGGCGAAACTGTTGGTCGGCTCTAAGGCGGCTCGACGCTTTCAACGCGAGCGTGATGGTGTCCACCACCTAGCCGAGCAGGGCATGACGACCCCGTTATTGTTGGTCGAAGGCCTCAAAGAAGGTCAGGGCGGCTGGCTATTATTCGAGTTTCTGGAAGGCGCGCAAAGCCTCGGCGATAGTTGGGCTGAGGTCGAAACATTGCCCCCCCTCGCGTATGAGCAGCAAACGGTATTGGGGGAGGCACTGTCAATAATCGCAACGCTACACAGCAAAGGGTTGTGGCAAGAAGACCTTCATTTGGACAACCTGCTGCGTTATCAAGGGCAGTTGTATCTGATTGATGGGGCGGGCATTCGCGCCGAACAGGCAGGTAATCCGTTGTCGCGGCAGCGGGTGTTGGAAAATCTGGGTGTTTTTTTTGCTCAGTTGCCAAAGGCCTTGGAACCGTTCACCGAAGAGCTGTTGGTGCATTATTTGCTGAGCAATGGCGAACACGCCTTGCCCATGCAAGCACTGCAAAAACAGATCAACAAGACCCGCAACTGGCGTTTGAAAGACTTCCTGGGCAAAGTCGCGCGCGATTGCAGTTTGTTTAGCGTCTACGATGGTCCTTTCAGTCTGCGCGCTATTCGTCGCGAAGAAGAGGCCGCAATGTCGCCGGTGCTGGCTGACGCCGATGGGTTGCTTGATCACGGTCATTTGTACAAGACCGGAGGAGCGGCCAGCGTAGGGCGAGTTGAGGTGGCAGGTCGGCAGCTTGTGATCAAACGCTACAACGTTAAAAATTTCGCTCACTGGCTCAAACGTTTTTGGCGTCCGAGCCGCGCTTGGCATTCATGGCGCGAAGGCAATCGGCTGGCGTTTCTTGGTATTGCAACACCTAAGCCGCTGGCGATGCTGGAGCTGCGATTTTTCTGGCTGCGGTTCAAGGCATACCTGATCACTGAATATTTGCCGGGGCCGGACATTATTGAGCAGTTTGCGCCGCATGTGGCCTCGGGCGATGTTCCGCAAGCGGAGTTGTTGGCGCTTGACCACCTGTTCGCTCGGCTGATTGACGAGCGAATCAGCCATGGTGATCTCAAAGGACACAACGTGTTCTGGCATCAAGACCGTTGGGCGCTGATCGATCTCGACGCCATGTGTCAACACACCTCAGCTTCTTCTTTTTCATCTGCATTTGCGCGAGATCGGGCACGATTCATGCGCAACTGGCCACCCGAAAGCGCGCTGCACCAATTGCTGGAGCAGCGCTTGCCTCGGTGTTGATTTGCCTACACGTTATCTCTGGATTAATCAGGCGACCCGGATCAAATTCAACCCCTCAAGCGCCTGAATCAAATCCCACAGATCAGCGTAAGCATGCTGATGAACCGATTCCCACGCCGGATGCTCGACGTACAACTGGCCGTGTTCATTCCGGTCAATGAGCATGCGCTCAACGCCGCCCTCTTCTGATCGATATACGATCACCGGGCGGTCCGATACTGACTCATCGATGAGGAACATTCCTGGCTCGGTCAGCTCTGCTTCAGCGGGCAAAGCGAGGGGCGGTCTGTTTACGATTATCGACTCGGCCGCACTATCTAGCGTCGGTATATCCAAGCGGTAGTCGCTCTGCAGAAAGACGCTTGTGCTGGCATGGTTTTCGACCAGTTGTTCGCCCAGATCCCTGAATGGTGCACGTCCCTGCCCCGGGCCGACGTCGACGACACGAACCCCGATAGCTCCCTCGAGCTCGGCAACGCCGGGCACGATTTTTTGGAAGGTATTGGCATGGGTATTACCCACCAACGCAATCCAGTTGTGCGGCCCCATTACCTCTTGATGCTTGCGAATGGTCCGCGAGGCGAAGAAATTCATCATTTGCTGGCGAGTGGTGGGTGCCGAACGACTTAGCCCTTCCAGGTAGTAACTGGCTGAACAATCGATGGCCCTGACTTCCAGACCTTGCTTGCGCGCGCTAATGACCAGGTTTTCAAAGGTATAGACCTTTTTTGGATCCGTGCGGTAATCCTGATCCAGTTTTTTCAGGTCGTGCAGCAGGGTCTTGCTCATCTGCCCGGTGTCGGCGAAGCGATCGAGATCTGCTTGATGCAGGTCCGTCAGCAGATGCTCCATGTATAAGGTTTTTACCTGCCTGCGCGAGAGTTGCGGCAAGTGGTCGATGATAAATTTTTTACTGCCAATGGAGGCATGCGCTTCGCCGACCACCACGCCCGAGGTGTTCTCGTACAGGTTATCTATGAAGTCTGGAATCGTTGTGCCCGCAGCTACCTCGGGCAGGGTTGGACGCGGCGGTAGGTCGCCGGAAATGACCTGTCGTGAATCTTTTTGCAGTTGCCTGCGCAGGTCGAAAAATACTTCCCGGGCCTGAGTCAGATGGTCGGCGGTAAAACCATAGTCTTCATGAATACCTCCATCACGGAAGTTCGCCAGCTCATGCAGCGTCGGTCGCAGTTCAATGGGCAGATCATATCGGGTGTCGAGTAACGAGTGTTGAATGGCTGTTATAGAGTGTTCCGTCGGCCATGAGTCAGGGTCCGCTCGTTGCCAATGACCGGCCTCATCCAATTGAAAGCCATGAGCATCGACATACGGGTGAACACTGTCCGCAGTCGTTCTCATCCTGCCTTCGAGCAACGAATATAAAGCATCGTCCAGACGCGTAATTGAGGTCGTCGTGGGGAAAGCCGCGAGTGCTGCAATCCTGAAATCAGCCATTTGCAATGTAAAGTCGGCCTTGGCCAGCGGATCACCCGCAATTGATCCAGCGGTATCTCGACGCACCCGCGAAAGACTGCCGGTGGGCAGGCCTTCAAATCGTAGGCTGATTGCGCCGCTCAAGTCAGCTATACCCGGAACCTGTCGCCAGGTGTTCGCCATTTTTTGGTCGAGCAACGCGATCCAGCGCTTTTCTGGCCGTGCCCTCATGTCCGCACTGATCAGCTTGTGACCGAAAAAGTTACTCATTTTTTGTGCGGCTGCAGGGTCATTCGCTGCAATCGCTACCGGGTTGTTATTAAAGGGGTAGCTGACCGCTGAGTTCAATGGTTTAACCTCAATACCGTATTTGTGCGCCGCTTTTATCAGGTGGTAGTAGTCGTACTCCTTGCTCTGGTTATCCAGTGCGCCACCACCAAGATGTTTAAGGTGGAATTTGATTTCCCTCGATCCAGATTTTGTCTTGTTGCCCACTTTTTTGTACTTGGCCAGCTTGCTCTGATGGAGATCAGTGAATAGATGTTCGATGTACAGGATCTCGATTTTTTGCTCGGCGAGCAGGGGCATGTTGTCGATCAGCCATTGTTTGCTGACAACTGCCCGGGGCGCCTCGCTGATGACCAAGCCATTGGTTTTTTCGAAGATGCTGCTGAGTAGCTTCTCAGGGCGCACCGTTTCGTCAAGCATGGGCAGTTCGGGCCGAATAGGAGGTGTTACCTGATTAAAAAACGCGTTGGCGTCGCTGTAGAGGATTTTCCTGAATTCGGCGTAAGTTTTTCGCAGGTCCGTCAACATCGGCCCCATCCATTGCTCAATTCCGAGGCCGCTGACGCCAAGATCGTCTGCTGCCGTGGGGTCGACGATGCTGTGGGTGTAAGGCCGCATTGCCGCGGGCAGTTCATAGTTGCTCAAGTCGCTGGCTGCAGAGTTTTGGCCGGCAATTTCCTCCTCAAACGGATGATATTTCGGCCGGCCGCCGCCCCGCAGGTTTAGGTCCACCAACTGCCATTGACCTTTGTTATTGAGGCAAACCGGCTGCTTGCCGAAAAACGCAAAAGGGTTGTTGCTATCAACGATGTGCCAGCAACGAATTCGAGCGTCGAACTGGACCTTGAACGTCAGCCCTTCCAGTTCGATGTAATGCTGACCCTGAAGCAGCGTGACGCCTTTGGCATGTCCGTTGGCGATAGGCGCGGTTTCTCGCAGCGACACGCCCACGGCATAGCTCCGATTGAGCGTGCCTTGGGGAGTTGCCTGGTCGGTTTCGCGGCGTAACGGTTGCCAGACGCCGGCGATATCCTTCTCCGCGAATTGACCGCTGGGAATCAGCGTGTCGGGGTGCCGGACATTTACTCTGAACAACGGCGCGTGTCCGTTCGTTGTCGAGGGGGTGGTCCAAAACACCTCGCCATGAACCTGCATCGGACGAAGGTTTTTCAGGGGTGGCAAAATTCGTTGGAGGTGTGTGGCGCTGTCGAGAATCTGACTTTTTCCCGCGTTGCGGGACGCGGTGCGCAGAACATGGGCAAAACCCTTGAGGCCCGGATGCAGATCGCCCGCCGCACCGAGGCCATTGAGCAGGGAACTAAGAATGTAGCCACTGGCGGCTTCCTGATCGCCATCGCTGAATGCTTCTAGCGCGTGGAGGCTGTCGCGCATCGACAATAAGGCACCTACCGCGAAACTGGCGGGGGGGAACGGCAGGGTGACTGCGGTGGCGATCAGTTCGACACTGGTCCAGATCAGCTTCTGAAGCATGTCGTTGCGTCCGGTGGTGGCGTCTTCGACGTCGTGGATTTTGCGTTGGATGATTTGGTTGAAGTGCTGATCGTGAAGGTCTGTCAGCGGTGAGTCTGGTAGTGCTGGCGGCTGACTGTTGCCGCCTGCTTTCATGTCTGCCAGAAAAAACGCCAGCTTGCGGTTGGCGCGAATGCGGCAGCGATCCTTGTAGTAGTCGCTCATGCCTTCGCGTTTGAGCGTGTCGACGAAGTTGCCGAAGGGGCGAAAGTCCACGTCATCCGGTGCATTTGGCGTATAGAGCAGGGCGTCTCGAGTATTGGCGGAGAGCTCGGGAGTTAGCACATGGCAGCCTTGTACAGTTTCTATCTGGGTGCCAGGCAGCGGCAGAAAATCCAGTAAGCTGCCAAGTTCAGCTACGTTGGTGGCGATCAACGGGTTGTCCAATTTGAACTGCAACGGGTATAGGGGGTAGCGACGACGGGTTGCCGGGTCGCTTACATGCATCTGCTCAATGGATGCCTTGAGCCATTGATACTGCTGAGCATTGATCTCGCTTTTAAGATAACTGCGCAGGGCAGCGGCGTTCATCTGCAGTTGAGCAATAAGCAGGCTGGTACGGCGACGGTATGTGTATCCCGTGGTGTCCGCGTTGAGCAGGGTGTTTTTGATGTGGGCCACGTATTGATCACTGAGCCACGCACCGTGTACCGAGCGCGCTACTTTCTCTGCAGTCAACGGAGTCAGGTCGATACCGTCTGGACCCTTGAATCGTGCATCGGCAACAGGGTTAGTGTTGACCGGGTTGATGCTGTCGTCATAGCCGTTGCGCAGCATCTGGGTGTAGTTCAGCGTTTCTCGGTTCGTGGTGATGATGATCTTGTCGGGGTCGACCTGGCCTTCGGCGGTGCCGAGCAACTCATTAATCTTCTGCATAGCTCTTTTATGCACGTAGTCATCAAATGTCTGAACCTGTGCATGGGCTTTGGCCTGGTAATGTGCTTGCGCGGCATTGATAGCATCCTCCAGAGCAACCAACTGTTGACGTTGGTTTGTATTGGCATTCAAGTACCAATTTGGAGTGTGATGTTCCTGGTCGGAGAGAATCACACCAATGCGCTTGTTCACCAAAGCGCGTAACGCTTCCTCATAAGGCAACGGTGGAGCAAGGTTAACGAAGTCGGCCGGCGGTTGAGGTTTTTGTTTCAGCGCTGATAACTGCTTTGCCAGGGCGGTACGGTGGGTGGAGCTGACTTGCGTGAGCAGGTAGTCGCTCATGTCAGCAAAGGCGCTCCAGCCCACCAGTTCCTGACACAATTGGCGTTCGTTGTCGAATCCCTGAAATTGGCGGCCTCGCGGGTTGTCGGACATGAACATCACCAAACGTTCGAGCCGACCTTGGGCATCCTCTTGACGAAACAGCAGCACGTTGCTCAACACATGGCGATTGTTCAACGTCACCTGTTGCACACGGGTCGCGCCGCCTGTTGTTTCGCGCTCGGGTTGGCTCAAAGCGCTTATCAGGTCGTAGTCCCGAGGTGAAATGTGCCCTTTCAGCTTTGCAGCGTAGGCCATGGCCTTCACCTGCTGTCGAGTAACGTCGCGCATGATCCTTTGGGCGTGAGGCGAGCCGTAGGCTTCGCGCTGAGCCGGGCCAAACGCCCTGCGTAGATCCAGTGTCTGGATCAGTCCACCAATATAGGCGTTGGTCAGTCCTGGGTAGTCAGAGGCCAGTGGCTGCCCCTGAAGGTTGATGGTGCTCCAGGTCAGGAAAACCGAACCAGTGTCCATGTCGCCGGGGTGCAGTCCGTAGAGCGCCAGCTGAGTCAACGAACGGGTAACCTTATATGGCTCGTTGCTGAGCGGTAACTGGCGCCATGTGGAAATCATCAAATGTTCCGGGCTCAGATCATGGCCCAGATCATTTTCGATTTGAGCACGCAGGCGCTGAGTGGCGAATTGTTCTGGTGACGAAGCGCCGCCGAGCATGCTCGATAATGCGCCACGTATTTGCTCGTACGCTCTCAAGCTTTCAACGTAGCACTGGAGTTCCTCCCGGCTAGCGATCGAGAGCCAGTCCGGCAGAGCTTTGCGCTGCTCGCTTGCGTTATGGCTGACCTCACGCAGTTCGAGCATTGCCGCCGGGCCAAATCTTCCGCCCATGCGTATGGCCTGATTGATCTGACGTGCATTGCCCTCGAACGCATAGCTAATATCAGCGCGTTGTTTGTCCAGTTGTCTTTCGAAAGCGTGCTCGAAGGGCTTATCAGCGATAAAGGTCAATTGCCAATCCAGCGCATCATCGGGTTCAAGAAACAGGTCAGGATCGGCTTCAATGTCGAGGAGCATGTTCTGCACGCGTTGCTCGGCGTTGTTAAGCAGCAGACTGCGCAGGGCGGAGTCGTTGGCCCAATTCGTAAGGGTCTCAACCAGCAACGCATGGCTGGCAAAACCTTCCACGCCATACCCCGGCAGTACCAGTAAAGTCGGGCCTTGATGGTTGATGATCACGAGGGCGCCGGCTAACTCAATGGTGTTTTGATCATTCAACTTCAGTTGCAGGCTGTGGAATGCAGGTGCGAGGCGCTCGCCACTGTCCGCTGCGGGCAATGGCAAGCAGTCTCGGTAGGCAGGGTGTAAGCACCCGTCGGAAATCTTGAGCGCGACTTCATCGCGCAGGGCTTGCTCGATACCCGCAATAAACACTTCCCGTCGTGGCGTGCCTTGGGCGCTCGGCGCGACCCAGAAAAAATCGATGCGGTTCTGCATTTCTTGCAGTGTCAGGTCTTGCGCCTCAGGCAAGTACACAAGTTCTTTAGTCAACGTGGTGCTTAGCGCTGTCAGACGGGTGAGGAGTGTTGAGCGATTATTCGATGGTGTTTGCATGCGGAACTCTTTTGATGGCTGTATGGGTGTTCGCCTCAATCCAACCAAAAAACGAGCCTGTGTAGTGTTAGATAGTTATCAGGGTTTGGGGGCGGAAACCTGAGCGAGAAAACCGGCCAGACAACTTAAGTTCTCCTCGGTATTCCGATGCTGTCGCCACCCGACCACATACAGTCTCATTACGCTATAATCTCGCGCTTTAGCTGTTCCTCGCGCCTGTTGCGAGGGCATATTTTCTCAGGCGCACGTCGCCTGCATACAGACTCATGAGGCTAGACCCCTTTGGCATTGACGATTCTTGGCCTGTCCGGCGCCCTTAGCCATGATCCTTCCGCAGCCCTATATATCGACGGCAAGCTGGTAGCGGCCGCTGAAGAAGAGCGCTTCGTTCGCGATAAGCACGCAAAGAACCGTATGCCGTACGAGTCGGCGAAGTTCTGTCTGGAGCAAGCGGGTATCAAGCCGTCAGACGTTGACGTGGTGGCGATTCCGTTCGCGCCGGTCAGCCTGTTTGGCAAAGCGCGTTGGCATTACGCCAAGCGCTATTGGTATGCGCCTGACCGTGCCCTCGACGCGCTGTTGATGGGTAACCGTCGCTACAAACGCTATCGCAACAAGATTGTGTTCTGCTTGGAGCAGCTCGGCTTCGATCCAAAGAAAATCAAGATCGAACCGGTTGAACATCATTTGGCTCATGCCTCTAGTGCTTACCATTGCTCAGGTTTTAAAGAAAAAACCGCGATCATGGGCATCGACGGCAAGGGTGAATACGCCACTACGTTTTTCGGTTACGGCGAAAACGGCAAAATTCACAAGATCAAAGAATTTTTCGATCCAGATTCCCTCGGCGGCCTGTACGGGGCGATTACCGAGTTCCTCGGGTTCGAAATGCTCGATGGTGAATTCAAAGTGATGGGCATGGCGCCGTATGGCGATGCCAGCAAATACGATTTTTCGCGTCTGGCGACCTTTGAAAATGGCGAGCTGGTGATTAACACCGATTACGCCAACGTCGTCGGCCTGCGTCGCTATAAAGAGAATGGCAAGGGTTTCTACTTCTCGCCGAAACTAATCGAATGGCTAGGTCCGCGCCGTCAGGGCGACGTCGCTGACGAACCGTATATCCACTACGCGGCCAGCATTCAAGCGCTGTTCGAGAAGCTTTCGTTGCAGATGATGGATTTCTATCTGGGCGACATCCTCCGGGAAACCGGTAAGCTGGCCTTCGCAGGCGGCTGCGCGCTGAACGTCAAACTGAACCAGAAAATCATTGCTCGCCCGGAAGTCAAAGAGCTGTTCGTGCAGCCAGCGTCCGGTGATGCCGGCACCGCAGTGGGTGCTGCTGCTTATGTATCTCACGCCCGTGGTGTACCGGTCGAGAAGATGGAGCACGTTTACCTCGGCCCGGAATACAGCAACGAAGACGTGATCGCTGCCTGCGCCCGTCATCCGAGCAAGCCGGTGTGGCGCCAAATCGACAATACCCCGCAGCGCATCGCCAAGATCATGGTCGAAGGAAATCCTGTGGCTTGGTTCCAGGGACGTATGGAGTTTGGTCCGCGTGCACTGGGCGGCCGTTCGATTATTGGTTGCCCGAGCATTCCTGGCGTGGCCAACCGGATCAATGAACAGATCAAGTTCCGCGAGCGCTGGAGGCCTTTCTGCCCGTCTATGCTCGATACGGTTGGCCCACAGATGATCAAAGTCGATCATCCCGCGCCGTTCATGACCTTCACCTTCGAAGTGGCTGACGAGTGGAAAGCCCGCGTGCCGGAAGTCGTCCATGAAGATGGCACTTCTCGCGCACAGGTGCTGGAGCGCAGGTTCAATCCGCGCTATTACGACATGATGAAAGCGCTGGAAGAATTGACCGGCAACGGTGTGTCGCTCAATACCTCGCTCAACCGACGTGGTGAAGCGATGATCTGTTCTCCGACTGACGCGTTGAACATGTTCTTCGGTTCCGATCTGGAATACCTGATTATGGAAGACATCTTGGTCCTCAAAGACGGTGTAGAGGCTTATGACACGTTCGGCTGATCGCCATGTGCTGCAGTTTTGTCACGGCTATGACGGGCCGTTTCTCGACTGCGCCCGGCAATACGCCAGCTTGTTTGCCGGTAAAGGGTATCGAGTGACCACGGTATTCCTGACCGGAGCCGCTGATCCTGAGGTGGCAATTGCTTGTGCTTCGGACGAAGTGTTATTTCTCGAATACAGCTCCAAGGCCATTCGTGGCCTGAAGCTAGGGGCGATCCGCGATCTGCGAAAAATCGCCGCTACGCGTTCTTTTAGTTTTTGCATCGCCCATCGTTTCAAACCGGTTTACATCGCATTGTTGGCGACGCGCTTGCCAGTGATCGGTATCCACCACGCGTTTGGCGACTATCACCGCCGTACCCGCAAGCTGTTCGCGTATATCTTCCGCCGGCGCTTGAGCCTGCTGGGCGTGTCCGACGCAGTGCGCGATGACATGCGTAAAAGCTTGCCGAAGTGGCCAGTCGGGCGTATTCAAACCCTGTACAACCGTATCGACGTTGAGCAGTTACAGGTTACTCAGTTGTCTGCCGCCGAGGCGCGTGTTGAATTGGGCTTGCCGCTCAGTGCATGGATCGTCGGCAACGTCGGTCGTCTGCACCCGGACAAAGATCAAGCGACGTTGCTGCGCGGTTTCGCTTTGGCGCTGCCGAACCTGCCTGCCGAGAGCCAGCTGGTAATTCTCGGCACCGGGCGGCTGGAACAAGACCTCAAAGCGTTAGCGCTGGAGTTGGGCGTTGGTTCGCAGGTGCTGTTTCTTGGGCAGATCCGTGAAGCTCACCGTTATTACAAAGCGTTCGATGTGTTCGCGTTGAGCTCGGATCACGAACCGTTCGGTATGGTGCTGCTTGAAGCCATGGTCGCGGGTGTTCCACTGCTGGCAACGGCGGCGGGTGGCGCCAAGGAAGTGGTTGAAGGCGTCGGCATCCTGTTTCCGTTGGGCGATGACCAGCGTTTGGCCCAAGGGCTTATTCATCTGGCGACACTGGATGAGGCACAGCGAACGGCTTGCGCCGAGTTGATGCTGCTGCGATTGCAAGAGCGGTTCTCCGATCAATCTGTACGCGAGGTGTTCTGGCGCTTGCCGCAAGTCACCAGCCTGATCGCGGAGTCCTGATGCTCAACCGATTTCAACGCTGGCGTGAACGTGGTTGGACTCTTATCGATGCCCCAACCTATGCCCAGGCTTGGCAACGCTTTGGCGGCAGCGTCGCAACCCATCCCTTGGTTGTCGAACGCTTGGCTGCGCTGGCTGATATCCCGGTGCGTTATTTAGGCTGGGAGCAGAGCGGCGAATTGCAGGCCGCGATCCCGACGTGGGGCCGCTCATTGGCCCTCTCAAAAGACGTGCTCAAGCGCCAGGGCAAAAAAGGTCTGTTCGATTTGGGCAATGCCGAATTGATTTTGCCTGTGGCTGCTGGCGCGCAGGTTGCGTTGCGCCATAGAGCGCGCTATCTATCGGCCCTGAATGAAGGCCGGGTCAGTACCCTGAAACCTCAGCCAGAATCGCTGGCCATGTCCCGTGCGCCGGAAGAGCTGTCGAAAAAATTCCGCTACAACCAACGCCGTGAGTTGCGTCTGTTGGAAGAAGCGGGCGGCGTAGCGCGCCCTGTGGCTGAGTTCACCAGCGCTGAATTAGCCGCTATGTATTGCGACCTGTTCCAGCGCCGCTGGGGGTTCCCTGCTACCGGCGCCGAACGGATGGCGGACGTGATTGAGTTGTTGCGTGAGCTGATGATTGGCTCGGTGCTGTTCCTTAACGACTCACCTATCGCCATCCAGTTGGTGTATCGGGTCGAAGCGCCGGAGTGGATCAGCGTGGAATACATCAACGGCGGTGTCGATCCGGAAAACCGCGGTTTTAGTCCTGGCAGCGTCCTCAGTTTTCTTAATACTCAAAGTGCTTGGGAACAGGCGCGTGCTAATAACAAACCGCTGCGTTTCTCTTTTGGGCGTGCTGATCGCGAATACAAGGACCGGTGGTGCAGCCAGGTGCCGGTGTTTCAAGTATGAATTCGGGCGTGAACCGCAAGCAGCAATTGCTTAAGCGCCATCGTCGCAACAAACGCGCGGTGCTGCTGATCGGCCTGTTATTACTAGTCGTAATAGGCATTCTGGTAGCGTGGTGGTTGCCGCTGCTGTTGGCGGTCCTCGCATGGGTGGCCCATGAAGCCTGGTTTGCCGACCATTTGTTTTACTCCCCCAAAGACGATTATCACTACCGTTTTCCGGATGACTGCGAACAGCCGAATGTCCGTCTGGAGGGCGAATTTTTGCAAGTGGGTCAACCGTTGGCGTTGACCGGCGATGAAACCTTGGTCCTTGGGCTACGGATTAAAAGTTCGTGGATTGGACGCTTTCTTGACCCTGCCATCAACCTGCTGGGCACTGACCTACGCGACCAACAAGCCTTCGAGCGCGGGGTCGACGGTTTGCGCTACCTGAATCTGACTGGCCTTGGCGCCGCGTTGGCGGATGGTTCGCTTCGTGTGCGCGGTCGGTTTTGCCGTTTGCAGGGGCTGCCGAGGTTGTGGGTGTTTCGTCACACTGACGTCAGACGCCAGCGAGTCATGGTGATTGCGCCTCACGCTGACGACGCCGAATTGGCCGCGTTCGGCTTATATAGCCAAGCCGCCGAAGCCTGGATCGTGACCCTCACTGCTGGCGAAATCGAAGCCGAGCATTATCGGCAAATGGGCATGCAACCTGCCGAAGCCGCCCGAGTCAAAGGTCGTTTGCGTGCATGGGACAGCGTCGCCGTGCCGCGTTGGGGTGGGGTGCCGGAAGCGCACTGCGTACAGCTCGGGTATTTCTGTCTGCAGCTCCCGGCAATGCAGGCCGCGCCGGAGCAACCTATAGCGTCCCGCGAAGCCGAGTTAAGCGATACCCGACTGTTTCGGCAGTTCAATCCGATGCTGCTGCCTGGCGATTCGGACGGTGCGCCGACTTGGAACAACTTACTCGCCGATCTGCGAGCTTTGTTGTTGACGGCTCGTCCTCAAGTGTTGGTCATGCCGCATCCATCAATTGATCCGCATCCCGATCATATTTGCGCTCAGGCAGCAGTGCTTGAGGCGCTGCATGGATTGGAATGGCAGCCGCAGACGATTCTCGGCTATGCCAATCATCTTTATGATAACGACCGTTGGCCCATGGGTAACGCCTACACTGGCGTGAGTTTGCCGCCTTATTTTGCAGGCGTCGATTTGATCCCTTACAGCCTTGAGCTTTCGGCCTCGGCACAACGTGACAAGGCCATGGCGCTGGGCATGATGCACGATTTGCAGCCGTTACCGCCGTTCAAGCGCCGGGTTCGCCGTTGGTTGCAACAGTTGCTGGCTGGCCGACGTTGGCCGGCTGAAGGTGAAAATGAATTTTTTAGAAAAGCTGTTCGCCGACACGAATTGTTCTGGCGCAAAGACCATTGATTTAGCCTGCAGCGCGCGTTGGGGAAAACGATGAAAGTTCTATTTTTGGTGCAAAAGGAACAGCGTGCCATTCTGGATCGTCTATATGAAGGCGTCGCGGAGCATTGTGAGTGTGATTTACGCTGGCTGACCTCTGCTGAACAGCGAAATCTGCGAGGCTACTTTCGGCGTGAAGTGGATATCACACGCTACGATCGCATCGTTTTCTTTCTCCGCTTCAAACAAGAGATTCGCCAAGTCCCGTTCATTCGTACGGTACCTAATCTGGTCATTCTTGAACACGATGCCTATCAAAATTATATTCCCTGCAAATACACCGGCAAATTTAGCGCGCATTACCGCAAGCTGCCGTGGGCGCGGGTTATAAGTTCAGGGTTTATGGTCAGCAAGCGCCTGCGCGAAGAAGGTTTCGACGCAGTGTTCGTCCCCAAAGGCTACGATCAGAACTTATTGCAGGACCAAGGGCGCGAGCGGGATATCGAACTGGCCTTCGTCGGCAGCACTGACAGCATTGCCTATAGCGGCCGCAAGGCTCTGCTTGAAGAGTTAGGCCGAGTTGAAACACTTGTGGTGACCCGTACCAAATCCGGTGAGGAATACTGTGACACGTTGAATCGGATTCGGTTTTTTGTAAGCGCTGATGTTGGCATGGGCGAATACATGATCAAGAACTTCGAAGCTATGGCGTGTGGCTGCGTGCTGTTGGCCTTCGATCAAGGGGCGGCCGAAAACGACGCATTAGGTCTGCAAGATATGCATAACGTGGTGTTTTACAGCACTATTGCCCAGTTGCAGCAAAAGCTCGCATTGTTACGCGCTGACCCCCAAATGGCTGGGCGCATAGCGATCAGCGGTAGAAATCTTGTCTCATCCCAATTCAGTTTCGCAGCTATTGGTAAACGCATTGTCCAAGAGCTCGAGCCTGCGTTGGGTGCTCAAACGCCGCTCACCTGGGTCGACCGTCTACGTGGGAAGTTTGGTATTTAACGCGTCGGATGAACTCTACATTGGTTTGACGGGCACCGTTTCTAAGGGGATGCTGCTTTGGTTTTACGTGCTTTGCATGGAGACGCAAATGCGTGGGCGAGGGTGGTTTGGCGTAAGCATGCAGTCTTTTATATGAAATGTCGGCTTTAACAATAATGATGGCAATAAGCTGTGCGCTGCGTGAGGATGCGCACTTATTTCCAGGCGAGATTGCTGTTTTTGCAAACTCCAAGCAGATGCGAACCACCACTGCAACCAAGCAGCGGCATTAAGCGAAGGATTGGATGTAAACATGAAATGGCCTTTGGTCTCGATTTTGGTGCCGTGTTTTAATCACGAGCGATACATCGAAGAGTGCCTGTTGAGCATCCTGCGGCAGGACTATGACAACTTTGAATTGATTGTCGTTAACGACGGATCTACGGATTCCAGCGCTCAGAAAATCGAGGCGTTGCGCCAGATCCATGGCTTCCAGTTCTATCAGCAGGAAAACCAGGGTGTCAGTGCCGCGCTGAATACGGCTTTGAGCCATGCCGCTGGCGAATTCATCATTACCCACGACTCCGATGACGTGATGCTCGAAGGCCGTTTGCGTCGTCAGGTCAGTTATTTGCAAGAGCACCCGGACGTTGGCCTGCTCGGTGCCAGGGTCATCTATATCGACGCCGAAGGGACGCTCCTCAAACACAGCGAGGCCCCCAAAAAATCGGTGCAGCGCTGGACGTTCGATCAACTTCTCGCAGAGGCCTACGCGGTAGGTGCGCCAGTTGCCATGTACCGCCGTGCAGCAATCGACAGGGTTGGCGGCTACGATCCATCCATCAAGGTCCAGGATTTTCAGATGACCCTGAAAATTGCGCATTTGGATTATCGCGTTGATATCCTGCCTGACTTCGTCACCTTATACCGTCGACACGATACAAACATTTCGAAGGTGGCTTACAAGAGTCAGTTGATTTACGACTTGCAGGTCATTGAGTTATACAAAGAAAACCCAGCTTATGCGTCAGCTAAATTAGCAATCGTCAATAAAGCGTTAAAAGAGTCGGTGGTCGCCGACAAGGCATTCGCTCGCGGATTGTTTTCCAGCATTCCGGTTTACCGCTGGAACAGGCTCACGTGGAAACGCTTTAGGCATTTTCTCTTCAAAACTAATAAAGTTAAGGGTGTTTAGTGAGCCGCAATATTCAACATTCCAGTAATTTCATCGACGGCTTCAGCGACATCCAAACGCAATTGAGGGCGCTCCGCAATCATTTCGGAATCGCTGGCCTACTGCTTGGCTTTGGTTTGTTTTGGAGCATCGCAGGGGTGCTGTTGACACCCTCAATGAAGCTTTTTGATTGGTTGTTAACCGCGTTTGTGTACTTACCGTCTATCTATTTGCTAATCAAACGTTTTGGGGATTTTCGCGATACCGTCCAAGGTCGGCATGAACTGTGGCTGTTTCTCCTTTTGTTTTGCTGGTCAGTCATCTCCCTGAGCTGGAGTGTTACGGGTGAAAATTATCTGACGTTGATCAAGCGCGAACTGCTTTTTCTGTCGCTGGTATTGGGCTGGATCGTTTGGGGTCGGATGTTCAATAGGCAGTTGCAAAGTCTGCTTATTATTTGGGGCGCGATGGCTGGCGTATACGCTCTGGTGTCGATCATTGCATTTCCAATGCGCGGTCTGTCGAGAATGTATGGCTTCGGCAGCTATATGGATAATCCCAATCCAGCCGGTTATACCATCGGGTTTTTGCTGGTTCTAAGTTGCACTTGGTGGCCTCAACGCATGTGGGCACGGCTGGCGTGGGCCGCTTTGCAAGCATGCTCACTATCATTTGTGATCATGACCGGCAGCCGTGGCCCGCTTCTTTCATTGGTGGCGGTTGCTGGTGTGGTGATGTTGGCGGGAGGAAGACCGCTCTACAGAACCCTTGCAGTGGTATTGGTGATCGCTGCAGGTTTTCTGTTTTTACTTGAGCCTTCCTTGTTACAGCGAGGTGATTCCGAACGGCTGGCGTTAATAAAGAGCGCAGTAGAGCTTACTGCGCAGCACCCTTGGCTCGGCATAGGTCTTGGCGCCAGTTATGCCGTATCTGCCGGTGGTGTGATCTTCGACCACTGTCATAATTTCGTGCTGGATACGACGTTGCAATATGGCGTGATTTTTACCGCGCTTTGGGTGTTTCTCTGGGGCTGGGTTGGACTGCGCGCCTGGCGTTGTCGCGATCAGGCGCTTGGCATGGCGGTGCTGCTGGCGTGGGTCTTTGCCTCGGTGGCCTTGCAGTTTGATGTGTTTGTATTGTTCGGGCGCGCGCGCGCGATGTGGATGGTGGTCTGGGTGCCGTTTCTGCTCAGTTTATGCCTGAGTAGGACGCCGGTCAGCGAGCGGACATTGAGTAACCGCCTCTGAATCCTAAAGCGCTAGCTTTTCTGCCAAGGTACTGCGCTCCCAGCCATGACTGCTGTGGGCGCTGTAACTGTTAAAGAAATGTGCGCCGTGCTCTTGAAGTAACCACTCATGGTCGCTCCGATAGCGGCGCATATGCTGGAAGTTTCTTAGGCACATGCTCTTGCGCAATGGACCGCGCAAGGTCCGCAAATCGGCAATATCGATCAACCCCAGTTCGTTGTCTGGCGTCATCACCACGTTGCCCAAGTGCAGTGAGCGGAAATAAATCCCCAAATTGTGCAGTTTCGCGACGAAACGGCCAAACGCCTGGAGTAACTCAGGATCGCTGAAGTGCGCGGGATCAGCGATTATTTGCCGTAATGTCAGGCCGGGTAATGGTTCGTAATGCACTACGTCACGGGCGATATTAGCGACCCGGTAGGTGGCAAGAATATCCGGACAGCGCACGCCACGCTTTTTTAACTCAAGTGCGTTATCGGAAAACCGTTGGGCATAGGGGAATAGCGCCGCGGACGAGATCAGCCGTTTGCGCCGAAATAATTTCATGAAGTTGCCGTCTTCGAGGCGCAACACCTTGTCTCCAAAAAAATCAGCCTCGATCACCTCCGCATCTTTGCGTAAGGCCTGGTAGTCAGCGTAAGCGAGTGCGAGCATGCGGGCTCCTTCAAAATGGCGGCCATCATACCCCAGCCGGGTGGCCTAGGGTTTAATGGCTCCGGGCTGTGATAGTATTCCGGCTCTCTTTTCTGTACCGATGACTATGAGCAACCCAGAACAAAGCTCCAGTATAAAAATCTATTTCCGACTGCTGACCTATGTCATGCCTTATATCGGCATCTTTGTCATCAGCATCATCGGTTTCGTGATCTTTGCTTCAACTCAGCCGATGCTGGCCGGTATCCTCAAGTATTTTGTCGATGGCCTGAGCAATCCGGAAGCCGCATTATTTCCCAATGTTCCGTATCTGCAAGACTTGCAGCTTTTGCAAGCGGTGCCGTTGTTGATCGTGTTGATTGCTGCCTGGCAAGGCTTGGGTTCGTACTTGGGCAACTATTTTCTGGCCAAAGTCTCGCTAGGCTTGGTGCACGATTTGCGCGTCGAATTATTCAATAAGCTGTTGGTGTTGCCCAATCGTTATTTTGATACGCATAACTCGGGTCACCTGATTTCACGCATTACGTTCAACGTCACCATGGTTACCGGCGCGGCTACCGACGCAATTAAAACTGTAATTCGTGAAGGCTTGACGGTGGTGTTCCTGTTTATCTATTTGCTGTGGATGAACTGGCACCTGACCATTGTCATGTTGGCAATCCTGCCTGTGATCGGGATTATGGTGGGCAGTGCCAGCAAAAAATTTCGCCGTCAAAGTAAAAAGATTCAAGTCGCCATGGGCGATGTGACCCACGTGGCCTCGGAAACCATTCAAGGTTACCGCGTGGTCCGCAGCTTTGGTGGCGAGCACTATGAAGAAGCGCGTTTTCGGGCTGCTAGCCAAGGCAATACCGATAAGCAACTGAGGATGAACAAGACCAGTGCCGTGTATACGCCAATGTTGCAACTGGTGATTTATACCGCCATGGCGGTGCTGATGTTTTTAGTGCTGTACCTGCGTGGCGATGCGACCCCCGGTGATCTGGTAGCTTACATAACTGCTGCGGGCCTGCTACCCAAACCGATCCGCCAGCTGTCGGAAGTCAGTTCGACCATTCAGAAAGGTGTGTCTGGCGCTGAAAGCATCTTCGAGCAATTGGACGTTGAACCAGAACTCGATACCGGGACTGTTGAGCGTGACCGTGTTAGCGGCCATCTTGAAGTGCGGAACTTGAGCTTTACCTACCCTGGTACAGATCGGCAGGTGCTAAACAACATCAGCTTCACGGCAGCACCTGGGCAGATGGTTGCATTGGTTGGGCGTTCGGGCAGTGGTAAGTCAACGTTGGCGAGTCTGATCCCGCGCTTCTACCATCATGGTGGCGGTGAAATCTTTTTGGACGGCGTTGACATTGAAGAGTACCGCCTGCGCAATCTGCGTCGGCACATTGCTCAGGTCACTCAGCACGTCACGCTGTTCAACGACAGCATTGCAAATAACATTGCTTATGGTGACCTGGCGGGTGCACCGCGTGCGGACATCGAAGCCGCTGCCGCCGATGCTTATGCGCTGGAATTCGTCGAGCAGTTGCCGGAAGGTTTCGACACTCAAGTGGGTGAAAACGGGGTGTTGCTTTCCGGTGGGCAGCGCCAGCGTCTGGCGATTGCCCGGGCCTTGCTCAAAAATGCGCCGCTGCTCATTCTGGACGAAGCAACCTCGGCGCTTGATACCGAGTCAGAGCGTCATATTCAGGCGGCGCTGGATCAAGTCATGAAAGGCCGGACCACGCTGGTCATCGCGCACCGTCTATCGACTATCGAAAAGGCTGATATGATTTTGGTTATGGATCAAGGCTGCATTGTCGAGCGCGGCACTCATGCGCAATTGCTCGCCCAGAATGGCTACTACGCTCGTCTGAATGCTTTGGGTCTGGATGATCCAGTAGTGGTAGCGGGTATCGCCTGACCGTCAAATCCTTCGCGAATGAATTCGCTCCCACCGGGGCATATGCAATCCCCACTGGGAGCGAATTCATTCGAGAAGCTTTATGCCTCGCGCCTCGAGCATCCTGAGTCATCGGCCGTTCAGCCATCTAGAGTCCCCTTTCCAACCCTGTGCTAAGATTCCGCCCTTGTTCATTCTAGTAACGGGTTGTTTGATGAAGTTGTCCATGCCGCGTTTCGATCAGGCGCCTGTCTTGGTGGTTGGCGATGTCATGCTCGACCGTTATTGGCATGGCGGAACCTCAAGGATTTCACCTGAGGCGCCTGTGCCAGTGGTCAAGGTCGAGCAAATCGAGGATCGCCCAGGCGGTGCCGCTAACGTTGCCTTGAACATTGCTGCCTTAGGCGCGCCGGCCTCTTTGGTCGGGGTGACAGGGGAAGATGAGGCGGCCGACAGCCTCGCCAATAGCCTTAAAGGCGCAGGTGTAAATGCGCGTTTCCAACGCATTGCCCATCAGCCGACCATCGTCAAGTTGCGGGTCATGAGCCGTCACCAGCAACTGCTGCGTATCGACTTTGAAGAACCGTTCGCCACTGATGCGCAAGCGCTGAGCACCGATGTTGAAGACATGCTCGACGGTATCAAAGTCATGGTGCTGTCCGACTACGGCAAAGGTGCATTGCAAAACCATCAAGTCCTGATTCAGGCGGCACGGGCGCGAGGTATTCCGGTACTGGCCGATCCCAAAGGCAAGGATTTCTCGATTTATCGCGGCGCCAGTGTGCTTACCCCGAACCTCAGCGAGTTTGAAGCGATTGTTGGTCATTGCACCGACGAGGCTGAACTGGTCGCCAAAGGCGCGCAGTTGATGAGCGAGCTGAACCTAGGAGCGCTGTTGGTCACCCGAGGCGAGCACGGCATGACCCTACTCCGTCCTGATCAGCCCGCCTTGCATTTGCCCGCCCGTGCCCGTGAGGTTTTTGATGTCACCGGGGCTGGCGATACGGTGATCTCTACTCTGGCGGCTGCCATTGCCGCAGGCGAAGAGCTTCCTCACGCTGTTGCACTGGCTAATTTGGCTGCGGGGATTGTGGTCGGCAAGCTAGGTACTGCGGCCATCAGCGCACCGGAATTGCGTCGTGCGATTCAACGCGAAGAGGGATCTGAACGAGGTGTTCTTAGCCTCGAACAACTGCTGCTAGCAATCGATGATGCGCGCGCGCACAAAGAGTCGATCGTTTTCACCAATGGCTGCTTTGACATTCTTCATGCCGGGCATGTGACTTATCTGGAGCAGGCCCGCGCTCAAGGTGATCGCTTGATCGTAGCGGTTAACGATGACGCGTCTGTCAGCCGCTTAAAAGGGCCGGGTAGACCCATCAACAGCGTTGACCGGCGCATGGCCGTATTAGCTGGCTTAGGGGCGGTGGATTGGGTGATCAGCTTCTGCGAGGGAACGCCGGAAAATCTGTTGTCGCAAGTGAAGCCGGACGTATTGGTCAAGGGCGGTGATTACGGTATCGATCAAGTCGTTGGCGCCGAGATTGTTCAAGGGTACGGCGGCACGGTCAAAGTGCTGGGCCTGGTCGCGAACAGCTCAACCACGGCGATCGTCGAGAAAATTCGTAACCAGTGATTTGAAGGGTTATCTGGAGCTAACTTGTGGCGAGGCGGTGTATCAACCGCGTCAGGGCATTCGCCAACACGTTGGCTCCACAGACTATCGGCGCGTAAATTACAAACGCCCGCGGGCGAGTTGCATCAGTTTGCCGGTCAAGCGTTTAAGACCGGTCTTTCTCGGCGGCGGTGTCATGCCTTGCTGCCTTAGCCAGTCCTTCCAGCGAATTCGTTCTTCTCTTACAACCCAGCCCTGTTGCTCTGCAAAGCTTTCTGCCAAGTAAAGTCCGCGGGTTCCTGCCGGTTGCAGCTTGTCGCGCTTGAGCGTGTACAACTCGGCTTTGGGCACGCCGTCTTCTAGCGGCATTAAATACAGGTCCGGCTTGCTGCGGTTCAGACGTGCCACCAGTTCGTCGTTTTCCAAGCTCTCATCGACATGGAACAGGCTAAGCGGCCGTGCATCTTTGGGCACTTCCAGGCGCATGTCATAGATCAATTGCAGTGATGAAGTGGGTAAATGCACGTATGCGCGCGGGCGTTCCATCAGCATCATGTTGCCACAGCGCACTGGTCTTGCAGCCCCGGATAACGGACTTAAGCGAAAGGGTAGGGCCTCACGGTAGTGCAACGCCGAAGCATAGGGCGCCGGCAGCCACGTGTCGCCGAATCGCCCGCTAAGCCAGCCCTGCGGGGTTTCGATCAGGCATTCTTCGGCGACTTCTTGAATGGCGGTGTGTAGGGGCAAATTTAATTCATGGGCGGGCACATAGCCGGAAATTAACTTGAGCACTACGTCGCCACGGTCTTGCCGACGCTGGCGGACCAGCACCCAGTAATCGCGATTTTGCCAATTCAAGGTCAGCCGTACTGAGACCCCAAGATTGGCCAGCTCCACCGAAAATCGATCGGCATCGGGTACGTCGATCTTGCGACGACGCTGCAGTGTCTGGGAGAAATTCAACGGCATGCCGACGCTCTGGTAACTCAAACCTTCAGGTGTGGCATCGACAATTAATGGCAGGGTTTTAAAGTTGCTGGGGTTTTTCCGAATCAACGTTCGCGGCATTGCGGCTCCTTCGTTCGTTGGGGTCGGCTGTCGCCAGACTCAGGTTTTGCCAAGAATCACGGCGGCAGCAATTGCCACGTTATGGGCCAAGTGCAGAGGATTAATCGTTCCGACAATAGCACTGGCGACACCTGGATGTGCAAACAGCAGCTCGAAGCTGGCCCGAACCGGATCAATTCCCGGGCTTAGACAGGCATGCCCGCTGGCCAACGCTTTCTTTACCAGAACGGCTTTTCCATGGCTGGTGGCATAGTCCAGAACCGGCCTTTCAGTTTGCTCGTTGAGATTGTAGGTGACCATTGCGCAATCGCCTTCGCGCAACGCCAGCAAGGCGCCCTCGACGGTTTTTCCGGAGAAACCAAAACCGCGAATTTTGCCCTGTTGTTTCATTTCGGCCAGCGCTTCATAGACACCAGAGTCATTAAGTACGGCTAAATCATTGCCGTCGGAGTGAACCAGCACTAAATCGATGAAGTCGGTTTCGAGGCGTTGGAGGCTGCGTTCAACTGACAGACGGGTATGTGCCGCGCTGAAATCATGACGTGACCGGCCGCTTTCGAACTCTTCACCGACCTTGCTGACGATGACCCACTCATGACGTTGTCCGCGCAACAGCGGCCCGAGACGTGCTTCGCTGGAGCCATAAGCCGGTGCGGTGTCGATCAGGTTGATGCCTAAATCCCGCGCCAATTTAAGCAGCATCCGTGCTTCATGGTCATCCGGGATTTTGAAACCGTTGGGGTATTTGACCCCTTGATCACGGCCCAACTTCACGGTACCCAGACCCAGCGGAGAAACGCTCAAGCCCGTGCTGCCCAATGGGCGATGCAGTTCGTGCAGGGTTTTCATGGCAGTAATTGATCCCACACAGGTATCGCCATCGGCGGTTTTGGCAAGCCAACCAAAGGCAGCTGCGGCGTTGGGTGAACACCATCGCGTGCCAGCGCTGCCAGTACTCGATCTGCAAAGTCAGGGGCCAGGGCGAGTTTGGTGGGCCAACCCACCAGTAGGCTTTTTTGTGTCGATAAGTAGGCGTTGTCTGGCCTGACAAGGCCTGACTGCGAGGGCTCTGCGCGATCAACACGCAGAGTCGCCCACTGTGCCTGGCTCAAATCGACCCACGGGAGCAAATTGCCTAGTTCTTTTTTTGCCGCCGCAATCTGTGCTTCCGGTTTGCGAGCAACGCCATCAGCTTCAGATAGATCGCCGCCCAGGTACCAAACCCACTGACCGTCAGCTGCCAAATGAGTCGTGACTGTGATCCGAGGTTTTGGCCCTGCGCCGAGGCAGTGGGCGTACAGCGGTTTCAACGTTGGACCTTTGACCATCACCATATGCAGTGGGCGGCGTTGCATGATCGGGAAGGTGACACCCAGAGATTTGAGCAGCTCTGCGTTGCCTGCTCCTGCGCTCAAGACCACCCGCTGAGCATGAATCTCCCGGCCATCGACCCGCAGTCCGACTAACTCCTCCCCTGCATACAGCGGCTCGATTTTTTCGCCGGCCAGCAAGCTGTCGCCCGACAGCTCGGCAAGGCGTTCAATCAGGCTGGGCACGTCGATCACTAGCTCAGCCAGCCGATAGACCTTGCCTTTAAATGCGGGGTTTTGCAGCGCAGGTGGCAAGTCAGCGCCGGTGACTTGGTCGACGCGGCCACGCACGGCTTTACTGGCAAAAAAACTGGTGAGGTTGCCCGCGAGGGTGCCTGGAGACCACAGATAATGGGCTTCGGACAGCAGGCGCACGCTGGACAGGTCAAGCTCGCCTTTGCCTGACAATGCTTCACGCCAGCGGCGAGGCATGTCGGCGATTGCTTCCGATGCCCCGCTCAAGGCGCCATGCAGCGCGTATTTGGCGCCGCCGTGGATGATCCCTTGGGATTTTGTGCTTTGTCCGCCGCCCAGGCTGGCGTTTTCCACTACAACGGTCGAGAACCCTTGGCGCCGCAAACGCGCATTCAGCCAGAGACCGGCAGCGCCAGCTCCGACAATCAGTACGTCAGTGGTCAGGATGGAGGGAGTGGACACAGATGGCATGAGCGACCTCAGTGGCTATACGAATGCCGCCATTATAGAGGATCGCGTTTTCAATGCCCGGCGGTTTTTGAGAACAGCTGAATCACAACCACACCAGCCACAATCAGGCCCATGCCAAGCATGGCGGGCACATCGAGTTTTTGTCCGTAAACGAACAGTGCAGCGATGCTCACCATGACAATCCCCATGCCGGCCCAGACCGCGTAGGCAACGCCCACTGGAATGCTGCGAACTACCAAGGTCAACATCCAGAACGCAATGCCATAACCCACGATGACTAATAGCAGCGGTACTGGTGTGCTGAGACCTTTAACCGCTTTCATGGAGACGGTTGCAATAACTTCGGCGCAGATGGCAATGGCCAGATAATAATAAGCGGTCATGGTGTACTCCTTTTCATAAGCTGCTCATTCTAGAGCTTCAACAGATGGGGTAAAGTCATTACCCATCTTCAAAATCGATAGGCTGAACAGTCTTGCAGTGGAATCTTGAGCAAATTCGATTGTTCGTCAGCGTCGCCGAACAGCGTTCGTTCTCCGCGGTGGCGCGTGACATGAAGCGCGCGCAATCAGCCGTCAGCAGCGCCATTGCATTATTGGAAGCGGACTTAGGTGTCAGCCTGTTCGACCGCAGCAGCGGCCGACAACCCCGGTTGACCGAAGCTGGCGGGGCATTGCTGGAAGAAGCGCGGGAGTTGTTGCGCCAGTGTGATCGCCTCGATGGCCGGGCGTTGGCGTTGATGCGCGGTCAAGAGGCGCGCTTGCGGTTGGCCCACGATGAAGCCATGCCATATCAACCAGTGCTGGACAGCCTAGAAGCCTTGGCCGAACGTTTTCCGACGTTGGAAATGCAGCTGGCCAGCGGCGCCCAAGGTGATGTGGCGCGCAAGCTGGTTGAGCGTCGGGCGGATTTGGGCCTGCTGTTCCATCATGAGCAAATGCCCGAAGCCTTGGAACGACGGGCATTGGGTAGCGTTGAGATGGTCACGGTATGCGCGGTAGGGCACCCATTGGCCAGCGAGCTTCGCGTGAGTCGCCAGTTGCTAGGTCGTCACCGTCAGCTATTGATCGCGCCGCAGCAAAGCGGTTACCCCGGAGGCGAACAGATCAGCGCGCAGGTCTGGCGTGCCGACAGTTTCTACGTGATGGCCGAACTGTTGATGCGCGGCCTCGGTTGGGCTTGGCTACCAAGACATGTGGTGCAGTACCCGGCGTATCAAAATCTAATGGTCGAGCTGATCAGCGACTGGACGCCGCCTGCGCTGGTCGTGGAAATGGTCTGGCGCCGGGATGAGCCTCTGGGCCCTGCGGCGAGGTGGCTGGCCGATAGCTTTGCCCAGCATCTTCAAGCGATTGGCTGATAAACTCCGCCGCCATGAATAGATTCCTTTATAGCGTGTTGTTTCACGTGGGTTTGCCGCTGATAGCCCTGCGTCTTTGGTTGCGGGCGCGCAAGGCGCCTGCCTACGCGCAGAGGATCGGCGAGCGTTTCTCGTTCGGGCTGGCGCCTATGCAAACCGGCGGGATCTGGGTGCATGCCGTCTCCGTTGGAGAAAGCATCGCTGCAGCCCCAATGATCCGAATTCTGTTGGCGCGCTACCCGCACCTGCCGATTACCCTAACCTGCATGACGCCCACTGGCTCAGAACGCATCAAGGCGTTGTTCGCAGGCGAATCCCGGATTCAACATTGTTATTTACCCTACGATTTGCCTTGGGCGGCTGGGCGCTTCCTGGATCACGTGCAGCCTCGGTTGGCTGTGATCATGGAAACCGAGCTGTGGCCCAATCATATTCACCAGTGTGCCAAGCGTAGAATTCCGGTAGTGCTGGCCAACGCCCGATTATCTGAGCGTTCGGCACGTGGCTACGGACGTTTCGCCAAGCTGACGCGGCCGATGCTGGCTGAAATGAGTGGTTTCGCAGTGCAGACTGAAACGGAAGCGCAGCGCTTTCTTGATCTGGGCGCCCGACCGGAATGTGTCGAAGTCACCGGATCGATCAAGTTCGATTTGAGTATCGACCCGCAGTTATTGCTTCGAGCGGCAGATTTGCGTGAGCAATGGCAATCCAGGGAACGCCCTACATGGATCGCGGCCAGCACCCATGCTGGCGAAGACGAAACCGTGTTGTCCGCTCATCGGCAACTGCTGATCAGCCATCCAGACGCATTATTGATTTTGGTACCGCGCCATCCTGAGCGTTTCAACAGCGTTTACGATTTGTGTCTGCAGCAAGGGTTCGAAACGGTTCGCCGCTCAACCGCGCAGCCCGTCACCTCCACCACCTCGGTGTTGCTGGGCGACACCATGGGCGAGTTGCTGTTTCTTTACGCAGTGGTCGATTGTGCGTTTGTCGGCGGCAGCCTGGTGCCCAACGGCGGGCATAACCTGCTGGAACCGGCTGCTCTGGCGAAGCCGGTGTTAAGCGGTCCTCATCTGTTCAATTTTCTGGAAATAGCAGCACTGCTGCGCTCTGCCGGAGCGTTAGAAGAGGTCAGCGATGCGACGGGACTGGCAGCTGCGATCCAACAGTTAGTCGATCAACCCGCTAAGGCCCAGCAAATGGCCGTCGCCGGGCTGAAAGTGATGGGCGCCAACCAGGGCGCGTTGCAGCGGTTGTTGGACATGTTGACGCGTGTGGGAGGCCTTTGACAGGCCTGCCTGCCCAAATCCCTTCAACGTTGTGAAGAGCTTTGGGATGGCGGTATTGGGCACACCAGCACGTCATTCAGCCAATCACTTCTGCGTAGGCTTTTGAAAGTTTTTCGCCGCTTCTGTAGCCAAGTCGGGCGGCAGGAAGTCTTTGTCCGGGTTGTAGTCAGCTTTCAAGTAGCGCGACAAATCCTGCAAATCTCCAGGGTTCAAAGTGCCTGCTGCCTGTTTCAAACGCAGGTTGTCGAGAATGTAGTCGTAGCGCGTGTTGTTGTAATCGCGCACTGAACTGTAGAGCTGACGTTGGGCGTCAAGCACGTCGACGATGTTGCGGGTGCCCACCTGATAACCGATTTCAGTGGCTTGCAGCGCACTCTGGTTGGAGATGATCGACTGCTTGCGCGCCTGAACTTGCTCAACATCGGTGTTCACCGCGCGGTGCAGGTTTCGGGTGTTCTCCACAACCTGACGGCGCAGGCTTTCACGACGTTGTTCGCTCTGGTTTAGCCGTGCGTAAGCTTCTCGCACTTGGGAACTGATCAATCCGCCGCTGTAGATCGGAATGTTCAGTTCTACACCGACGCTGCGCTGCTCAACGTTGCCGCCATAGTTCTGGCCGGTAAAGTTCGGATTGCTGAAACCGAACGCATCATTATCACCGCGCTTATAACTTGCTACCGCATCGAGGGTGGGAGCGTGACCGGCCTTGCGCTGGCGCAGGGTTTCTTCTGCAGCCGTCACTGCGTAGTTGCTGGCGAGCAGATTCAGATTCTGTTGCGAGGCCGTGTCGACCCACGCTTTTGCGTCATTTGGAGTCGGCGCAAGCACCGGCAGCGTATGCACGATGCCTTCGATGGAGTTGTACTCGCGGTTGGTTAATGTCACCAGTGCTTCGAAGGCATTGTCTACCTGTCGTTTAGCAACGATGCGGTTGGCTCGTGCTGTGTCATAGCTGGCTTGCGCCTGCAGCACGTCGGTCTTGTCTGAAAGGCCGACATCGAAACGCTCATTGGACTGATCTAGCTGACGTTTGAACGCCGCTTCTTCGGCCTTGGTAGACGCCAGATTGTCTTCGGTACGCAAGACCGTAAAGTAGTCTTGAGCGCTTTGCAAAATCAGGTTTTGCTCAGTGGCAGAAAGCTCCAACACCGCTTGCTCATTGACGTCCTTGGCTGCTTGAAACTGGTACCAGCGGTCCGCCCGAAAGATCGGTTGGCTCAAGGTGGCCTGATACACCGTGCCGCTACGGGTGAAGTTTGTCGAAGGCTGGTCGATTTGGGTGCGGGTGGTTTGAACGTTAGCACCTGCCGACAAGTTCGGTAGCAGGCCAGCCCGCGCCTGAGGCACGATTTCTTTGCGAGCCTGGTAGTCAGCGCGGGCAGCGGCCAGGTCTGAATTGTTATCCACAGCCTCCTGGTAGACGTTGACCAAGCCCGTCTTGGTCGGCAAAGGCACGTCAACGGCCCAGACCATTCCATTGGAAGCACAAGACACGGCGAGAGCCAGTGAAAGTTTGCGCAGCATGAGGCGTTTCCTAGAGAGAGTAATAATTCGCGTAGCGAGTGTAGTGCCCGGTGTAGTTCGCAACAATCCTGCATATCAGCCATTTATCGAGTGATATTCAACGTTATTGGCGTTCTGCCCATCTCTTGCACTAGACTGGCGACGTTCTTGTCGGGGTGCCTTGCTATGAGGCTGAGATCGGTTAATCCGGATCCCGTTGAACCTGATCAGGTTAGCGCCTGCGTAGGGAACAAGATTTCTCGTCTCCCGGCGAGTCCTCTTGAGTATCGTCCGGGGTCTATTGTTCATGAAATGAGCAGCAGCGCTTCCTTTCTATGCTCAGCACCGTTCTTGGTGCACCCGTGCCTTTCAGGTTTCACTCCGACAATAAATCCGCCGCTGGATGATGTCTGGAGTGCCTGTGATGAGTACAAAATCAAAAAACACCGCTAACTTGAGTGAGTCGGCCCAAGTCGATTCAGGATCAGTTCAGCCGTTCACCCGTTCGCAAAAAATCTACGTTCAAGGGTCGCGCCCAGACATTCTGGTGCCGATGCGTGAAGTCAGCCTTGACATAACACCGACCGATTTCGGCGGCGAGATTAATGCGCCCGTGGTCATCTATGACACCTCAGGCCCCTACACCGACCCCAACGTGATTATTGACGTGCGCAAAGGCTTGGCTGACATTCGTTCGCCGTGGATAGACTCGCGCGACGACACCGAGCGCCTGTCGGGTTTGAGTTCTAACTTTGGCCAACAGCGCCTCAGCGATGCCGAACTGACCAAACTGCGCTTCGCCCATGTACGCAACCCGCGTCGGGCTAAAGCCGGTGCCAACGTCAGCCAGATGCACTATGCGCGTCAGGGCATCATTACTGCCGAGATGGAATACGTCGCCATTCGTGAAAACATGAAGCTGCAGGAAGCCCACGCGGCGGGTCTGCTGACTCAGCAACACGCCGGTCACAGCTTCGGGGCCAGCGTTCCGAAACACATCACCGCTGAATTCGTCCGTGACGAAATCGCCCGCGGTCGCGCCATCATTCCGGCCAACATCAACCACGTTGAGTTGGAGCCGATGATCATCGGCCGCAACTTCCTGGTGAAAATCAACGGCAACATCGGCAACAGCGCACTGGGCTCTTCGATCGAAGAGGAAGTGGCCAAGCTGACCTGGGGCATCCGCTGGGGTTCGGACACGGTCATGGACTTGTCCACCGGCAAGCACATTCACGAAACCCGCGAATGGATAATCCGCAACTCACCAGTGCCAATTGGTACCGTGCCGATTTATCAGGCGCTGGAAAAAGTCGATGGCGCGGCCGAAGACCTGACCTGGGAATTATTCCGCGACACGCTGATTGAGCAAGCCGAGCAGGGCGTCGACTACTTCACTATTCATGCCGGCGTGCTGTTGCGCTACGTACCGCTGACCGCCAAGCGCGTCACCGGTATTGTTAGCCGTGGCGGCTCAATCATGGCCAAGTGGTGCTTGGCGCATCACCAGGAAAACTTCCTGTACACGCATTTCGAAGACATCTGCGAAATCATGAAGGCCTATGACGTCAGCTTCTCGCTGGGCGATGGCCTGCGTCCGGGTTCGATTGCCGACGCTAACGACGCAGCACAATTCGGCGAGCTGGAAACCCTTGGCGAGCTGACCAAAATCGCCTGGAAGCATGACGTACAAACCATGATCGAAGGCCCAGGCCACGTGCCGATGCAGTTGATCAAAGAGAACATGGACAAGCAGTTGGAGTGCTGTGACGAGGCGCCGTTCTACACCCTCGGGCCGCTGACCACAGATATCGCGCCTGGCTACGACCACATCACGTCGGGTATCGGCGCGGCCATGATTGGCTGGTTCGGTTGCGCGATGCTCTGCTACGTCACGCCGAAGGAACACTTGGGCCTGCCAAACAAGGATGACGTCAAAACCGGGATCATCACCTACAAAATCGCGGCCCATGCGGCGGACTTGGCCAAAGGACACCCCGGTGCCCAAATTCGCGACAACGCCTTAAGCAAGGCACGGTTTGAATTCCGTTGGGAAGACCAGTTCAACCTGGGTCTCGACCCCGACACCGCACGCTCGTATCACGACGAAACCCTACCGAAGGACTCGGCTAAAGTCGCGCACTTCTGCTCCATGTGCGGGCCGAAGTTCTGCTCGATGAAGATCACTCAGGAAGTCCGCATCTATGCGGCTAACCAAAAGATCGACACCGTGGATGCTGCCGTGCAGGAAGGTTTGCGCGAGCAGGCCGAGCGCTTCAAGCAGGAAGGTAGTCAGTTGTATAAGAAGGTTTGATTTGAACCGATGAAAAATCCCCTGTATGAGCCAGCGTGTTGGCTCCTACAGGTTTTGGATAAACCGCTCCTCCGAGATCACACCCGTGACTATTGCATCCAACACCTACTCTCCCGACATTCCTGTGCCTCTGGGCAAGCGTGTGTTCGGCGGCCGAGATCTGTTTTCCCTGTGGTTTTCCCTCGGCATCGGCCTGATGGTCCTCCAAACCGGTGCGTTGTTGGCGCCGGGGCTGGGCATGTCGGGTTCGATGCTGGCTATTTTTCTCGGTACGCTGGTTGGCGTATTGCTGCTGGCGGCCGTTGGCGTGATTGGCAGCGACACCGGACTTTCAGCCATGGCGGCGCTTAAGCTCAGCCTGGGCACTCACGGCGCATCGCTGCCGGCGATATTGAACCTGGCGCAACTGATTGGCTGGGGCGCTTTCGAGATCATTGTGATGCGCGACGCCGCTAGTTTGTTGGGTGCGCGGGCATCTGCCGAAGGCAGCTTGTGGGCGAATCCACTGGTCTGGACCGTAATTTTCGGTGCGCTGGCGACCTTTCTGGCCGTCAGCGGACCATTGACCTTCGTCCGCAAGGTGCTGCGTAAGTGGGGCATTTGGCTTTTGCTGGCGTCGTGTGTGTGGCTTACCTGGAACCTGTTGACCAAGACCGATCTGACCGCGCTGTGGGCGCATGCCGGTGACGGGACGATGCCGTTTGCCGTCGGTTTCGACATCGCAATCGCCATGCCACTGTCTTGGCTGCCGTTGATTGCCGACTACTCACGTTTCGGCAAGCGCGCCAGAGGCGTGTTCGGTGGTACTGCGTTGGGTTTCTTCATCGGTAATTTCTGGCTGATGAGCTTGGGCGTCGCCTACACCTTGGCCTTCGCGCCAAGTGGTGAAATGAGTCCGCTGTTGCTTGCCTTGGCTGGCGCCGGGATGGGCATTCCGCTGCTGCTGATTCTGATCGACGAATCGGAAAACGCTTTCGCCGATATTCACTCGGCGGCGGTCTCCAGCGGAATTCTGTTGCGGATCAAGGTCGAACACCTGGCGTTGGGCATTGGTGTGATTTGCACATTGATCGCCTGTTTGGCGCCGTTGGCGCAGTATCAGAATTTCTTGCTGCTGATTGGCTCGGTATTCGCGCCGTTGTTCGGCGTGGTATTGGTTGATCACTTCATTCTGCGCCGTCGCAACCTACCGACCGCCACCCTTGGTTTGCGTGGAATGAGCCTGTTGGCGTGGTTGGGCGGCGTCAGCACTTATCACCTGTTGGCGAATCTCTACCCAAATGTGGGTGCAACACTGCCAGCGCTGGTGGTGTCTGGCGTGCTGCAATTGCTGCTGGGTCGCGTATTTAACCGCGGCGCGGGAACAGCTCCGGCTTGAGGATGCCATTGAGCTGGAGGTAAGACATCTTCAGCTCAATGTGGCCCATGTCGTACGGCGCTATCGTAGTTACGCCATATTTGAGGATGACCCCGCCATACGTCAGTGCGACGTTTGGCGTTTTCTGAAACGTCCAAGCGTGCACGAACGCGGGATCTTGAGCGACTTTGTTGTTGATCATCCATTCTTTATGCGCTTGCTGCGCCGTTAACCAGAACGCCTCTTCCTGACCGGGCAACAACATGTCTTGTAGCGTCAGGGCTTTGTGCAGCGGGCGGGAATAGTTGATGAACGCGCGCCCCGGCGTGCCATGTTCATTGCCGTTTTCCAAATAGCTGGACAGTTCGATGATCACCAGACCGTCATGCTGCTCACGTACTTTGGCCTGCAAATAGCTGTTGGTACTGTTCGGTGCTTGCTGCAGGAATTGCTGTTCATAGGCTTTGAGCGATGCCGGTAATGGCGTAGCCCCCGGTGTATTGCGGGCCATCTGCAGCAAGGTGTTCTGGATCAGGCTGTCCAGGTTCGGTTCGTCAGGAAAATGCACGGTGTCGACATTCACCAACGGGCAGTCTGGCGTTGCGCAGCCCGGTTTGATCTGTTCCGAGGCGTCACGCTGTGCTTCCAGCGGTGAGTTGTAGTTGGGTTGAAACAAGCTTTGGCAGGCGCCCAGCGCCAGTGCGAAGCAAGCCAGTGTAGTGATCCTCAACAATGACATGGTGATCCTTGGCAAAAACAAAAAAGACGGGTCGACGTGCTTGGACTGCAAGCGGCTCGATCAGTTCGCCACTACGCTAACCTGAAGTCGTCTGCGGGCAAGCAGTCTACCTTGGTTGCTTCAATGGCAGTGTTGGGGGGCTGCATCTGGCGGTAGGGCGCGTTAGGATGTTGCGAAGCCGGTTCAGGCTCTGTAGCGAGAAACTTATGACTGACACGAACAACTCCGTCCCTTCGGCGGTAGAGATTACTCGACGCGAAAATTGCTATCAGGGGTTTTACCGCCTGGACCGCGTACACCTGCGCCACGAGCTGTTCAACGGGGGCATGAGCAAGGAAATCAGTCGTGAATTGTTCGTTCGCCATGATGCGGTGTGCGTGCTGCCCTACGACGCCAAGCGCGACAAAGTGGTGTTGATCGAGCAGTTTCGCGTGGGTGTTCTGGGCAAAATCGACAATCCCTGGCTGATTGAATTGGTCGCCGGGCTGATCGACAAGGATGAGCAGCCGGAAGAGGTTGCCCACCGCGAGGCAGAAGAGGAAGCTGGTCTGGTCTTCAGCGAAATGGTGCCGATTACCAAGTACTTTCCTTCCCCGGGTGGCAGCAGTGAATACGTTCACTTGTACTTGGGGCATTGTGACAGTGAAGGGGCGGGTGGCTTGCACGGTCTGGAAGCGGAAGGTGAAGATATTCGCGTATCGGTGTGGGCATTTGACGATGCCCTAAAAGCCATAAACGATGGACGAATTTTTAATGCCGCTACGCTTATTGCTTTGCAATGGCTGGCATTGAACCGAACTGAAATCAGGGGGCTATGGTCGTGAGACTTGTGCGCGAGCGCTACCGGGTTGACCTCGTCGGGCTGCAAGCCGCCTGCGAGGCCAACTATGCGCGCTTGATGCGGTTGCTCCCGGACATGCGCAATCAACAACGTTCGCGCCGGGTCGCGGTTACCCAGGGCGATCAAATGCTCGGCGTGTTGGCGGTGGAAGTCCTGCTGGATTGTCCTTACACCACCACCTTACAGGTCCGCCAGGAGCACAGCCTGCCATGGCTGCCGGTGCCCAAGCTGGAAGTTCAGGTGTATCACGACGCGCGCATGGCCGAAGTCATCGGCGCCGAACATGCCCGCCGTTTTCGTGGCATCTACCCGTATCCCAATGAAGCGATGCACCAGCCGGATGAAAAGGCTCAACTCAACTTGTTTTTGGGTGAGTGGCTGAGTCATTGTTTGGCGTGTGGGCATGAGTTTGAAGTGGTGCGTTGAGAGTTTCCATTTTTATAAGTGGGTTCTTGAGTTGCGCAATAAGTTGCGCAACACCGTACGAAGAATTGCCCAACATAGTGCTGAAAGTCGATGTGATATAAATCTGAGTCTATTTGTTATCGCTTGATTTTCAGACGCGTCCTACAGCCTGCCGGGTTCACTTTCCAATAAACTACCCTCCAATCAAAAGGAGAGGTAATTATGGCTAACCCTGCATACATGACGATTACCGGCAAGGCTCAAGGATTGATTTCGGCAGGCTGCTCCAGTAAAGAGTCGATCGGCAACAAACACCAGTTAGCGCATACCGACGAAATAATGGTGCTTTCTTATACTCGTAACCTGGCCAATTTTGAAAATAACAACCAGTCAACTCATGGCCCTATCATTATCTCCAAATATGTTGATAAATCTTCGCCTTTATTGGAACAAGCCCTGACCCGAAGAGAGGAGCTAGACTGCACGTTTGATTTTTATCAAACAGCTGCCTCGGGCACGCAGGAGAAATTTTATTCGATATCGATCAAGGGCGGACTCATTGTCGACCTGACGCAGGATATGCCCGATGTGATTTTTCAATCTGACGGTGAAATGCGAGAACAAGTCGCTTTTCGTTACCGTGAGATTAATTACACGAACCTCAAAGCGGCTACCAGCGGCTATAGCTTTTGGGGTGAATAACGATGAGCGCCAGCCGTGATGATATCTGGGATGTCCACCAAGCAGCAGGACAACTGCAAGGACAAGCCATTAGTGTTAGCGCCCGACACCTTGATCAAGGTAATGGGCGCGTGTGGTTTATTCGGGAAGTGTCCTATTACGCCAAGCGTATTATTGATGACGTTGAACTCGGTCGTAAAACCCCCACCCAGGGCATAGACGCCCTATTGAAAGAGCACCGCAGTCTCGCGAGTCAATCGCAGGCGTTGGCGCGTGATCGCCAGCGTGCCATAAGCAACAGCGTCAAACGCATTCCAGTGCCACGGCTCATCCAACCGGTTATGCGACCTGATCCTGAACGCTTACTGCGATATGTCTTTGCTCAACATCTCAAGGTAAGCAATGAAAAGACCCTGGCAACCCTGCACCTGCCCGTCCCGACGTCCATTTATAAACGTTACAGGCTTTTTCCTCCAGAGCTGCAATCAGAACCCATCGAACTGCACGACCCCGGGTTCTATATTGTCCCCAGAAGCACCACGGTTGAACGACTGGAAGCGCAGTTGTTCACCTCAGCCAGTTCTGCGGTCATTGCTAAATTCAGGATCCTAAACCCTGGGTTGGATCAGATAAAAGCCGGGCAAATGATCGTGCTCAGTGATCCCAATAATGGACAATGCACTGAGGAAGAAGCGCGCCTGATGGACGCGGCAAAAGTGGTGAATATGGCGTTGGAGGATCTTAGTCCTGAAGAAGCCGACTTCATGGTTCGCCACCGCGACGAAATCGAGTCTTTAATCAAGTACGGCTCTATTGGGACCAGCATGGCCGCGGCGGTTTACAAGGACAACATAGACGCGGTAGGAGAAATCCTGGAAGCCATAGAAGACCTGCACAAGCGCACCTTCAACCAACACGGGCACCTGCGATCCCCCGAGTTCTTTGCTGAACGCAAAGAACTGTTTGCTCAACTCGACACCCATCTCACCAAACTGACCAAACATACCATCGACTACCCTGACCACCCGAAACTGAAAACCGCCCTGGGTATTTCCAGCCGTAGTTTGGTGCATCGCTGGGGCCGGGCCGGTGCCCATGACATGAACCCTGGATATGCCACTCATCTGGCCAAAGTGGCCAAGGCCTCCAAGTACATAAATTACGGTGGTTGGGTGGGCACCGCTATTGGCGGCGGGGCTTCTTATATGAAAGTGCAGGATGTATGCCGTGCGGGGGATGCTGAGGCGTGTGAGAAGGTGAAGTTTACGGAGGCAGGGGGTTTTATCGGCGGGGCTGCGGGCGGTTTTGTCGCAGGCGGAGTTTTAAGCGCCGTCGGAACTGGAGCGATCTGCTTTGCTATCGGGGTTCCGACTGCTGGGGTGGGAACACTTGTATGTGGTCTTGTGGTAGTGGGGGGAGGGTCTTTCGCCGGAGGGTATTTTGGTGGAATGACTGGTGAAGCGCTAGGCGAAGTGATTTACGAGGTCAATAAATGAATGTGAGTACCGCTGACAAAATTTTTCTTTGTGTGGGCCTAGTAAATTTTGGAGGTATTTTCGTTTGGCTTGGAATAGCGTCGCATCTCGCTTACACCAAAATGGATCTGATGCTGGGTCATATGAGGAAT
Source organism: Pseudomonas sp. AB6 (assembly GCF_034314105.1). Classification (NCBI taxonomy): domain Bacteria; kingdom Pseudomonadati; phylum Pseudomonadota; class Gammaproteobacteria; order Pseudomonadales; family Pseudomonadaceae; genus Pseudomonas; species Pseudomonas sp. AB6. Next base: position 4,630,950 of record NZ_JAVIWJ010000001.1, read on the forward strand.
AGTTCAATAGTTATGATTCGCGTGTTTTTGATACGTGCGGGTTTATGGGGGCGGCTTCATGTCTTTGGGTTAATAATGGGGCTGATGGTCATTCATGGTATAGCGCTCCGGAAGGGAGTCGTTAGTGCCGAGGATCTGAAGAATTTTCCCGCCGATCTGAAACGTAAACTAATTGTTATGCAGTGGGTTAATTGGGGACTGATATTGATTATGTGTGGACTTGCAGCGTATGCTAAGTTCGGCCGTGGCTAGCTTTTGCGGTTACTTACTCGCCCTCATCAACCGCATTGAAGCGATAAGCGAAGTGATTTACGAGGTCAGTAAATGAGCGTGAGTACCGCTGACAAAATCTTCCTCTGTGTTGGCCTGATTGATTTTGGAGGTATTTTCATTTGGATCGCCATAGCGATGTATCTCGCCTACACCAAAATGGACCTGATGTTGGGCCACATGAAGAATAGTCCGATAGTTATGATTCGCAGGTTTTTGATACACGCGGGTCCTTGGGGGCGGATGCATGTCTTTGGGTTAATAATGGGGATGATGGTCACGCCTGGTATGGCTCTTCGGAGGGGGGCGGTTAGCGCCGAGGATCTTAAGAATTTCCCCGCCAGTCTGAAGCGCCAACTGATTGTTATGCAGTGGGCTGGTTGGGGGCTGCTATTGGTTATGTGTGGACTTGCAGCGTATGCCAAGTTTGGTCGTGACTAGTTTTGATAACTGCCGGAGCGCACGCACAATGATCTATGACCGATACGAGCCATCGGCTTACCCATGATGTGACCCATTCGCCACCCCAAGGTTTGCCGACCCGTGCGCTTACGACCATAATCGCCTGACTTCGCTTTAAGGAGACGGCCTTTGCCGAGCGCATCCCATCCAGCATCGTCGGTGCTAGTAGTCCAACTGTCCGACAGCCACCTATTTGCCGACGCGGACGACAAGCTGCTGGGCATGAAGACCCGCGACAGCCTGAATGCCGTGATCGAGCGTGTCTTGGCCGAACAACCGGCTGTTGATTTGCTAATAGCCACGGGTGATTTGTCCCAAGACGGGAGCGTTGAGTCTTACGAGGCGTTTCGTCAGGTCAGTGCGCAAATTTCGGCACCCACTCGCTGGATTCCCGGTAATCACGACGAGCTACCGGAGATGGCTGAGGCCGCCCGTCACAGTGAGTATCTGGAGCCGATCATCGATCTCGGCCATTGGCGCATTACCTTGCTGGATTCCGCCGTCCCCGGCTCAGTACCCGGTTTTTTGCAGGACGCGCAACTGCAATTGCTGGCCCGCTCATTGAGCGAAGCGCCGGAACGCCATCATCTGGTGTGCCTGCACCACAATCCGGTTCCCATTGGCTGTCAGTGGATGGACCCCATTGGCCTGCGTAATCCTGAGAAGCTGTTTGCGGTGCTTGATCGATTCCCCCACGTGCGTGCGGTGCTGTGGGGGCACGTTCATCAGGAATACGATCAATTGCGTAACGGCGCGCGCTTGCTGGCATCGCCCTCGACCTGCATACAGTTCGCGCCGGGCAGTGTCGAATTTAAGGTCGACACGACAGCGCCGGGTTATCGCTGGTTGCGCTTGTATGCCGATGGCCGACTCGATACAGGGGTTTCCCGGGTGGAGGGGCTGGATTTCGAGGTGGACTACAGCGGCGAAGGTTATTGAGCGACTTCTCCTTAATTTAGCGGGAAATGTCTGAGAGTGAGTCATCGGGCGATTGTCCCTGTAAACTCCGCGTCTTTACGTGTGATCAATTGTTTACAGGAGCGATTATGACCGGCGAACCCTCCACACTGTTGTATATCCACGGTTTGAACAGCTCGCCGCTGTCGAAAAAAGCCAGTCAGTTATCAGCGTTGATGCACAAGCTGGGACTTGCCGCACAGCTGCGCGTGCCTGCACTTCATCATCATCCGCGTGAGGCCATCGCCCAGCTTGACGCTGCAATTGCCGAACTGGGTCGGCCACTGCTGGTCGGCAGCTCCCTCGGCGGCTACTATGCGACTCACTTGGCTGAGCGCCATGGCCTCAAGGCCGTACTGATCAATCCAGCGGTCAACCCGCATCGATTGTTCGACGGTTTACTCGGCACCCAGCAGAACCTGTACAGCGGCGAAAGCTGGGAACTGACCCACGATCATGTGACGGCCTTGGCCGAGCTGGAAGTACTGCCTCCGCAAGACCCGCAGCGTTTTCAGGTATGGCTGCAAACCGGGGATGAAACCCTTGACTACCGCCGCGCTCAGACGTTTTACCGAGCCTGTGCTTTGCGCATTCAGGCGGGCGGCGACCACAGTTTTCAGGGCTTCGCCGAGTGCTTGCCGGTGTTACTGATACTGGCCGGTTTCGCGCCAGAGCTTGTAAATGTAAACAGGTAAGATCCCGAATTTTAATGAATAACTGACGACGAGACCCCATGGCCAATCCCAGCGCTAGCTCTTATAACGCAGACGCCATCGAAGTCCTCTCGGGCCTCGACCCGGTTCGCAAGCGTCCGGGCATGTATACCGACACCACGCGGCCAAACCACCTCGCCCAGGAAGTCATCGATAACAGCGTCGATGAAGCCCTCGCCGGGCACGCGAAGTCAGTTCAGGTCATCCTCCACGCCGACAATTCGTTGGAAGTGTCCGATGATGGTCGCGGCATGCCGGTAGATATTCACCCGGAAGAGGGTGTTTCGGGCGTCGAGCTGATTCTCACCAAGCTCCACGCTGGCGGCAAGTTCTCAAACAAGAACTACCAATTTTCCGGCGGTTTGCACGGCGTAGGTATTTCCGTGGTGAACGCGCTGTCAAATCACGTTCGGGTGCGGGTAAAGCGCGACGGCAACGAATACGAAATGACCTTTGCCGATGGCTATAAGGCCAGTGAGCTCGCGGTCATTGGTGCCGTCGGTAAACGCAATACCGGGACCAGCGTGTATTTCGCGCCGGACCCTAAATATTTTGATACGCCGAAATTTTCGGTCAGCCGCCTCAAGCATGTGCTCAAAGCGAAAGCGGTGCTGTGTCCGGGACTGTTAGTCAGCTTCGAAGACAAAGCCACCGGCGAAAAAATCGAATGGCATTACGAAGATGGCTTGCGCTCCTATCTGGAGGACGCGGTCAGTGGTTTTCTGCGCCTACCCGACGTGCCGTTTTGCGGCAGTTTTGCCGGCAATAAAGAAGCCATCGATTGGGCGCTGCTGTGGTTGCCCGAGGGTGGCGACAGCGTTCAGGAAAGCTACGTCAACCTGATCCCGACTCAGCAGGGCGGTACTCACGTCAACGGCTTACGCCAGGGGCTGCTGGATGCGATGCGCGAATTTTGCGAGTTTCGTAGCCTGCTGCCGCGTGGCGTCAAGCTTGCGCCGGAAGATGTGTGGGAGCGGATTGCGTTCGTCTTGTCGATGAAAATGCAGGAGCCGCAATTTTCTGGCCAGACCAAAGAGCGGTTGTCCTCCCGTGAGGCTGCGGCGTTTGTTTCCGGTGTCGTCAAAGATGCATTCAGCCTGTGGCTCAACGCCAACTCCGAGCTGGGCATGCAACTGGCCGAACTGGCGATCAACAACGCTGGTCGCCGCCTGAAGGCCAGCAAGAAGGTCGAGCGTAAGCGCGTCACCCAAGGGCCTGCGTTACCGGGCAAACTGGCTGATTGCGCTGGTCAGGACCCTATGCGCTCTGAACTGTTTCTGGTGGAAGGCGATTCCGCTGGCGGGTCGGCCAAGCAGGCGCGGGACAAAGAGTTTCAAGCGATTCTGCCGTTACGCGGGAAAATCCTGAACACCTGGGAAGTCGATGGTGGTGAGGTGCTGGCCAGTCAGGAAGTGCACAACATTGCCGTCGCTATTGGCGTGGATCCGGGTGTCGCCGACATCAGCCAATTGCGTTACGGCAAAATTTGCATCCTCGCCGACGCCGACTCAGACGGCCTGCACATCGCAACTTTGCTCTGTGCGTTGTTCGTTCAGCATTTCCGTCCGCTGGTTGATGCGGGTCATGTTTACGTTGCAATGCCACCGCTGTACCGGATCGACCTTGGCAAAGAAATTTATTACGCACTGGACGAAGCCGAGCGCGACGGGATTCTTGACCGTCTGGTGGCTGAGAAAAAGCGCGGCAAGCCCCAAGTCACACGCTTTAAAGGTCTGGGCGAAATGAACCCACCGCAGCTGCGGGAAACCACCATGGACCCGAACACTCGTCGTCTGGTCCAGCTTACGCTGGATGATTACGCGGCCACATCTGAAATGATGGACATGCTGCTGGCGAAAAAACGCGCGGGTGATCGCAAGACATGGCTCGAATCCAAAGGCAACCTGGCTGAGGTTTTGACTTGATGCGACGTTGGTTAACCGGATTATTGTTGATCGCGCCGTCTGTGTTCGCTGCCCCTGTGCCACAGCTGAAAATGCTTGCCGAGCATGCGGTTGACGGCATGGTGGGCGGTAACTTATCAGGGTTGGCGTCTTGTAATGGCGTGCTGTGGACCGTCTCGGACCGCGACGATGCGTTGCTCTATCGCCTCGACACGTCGGCTACCGTATGGAAGGCAGAAGGTCAGGCGATTCAGGTGCCCCCAGTACCAGACAGCGGTCTGCCATTTACCTTGGTTTCGATGGCCAAAGCCTCCTCGCTGGTTCGAGGCGGTAGCCTGGATTTTGAAGGCGTGACGTGTGATGCCGCAGGCAATCGATACCTGGTTAGCGAAGGCTATGCCTCTGTATTGCAAGTGCCGGTGACAGGGGCGCCGAACTGGTTGCCCCTTCCCAAGAGCGTGGTTCAACAGGCACGGGACAGCGGCCTGTTGCAGAATTTCAATGCGATCTTCGAGGGCATTGCGATCAGTCCGGGTGGTGATCAACTTTGGCTTGCAGCAGAGCGTGAAAAGCGCGGCTTGCTGTTGGTGCGCCGCGAGCAAGGTGCCTGGGACTGCAAAGGCAGTTGCGTGGTGCTCAGCGAGGGCGGTAAACAGACCATGCCTGCACAAATGGGCAGTCGTAGCGCTTCGAAAGATTTCTCCGATATCTCGCTGTATGAAGGGAAGCTATTTACCTTGGAACGTGCGGCTTACCAAGTGTGCCGCCGTGATCTCGACACCGGGGCAGTCGAGCGCTGCTGGTCGTTCGCTGACGACGCGCTGGTGCCGGAAAAACGTTACGCGCAGAAATTCGGCTTGGCTGAAGCGTTGGTCATAGATGCCGAGGGCGCCTGGATCGGCGTCGATAACAACTTTGGTGCGCGGGCAGATGGTGAGACCCGGCCGATTGTCTGGCGGTTCGCGGCACCCAAGGAAGGTTGGAGCGCCAAGCCTTGAACCAGTCGCCTCCGGGCAAGCGCGCCGGGCGTGTGCTTCTGATTCTTGCGTGGTGTGCCGGTTTGTTTTTGGCGACCCGCTATTTTGGGTTGTGGGAACAGCGTCAGGAAAATCCGAATCCGGTCGTGACGTCGCAGCACGGTGATGGCTATATCCAGGTTTTATTGCAGGGCAATGCCCAGGGCCATTTTGTCGGCAACGCCCAGATTAATGGCAAGACCGTGGAATTCTTGCTCGATACCGGCGCCACAGATGTTGCGATCCCTGCGGAGGTGGCTGACACCTTGCAGTTGAAACGCGGCATGCCCGTGACCACCAGCACCGCCAACGGCATGGCTCAGGGCTTTCGGACTTCGCTGGAACGTTTGCAGATTGGCGACATCGTCCTGCATGACGTGCGTGCCATGGTGTTGCCCGGCCTTGACGGCGAACAGATACTGCTCGGTATGAGTGCAATGAAACAACTCGAATTTACCCAGCGCGGCGGCACCATGCTGCTGCGCCAGACCACACAACGATGAGGCTTGCATGAGCGATTCCCTTGACCTCAGCCTGGATGGCGTAGAACGTCGATCACTGGCTGACTTCACCGAACAGGCCTACCTCAACTACTCCATGTACGTAATCATGGACCGTGCCTTGCCACATATTGGCGACGGTCTGAAGCCCGTTCAGCGGCGCATTATTTACGCCATGAGTGAGTTGGGCCTTGATGCCGACTCCAAGCACAAAAAGTCAGCGCGTACTGTCGGCGACGTCCTTGGTAAGTTTCACCCCCACGGTGACTCGGCCTGCTATGAAGCCATGGTGCTGATGGCCCAGCCGTTCAGTTATCGCTATACCCTGGTAGACGGCCAAGGAAACTGGGGTGCGCCGGATGATCCCAAATCATTCGCCGCCATGCGTTACACCGAAGCCCGGTTGTCTCGCTATTCCGAAGTGCTGCTCAGCGAGTTGGGCCAAGGCACAGCGGATTGGGTGCCCAACTTCGACGGCACCCTGGATGAACCCGCCGTTTTGCCGGCACGTTTGCCGAATATTTTGCTCAATGGCACTACGGGTATTGCGGTAGGCATGGCCACCGATGTACCGCCGCATAACCTGCGGGAGGTCGCGTCGGCGTGTATCCATTTGCTCGACGAACCTAAAGCCACCATTGAAGAGCTTTGCGAGCACATCAAGGGTCCGGATTATCCCACCGAAGCAGAGATCATTACTCCGCGTACCGACCTGCTGAAAATGTATGAAACCGGCAAGGGGTCGGTCCGCATGCGGGCGGTATACCGTATAGAAGATGGCGATATCGTCGTGACTGCGTTGCCGCATCAAGTGTCCGGCGCCAAGGTGCTGGAACAGATCGCCGCGCAGATGCAGGCCAAAAAACTGCCGATGGTTGCCGACTTGCGCGACGAGTCAGACCACGAGCACCCGTGCCGGATCGTGATCATTCCACGTTCCAACCGTGTCGAACTCGATGAGCTGATGCAGCATTTGTTTGCCACTACCGAGCTGGAGTCCAGCTACCGGGTGAACATCAACATCATCGGCCTGGACGGTAAACCCCAACTCAAGAACCTGAAAGCGCTGCTCAGTGAGTGGCTGGTGTTTCGCATCGGCACGGTTCGTCGACGCTTGCAGTTTCGCTTGGACAAAGTCGAACGCCGCTTGCATCTGTTGGACGGCTTGCTGACGGCTTATCTGAACCTGGATGAAGTGATTCACATCATTCGGACTGCCGAACATCCTAAACCCGAGCTGATCGCACGGTTTGGGCTGACCGAAATTCAGGCTGATTACATTCTCGATACGCGCTTGCGGCAGTTGGCTCGTCTGGAAGAGATGAAGCTGCGGGCTGAGCAAGACGAATTGCGCAAAGAGCAAACGCGTCTGCAGTCGTTGTTGGGCAGCGAAACCAAGTTGCGCAAGCTGGTCCGCACTGAACTGATCGCCGATGCTGAAACTTACGGCGATAACCGTCGCTCGCCCATCGTTTCCCGTACCGAAGCCAAGGCGTTGTCTGAAAACGAGCTAATGCCGACCGAGCCAGTGACCGTTGTGTTGTCGGAAAAAGGCTGGGTGCGTTGCGCTAAAGGCCACGATATCGACGCCACAGGGTTGTCCTATAAAGCTGGCGATGGTTTCAAAACCTCGGCAGCGGGGCGTTCTAACCAATTTGCAGTGTTTATCGATTCTACCGGGCGCAGCTATTCCTTGGCGGCCCACACATTGCCTTCGGCCCGCGGCCAAGGTGAACCGCTGACCGGCAAGTTGCAGCCACCGCCGGGCGCGACCTTTGAGTGTGTGCTGCTGCCTGATGACGATGCGTTGTACGTCATTGCTTCTGATGCCGGTTATGGCTTCGTGGTCAGAGGCGAAGACTTGCAGGCCAAAAACAAAGCAGGTAAAGCCTTGCTCACCTTGCCTAAGGGCGCAAAAGTCATCCTCCCCCGTCCGGTTTCCGATCGTGAACGGAATTGGCTCGCAGCGGTAACAACCGAGGGTCGTTTGCTGGTCTTCAAAGTCAGCGATTTGCCGCAGTTGGGCAAAGGCAAGGGCAATAAGATCATTGGCATCCTCGGTGAGCGTGTGGCTAGCCGCGAAGAGTACGTTACTGATCTGGCTGTCGTACCAGAAGGCGCAACGTTGATTCTGCAAGCGGGTAAACGCACGCTGTCGCTCAAGGCTGATGATTTGGAACACTACAAAGGTGAGCGCGGTCGTCGCGGTAACAAGCTTCCACGTGGTTTCCAGCGCGTAGATGCGTTGCTGGTTGAAAGCGCATCATAAAGGCGATATTGGGCGTCTGATCTTCGTTTTGACTGGAAGATCGACGCATAATCGCTGGAGTCATGATCAATATTCACGGATGATATGGCGTCTCGCCTCGTCAGCATGGCTGAGTGCCTTCATATTTATTGTGAATATTTTTAGACTGTGGCCCGCGTTGTGGCGGCTATGTGGATGTGATGATGAATTTTGCGCGCCTATCTTTTGTAGTGTTAATGACCAGCGTACTGGGCCTGGTCGGTTGCAGCGTTCAGCAGCCTACTTCTCTTTATCAACTCGATGCCGGGCAACCGGGTCAGCCTAAACAAAGCGCTGGAGTGGCCGTTTTATTGGGTCCAGTTTCAGTGGCCGATTACCTGCAACGGGAAACTTTGTTGCAGCGTCAACCAGATGGCAGCCTGACTGCATCGACTGACGGTCGTTGGGCGGGCAGTCTGTCTTCAGATATCGATCAATTGCTTTTGCGCCAACTGGCTTGGAAACTTGACAGTCAGCGCGTGGTACTGGCCCCGGCTACCACCAGTTTCACTCCTGATGTGCAAGTGGTGCTCTCCATCACCCGGCTTGACTCAGGCGTGAACCAACCTGCAATTCTGGACGCTCAATGGCGTTTGCTGGATCGCAGGGGTCAAGTTCGTGACAGCAAATTGGTGCACATGGAAGAGCCGCACTTGGGCAGCTCAGCCGCTCAGGTGAAAGCCCAAGGCGTATTGTTACAGCGATTGGCCGATCAGTTGGCTGTTGCAGTTAAACCCTTGGCAAGCCAGCCGTTAGACGAACCTAAAAAAGCAGCTCCCGCTCAGGTCCGAAATATTAAAGACCACGACAAGCCAAAGATGCCCATGGCCTCGCCGATTCGCACAGATATGGAAATATTCCGCTTTTAGTCGAACGGACGGAAAGTCTGCATACGCAGTGGGTTGATCAAAGCGTTCAAAAGCGCAATTACGGGACGAAAAACCCCGACGCCTCGGGTTCATCATGCCTGCTCTGATCGATATCAGCGAATGCCCTGCGACCACGGGATCACCTGTTCGATGACAGATGCTATGACAGCATGTCAAGTCTAGACACCCCATAGCCTTAAGGCTGCGCGACGGGGGTAACTCTTTAAGGCATAGCGGCGTTGCGGTTAGACCTTGCCGCGACTCTCGTGCATCCGTGACAGCTGGCGTTCAAGCATCGAGGGGTACGGCTCCATCAGGCGTTCGACACAGCAGGCGCCTTCCGGATTGGCGATAGGGCGTATTCGGGCGCGTTGATGTACCAGCGGGTCATCAATGATCCTGCGTTCTACCAACAATAAGTTACGGCTGTGTTGCGAAAGGGCCAATGCGCTTTGCGCCGTGTCGGTGAGCAGCAGGTCGATTTGGCTGAGGTCTGACAAGTCATCACCTTGGGTCAGGCCTAATTGCAGTTGCAGCGTAATACCGCTATCAGCGACTTCTATTTGCAAGGCATGACTAAGCGCCCTGAGCAGTTCGCCGCAGCAAATCGCATTAGTCAGGTAGTCATCACCGCTTTGTTGGCTGTGAAACAGCATCAGCGTGCTGCCGTCATTCAGCGTGTGCACTTCGCTCTCATAGAGCGAGGCGGCCTGATCGATACAGTCGCGGTAGCGTTGCAGCAGGTCTGTCAATCGTGCACGGGGTAGGCGACGTAGCTGATCTTGCGCCCCGAGTTGCACTGCCAGGACCGCGCTGTGCAGTGGTTGAACCGGTACAGCGGGCGCTATCACGATAGGTCTGATCATTGGGGCTGACACGGAGTGATCACGCAGATCAGCAAAAGGATCTTCTTCGTCCTCTTCATCTTCGTCTGCGAGGATGCGCCGCGGCACTGTGCCTGTCACCCGAGTTTTGGGTGCTTTGTCAAAGCCTCGGTCGTGTAGTTCGTTGCTGGCGAACATTGGTTCAACGTCGTCTTGCGTTTCTAGGTACGGATCGTGGCCTTCACTTTCGTTATGCTCAGGTTCGCGTATTGGCGGAGGCTCAGGTGGTTCGGGCGCGAATGACGCGTGCAGCTGCCGAGCCAGATCACCGATTTCATCCTGACGGTCAGTGGCTGGCGTGTGTTCGTCAATATCGCGAAGCCACACGCGCAATTGCAGCAGCGGCGTAGAAATATTTCGGCCAAGACGCAAACTCAGCGCCAGCGCCAGCGCCAGCAAAATTCCGCTGAGAATCGCCATGCTCTGCAAGCTGATGGTCATCGGCTGCTGGAATTGAGTCATGTCCAGACTGATACGCAAGTGCCCGGCCGTTACATCCTGGAAGGTGATTTTTATCTCGTACAACCCGCCCGCTTCACCCAGTAGGCCATTTTTCGGACGATTTCCGGCTTCGGCGAGAATGCGATTGTCCACACTGTAAATAGCGGCATGGGCTACCAACGGGTTCTTCACCAGGTTGCCCAACAGCACGTTTAGGCTGAGGATATCGTTGGACACCAGCAGTTCAGTGGCGGAGGTGGCTGTCTGCGTTGTCAGCGCTTGGCCAAGTGCGTCGGCCTGTTCGTGCATGGCCTGCTTGAATTGCAGGCCCATGACACAGGCGTAGATCAGCAGCGCCAAAGCGACAAGGATCACGTTATGGCTAGCGATACGCAAGGCAAGCGGTACACGGCGATGGCGCAATGCCCGAAAGATCAGCAGGAAGAAGTTATCGGTTTTAACTGGCGTGGGCCGGTTCACTGAGCACGGCTCTTTTGGTGAAGTTGCCGGGCAGTATAACGATCGACCCTTGAGCGGCAAAGCGCTTGCTGTGCCCGATGGTCACTGAAAGTGGTTAGAATGCGGTTTTTTTCCACTGCGGGGGTGCGCCTTGCGCGAAATCGTCCTGATAAACATCACGGGTGAAGACCGTCCCGGTCTCACTGCGGCCATCACTGGGGTACTTGCCCAGGGTGGAGTCAACATTCTTGATATTGGTCAGGCGGTGATCCACGACACGTTGTCGTTTGGCATTCTGGTTGAGATTCCGAGAACTGAGCAAGGTTCTTCAGTGCTTAAAGATATTTTATTCACGGCCTACAAACTCGATCAGCAAGTGCGCTTCACGGCTGTCTCCGAAGAAGACTATGAGCAGTGGGTTGACGGCCAAGGCAAGGCGCGGCATATCGTGACGTTGCTGACACGCAAGGTGACGGCGGAGCAGTTGCAGCGTGTCAGTTCGATCACGGCTAAATACGGTTTGAATATTGACCAGATAGATCGACTGTCCGGGCGGATGCCTTTAAACACGCCCGCCGACAAAGGCAAAGGTTGTATTGAGTTTTCGGTGCGGGGCGAGCCTGCAGATCCGAAGGCGATGCAGGCTGAATTTTTGAGTGTCGCGCAGGAGTTGAATGTCGATATTGCTTTCCAACAGGACTCTTTATTTCGGCGTAATCGGCGTCTGGCGGTGTTCGACATGGACTCGACATTAATCGAGGCCGAAGTCATCGACGAGCTGGCCAAGGCCGCCGGCATCGGAGAGTTGGTGTCTGAAATCACAGAGCGCGCGATGCGCGGCGAGCTGGACTTTCGCGCCAGTTTCAAAGAGCGTCTGGCGTTGCTCAAAGGTCTGGATGTCAGCGTGCTGGATGAAATCGGCGCCTCGTTACGCTTGACCGAGGGCGCCGAAACATTGTTCGCGGAGCTCAAGCGACTGGGTTACAAAACCGCGATTTTATCGGGTGGTTTCACGTACTTCGCAAAACAGCTGCAAGCGAAGCTCGGCATCGACTATGTGTTTGCCAACGAGCTGGAAGTGGTCGACGGTAAAGTGACTGGCGTGGCCATTGAGCCCATTGTCGATGCACAGCGCAAAGCTGATCTGCTGCGTGAATTGGCGCAAAAGGAAGGCTTGAGCCTGGAGCAGACCATTGCCGTTGGAGATGGCGCCAATGACCTGCCGATGCTGGCGATCGCGGGTCTAGGCGTAGCATTCAGGGCCAAACCGTTAGTGAAACAATCAGCAAGGCAGGCGATCTCTACATTGGGCCTGGACGGAATTCTTTATCTGCTGGGCTTTCGGGATCGCGACGGGCGAGGTTGATAAAATATTGCGGTGCTTTGGCCACGCCGCATGACCGATCATAATAATGTCCACAACGAATCAAATTCTTCTTCGGGCACCGTATCGAGCGATGGCGACTTACGTGGCATTTCGATGGTTTTATATTCGAACTGGTTGAAACTGCCCGTGCCTGCGCGGCGTTTACCTAGAGCTGCGCGATGCTCATCGCCGCTGTTGTTGATCATTACGCTCAGGCCTTCCTGAAACGGTAATCGTGGCGCAAGCAAGGTCGCTGGCTGATCGATTGCCCGCACTTCGGGCAGCAATAACGCGCGCAGATAGGGGCTGGCGGGGTCAGTGTTACGCATCAACTGCAAGCCGCAGGGCTGGGCAAACGGTGCCACCAGCTCAATACCCATTTGCGTGCCGCCGCTACGTACCTGACGAATCCAGCGCACGACGGCGATGCTCCAGCCTTGACCGCTGCCATCCTGAATGCCGACCATTTCCCCAGCCTGCAATTGGCTGGGAACGTCTTTCGGCCATGCCAAGCAGTAACCGCCGGGGCTGTGGTTAATGACATTCAGTGCGAACGTAGGGAATGTGTGCTGAGTATTCGAAGCTAAATCACCACCGTCGACGTCGACGTGCTCGTACCGAATTTCTTCATATGGCTGTGCAGAAGACTCCCGGGCGGCGTCGAAGGCGGCTGACCAGGGATCGATCGTCGCATTAATCGAAAGTTGGGTATGAAATTGCGCGGCTTTGTTCATGGCGGGGATTTTAAGCATTTCGCTGAACGACTTTTGGCCACCCAGGTAGTAGTGCAGTGCACTCATGCCGATGCACAGCGTGAGGTGGCCTTGCCCCGCAGTGCGCTGAAATGTTCTTTCCGAGACGTCGCCCCACGCAGCAGCCAAATGTTGTAGCAGGTCGAGAGAAAAACCGTGGGGTACCAGAAGCTCTGAGCCTGCGCGCTTATCGACGGGCAAATCGAGATATGCCTTGATTGCTGACGCCAAAGACAGTGGGTTGATACCCAGTAGACTTGGCATTTGCTCCTCCAGGTAGAGCGACTTATAGCGTGGAGGGGCATCAGCATCCTGTGCTACAGCGAACAGGCTGGAAGGCTCGGCAGGAGATTGCAGCTTTACCAGTCGGCTCCAAGGCTCTAGAACCTCGGCGAGTCGACCGATGTTGAGTTGGCGCATTTGATTGCAGCGTGAACAACCCAGCAAGACGGCCACTACATAGGTTTGTTCTGCGCTCATCGTCTTAGTGTGGCTGGCGAGAGGGTCGGGTATCGCAATGTTGTGCAATTGATGGTGGCGAGCAATCAGGTAAATCTGATGCAGTTCCAGCCATAAGCCTTCCGGCACGGGACAGTACAGTTGGCTCGCTCGAATGAGCGTGCCATTTAGGCTGTGTAGTGCACGCTGCGTTGCCGTGGCCAGCAGCGTGGTGCGGTCTTTGGAAAAGCGCGGTGAGATACGGACAATGATCTGTTTGTAGCCCGCCGCCAGCTGGTTCTGAAGTGCTTGGCACAGGTTGGCGACTTTGCGTGGGCGCTCGTCGAGCACGATGGCCTGACTTAGGAAATGCCGCTCAAGGTTCTTGCAGACGTAATAGACCTCTGGGCGCAGTAGTTCAAGCAGCTGTAGGCGGTTTTCGCTGGGTGTCAACAGATGGTTAAGTTCGCCCAAGGCCTGATAAAGCAAGCGAGCGGTCTCACCTAGATTGGCTTTGGGCAGAACGGCAATCCAGCGTTTCAAGTCACGCGGCGTAGGCTCGCAAAACGACAGACTCAACTGCGTCGGCGAAGGCATAGGCGCGCGCAACGACAGATGAAGACTTGAATTACTCATTTGCTCGGGAAACTCCAATCACGCAATGGCTAGAGCGGTTGCTCATTCTAAACAAAGCCAAGTCCGACAACCGACTCTAGCAGCATCGGCTTGCGCTGGCTGCTTTCTATGGTCTTTTATCCGCCATGGCTGTCAGATTGTTCCTAACAGCCTATCGGTGTGATGCTGCTAACGGCGTGACTTGATGTCATGCCTGGTTAGCGTGGCCGAGCGCTTGACCCATTTGAACCGAGCTGAGAGCGCCCAGTTGTCCCGCCCAATTCACCTGATTGGGTCCAAACAACACAATGGCAGTTGAGCCGAGTTTGAAGCGTCCGAGCTCTGCTCCCTTTTCCAGGTGAATCGGTGCACGAGCGGTTTCGTCGTAGCGTACTGTTTTCAGTTCGCGCTTCGGGGGAGTGACCAGACCGGCCCACACGGTCTCGATCGAGGCAACGATCATTGCACCCACCAGAACGACGGCCATCGGACCACACTCGGTATCGAACACGCAGACGACCCGTTCGTTACGGGCAAACAGCTCGGGAACGTTTTCGGCTGTGGTCTGATTAACCGAGAAGAGGCGTCCAGGAACATAAACCATTTCACGCAAGGTGCCGGCTAATGGCATGTGTACACGGTGGTAGTCTTTTGGCGACAGATAGACCGTTGCAAACTCGCCTCCCATGAATGGCGCAGAAAGATTGGCATCGCCACCCAGAAGTTCAAGCACGCTGAAACTGTGACCCTTGGCCTGGAAAATTCGACCATGCTCAATAGGGCCCATTTGGCTGATTGCTCCGTCAGCAGGGCTGAGAATCGCACCCGGAGTTTGATCCAGCGGTCGAGCACCTGGCTTTAATGCACGGGTGAAAAAATCATTGAAGTGATCGTAAGCAGTCAGGTCTTCAACCAGCGCTTGAGTCATGTCCACCTGATAGCGCCGAGCAAACCAGGCAGTGAATGCATTTTTGAACCACCGGACCCGGCATTCGGCTACGCAGCCGGCCAGACGGGACAGCAGATGGTGCGCAAGAAAGTATTGGCTGAAGATAAACAAACGCTGTTTCATTACATTTCCTAACATGTTCTTAATAAATAGCTACGGTTTGCAGCGTGTCTTATTTCTCGATTGGCGTATCGGGATGGTTGCCCCATTCACCCCAAGAGCCCGCGTAGCCTTTTACCCGGGGATAGCCCAGCGCCTTGGCCACCAAATAGGTAAAGCCTGATCGGTGGTGGGTCTGGCAGTGGGTAATGATCTCTTTGTCCGGGGTAATGCCTAGCCTTTCGAGGATTTGCGGCATGTCCTTACGAATACGCAAGTTACGTGTAGGGTCCATGCCAGCGGTCCACTCGAAGTTCACTGCGCCCGGAACGTGACCGGCTTTAGCCGCGAGGACTTTTTCACCGGAATATTCAGTAGGTCCGCGTGCATCCCAGACGGCCAGATCTGCCGCACCCAAACGACTCTGTAAATATTCGCGAGTTGCAGTGGGTTCCCCGTGCAAAGTCAGTGGCACCGGGCCGCCAACGGTCTCTGGAGCCTCGGTCGACAGGGGCAGGTCTTCACCCAGCCAAGCGTGCAGGCCGCCATCCAGATAGTGGTAGTGCGAGTGACCAATCACATCTAACAACCAAATGAAACGTCCGGCCCACCCGCCACCCTCGTCGTCGTAGACCACATAAACTGCTTTGGAGTTATGCCCTAGCTCGCCGAACAACACTTCCAGTTGGGCGAGCGAGGGCAGTAACCCCGGTGCCGGTGCCTGCCCCTGTTGGGTGCGTTTTGGGTCAACAAAATGTGCGCCTGGAATATGTCCGGCGCCATAGCGAGCGCTGCTGGTCAGGTCGATGAGGATCAACTCAGGCGCGTCAAGACGGGACAGCAAGTCGCTGGGCTCTATGACTAACGGCAAGCTAGAGAATTCAGACATGTGAGATCTCCAGAAAAAAGAGGCGAATTGTAGCTTAGAGATCCCATCCCCGTCTCTGACAGCTGTGCCTGACGCCCGCGTAGGCGCACCGGGCTTAACTTAATTACGTTACAAGATGCCGCCCGGCCTTCGACGCCGCCCGTGGGGCAACCGCCTGATTCGGAGACTTCAGACTTTGCGATTGCTGAAGCTGCTAAGTGCGCGTTCGATGCATTGCGAGGTTTTGCCGAATGCCTGGACGCTGATTTCCGAAAGAGGTCCACCACCCTGATCCGCAAACACCAACATCACCACTCGCTCTTTGCTGCTGAGCGAGCGCAACAATAAATGGTCGCCGCTAAACAGGCTTTTTAATCTTGCGGGCAGCAAAGCTGAAAATTGAGCATTATTCGCGGGCGTCAGGCGTAATTGAGTCGGCTGAGCCAATAGGCGCTGCAACACCGTACTCTGCGCGATGTCCAGTGTCAGGTGCATGGCGTCCTTTTCCAACCCGGCAATTTGATGGACACGTAAAACAGTCATATTACGATCAATCATCAGCAGCATGACGCGCTGCATACCGCAGGCAACCAGTGCGTCGCGGGCAAGTGTTGTGAGGTGCATGGCATTATTGAATCGACTAGGTTCCTCCAATAGCTCGGTGCAATACTTTCGCCACTGGTGTAGAGCTTCGGCTGAGGGTGGAGGGGCGGGTAACATTCCACGATGAATACGCCGTGTTTCCGCTGGCCAAATGAGCGCCTCGGCAGGGTGCCATAGCCCTGTCGCATAATGTTTTCGAGCGCTTTGTACTGCTTGTTGATGTACTTGCTGTTGAAGTTCATCCAGCGAAATTTGCAGGTAAAGGCAGGTCAGCGTTTGCCAGCGCAGGCTGTGCGGGCTGTCCCAGGCTTGTTGTGCAGACAATGCAATGCCGTTTGCGAGAAGGATTGTATTGGCGGGCTGATTAAGCCAGCGACGCAGTGCGGGGTCTGCGTCGAGGCATTGCCTCTGATGCAATGGATTCAGATGGTCGCGAGCAATATGCAATGCTTTAACCAGCAGCCGACGCTCATTGATCAGCGCGTTATAGCCCTGAGTTACCCAGATGGGTAGACGCCATGCGACGGCCAGATTTTGGCATAGCTTGAGCAGGCTAACCCCGAACAATGCGTTCTCGACAATGCGCGCCGACTCACCTTTGTGAATTACGCGTAGCTCCCATTCTTCAAGCAGTTTCGGGTGCGCGAGAGCCATCGGCCAGAGCGGAGACAAAAACAGCAGGCTACCCCAATGTATATCCTGCCATAGCCGCGCCAGGCGGCCCGCGAACAGACCGTTGGCCTGCTGCATTGCATGTTGGCTGATCATTTGAAATTGTCGCAAATTCGGCGAAATATCTTCGAACTCCAGGGCCGGTAGACGTTGCAGGAGCTCTTCTGTCCGCTTCAGACCCAGACGGTTAATTGCCACCTCTAGACTTTCCGCTGGCTCGCTCAAGCCCATGCTGTGATGGTTGACCTCGCGCAAAACGCTGAGGACCAACGAAGGGCTTTCCTGCATCAATTCAGCGATGTCGCGTAGCGACCGACGGTTATCACCAAGCGCGCTCAGTACTTGGGCGTGGCTGTCGATTGGTACCGGCAGGCGAATCGCGTCCAATTGTTTGTGCCATGCGTCAAGGGTGCGTGGAATGGGGAGCGGTGCTGATGCTTCTGGTGGCATTGCAGGCGGCCTGTACGGCTAATAATTAGGACAAATATTGGATGCAACACTCATGGCATGTCAGTGCAAGCGCCCTGCTACTAGGGTCGAACTGGCTTTTCGCCTGAACTGACTATAGTCTGGCGCACTTACGCCGATAAGTAGAAGAAGAGTTTCAAGAACTTCCACTCATGATCTCGAACCCTACTCAGTAAGAACTCTCTCTATATGGCTAAAATTATCGGCATTATTGTCGTTTTCGCGAGCGTTCTCGGCGGATACGTCCTGTCACACGGCAAGATCGGGGCATTGATCCAGCCTTTCGAGGTCATGATCATCGGTGGCGCCGCCTTTGGAGCATTTCTTCAGGCCAACCCCGGTTACATGACCATGCATGTGATCAAGAAATCGCTGAAGATGTTCAGCTCTCGATTTTCTCACACGTTTTATCTGGAAATCCTGGGTCTGGTCTACGAAATTCTCAACAAAAGCCGCCGCGAAGGCATGATGGCGATTGAAGGTGACATCGAAGACGCCTCGGCCAGTCCCATTTTCGCTAAATACCCTGGCGTGCTCAAAGATGAGCGTATGACCGCTTACATCTGCGACTACCTGCGGATCATGTCATCAGGGAATATGGCGCCGCACGAGCTTGAAGGCTTGTTCGACATGGAACTGCAAAGCATGAAGGAAGAGCTTGAGCATCCTTCGCACGCGGTTACCGGTATTGCTGACGCCATGCCCGGTTTCGGTATCGTTGCGGCCGTGCTAGGTATCGTGGTGACCATGGCGTCGTTGAGTGATGGTGATCAGGCTGCTATCGGTACGCACGTGGGTGCGGCGCTGGTGGGTACGTTCTTCGGTATTCTTGCTGCGTATGGTTTCTTTGGCCCGTTGGCAACGTCCTTGGCTCACGATGCCAAGGAAGAACTTAATGTGTTCGAGTCCATCAAGGCCTCGCTGGTTGCCTCAGCGTCCGGTATGCCGCCTTCGCTGGCGGTGGAATTCGGTCGCAAGGTCTTGTACCCCAAGCACCGACCTAGCTTCAGTGAGCTTGAACAAGCGGTTCGCGGTCGCTGAGTCATGGAAAATAATCAGCCAATAATTGTCAAGCGCGTCAAGCGCTATGCCGCTGGGCATCACGGCGGCGCATGGAAAATTGCATTCGCCGACTTTGCGACGGCGATGATGGCGTTCTTCCTGGTGTTGTGGCTGATGTCCTCTGCAACCCCTCAGCAAAAAATTCAGATTGCCGGGTACTTCAAAGACCCTATAGGGTTCACCGAAAGCGGCACGCCTTATGTTATTGATTTGGGCGGCTCGCCCGCGCTGGCGCCGGACAAGACTCTCAACCCTGAGGTCAAGTCCGAACCGCAGCCGGATAAAATCAAGACCGAGACCGACCAGTCTGAAACACTGGCGGAACAAGTTGAGCAAGAACGCTTGGATATGCTCTTGCAAGAGCTGCAGGCTAAGGTCGATGAAAATCCGCAGTTGAAGAAATTCAAGGACCAGATTCAATTCGAGATTACTCAGGATGGTTTGCGCATCCAAATAATGGATGCGGAAAACCGGCCGATGTTTGACATTGGCAGTGCGCGCTTGAAACCATATTTCGAAGACATCTTGTTGGCCATGGCCGACACCATTAAAGCAGTGCCGAACAAGATCAGCATTAGCGGTCACACCGACGCGACGCCCTACGCAGTCAGTGGCGAGTTCGGTAACTGGGAGTTGTCGGCGAACCGGGCTAACGCGGCTCGTCGGGCGTTGGTTGCAGGTGGTTATCCGGAACCGCAGGTGGCAAGGGTTGTAGGCTATGCCTCGTCATCCTTGTACGACAAGGAGCATCCGCAAAGCGCGATCAACCGTCGCATCGACATTATTGTACTGACGAAGAAAGCTCAGCAGCGTATCGACGGAACATTGTCACCGTCGCTGAACGGTACCGCTCCCGCGCCTTCACCCGCTACCGGACCCGTGACGCCGGACGCTCCTGCCTCAAGCGCGCCGGTTCCGGTTAATCCCGATGAGGCTGTGCAGCCACATGAGCTTCGGCAAAAGCTCAACATTTTTGAAGACAACGCATTGAAGATAGATCAGCCCAAAAAGTAGTTCTTGTTCCGTTTCTCTGTAGAGCCAGCTTGTTGGCGAAGGGCAGTGACGTGGTGAGGGTCAAGGCGGCATCTACAGAAAACGTTGGACAGGCCGAGTCAGTAACTGTTTTCCGGCAGGCTGGCGATGATTGAGCGGTAGCTGTTCATCCTCTGCTGCTGCACGCGACCTTCTTCCAGGGCCTTGAGCAGTGCGCAGCCGGGCTCACGGTCATGTTTGCAATCGCGGAACCGGCAGGTGCCGATCAAGTTATTGAACTCGATAAAACCGGCTTCCACATCTGAGCGACTGACGTGCCCCAAGCCAAACTCGCGAATACCAGGGGAGTCGACCAGATCGCCGCCACGCGGGAAGTGGAACAGGCGGGCAGTGGTCGTGGTATGCGTACCTTGGCCGGACTGTTCCGAAAGCGGCCCTACACGTGCTTCGACTTCTGGCAGCAAGCTGTTTACCAGCGATGATTTGCCCACCCCGGACTGACCCACAAACACGCTGATTCGCCCATCCAGCTGATCTTGCAGCTGTTGCATGCCGTCGCCTTGGTGTGCAGACACCTCCAGTAATGGATAGCCCAACTGCCGGTAAACCGCCAGCAATGCGTTCAGCGCCGGGGCGTTCTGATCGTCGATCAGGTCCGCTTTGTTCAGCAGTAACAGGGGGCGGATGCCTGCATGCTCAGCCGCAACCAGATAACGGTCGATCAGGTTGGCGTGAGGTTCAGGCAAGGGTGCAAACACGATCACGATCATATCGACGTTGGCGGCCACAGGCTTCAGTTGGCCCCGGCTGTCCGGGCGGCAAAGCTCAGTGATGCGCGGCAATTGCGCGACGATGACGCCGATGCCTTGATTGCCGGCACGCCAGACGACTCGGTCGCCAGTAACCAAAGCGGGCAGGTTGGCGCGCAAGTGGCAACGGCAAACCTGGCCGGCCTGTTCACCTTCTTGCACTTCGACTTCGACCTGTACGCCAAAGTGCGCGATGACTAGCCCGGTCTGCTCAGGACCGAGGTCACCGCCCTCAAGGGTTTCAAGGGTTGCCGATTCACGTTTGGCAGCACGCGCAGCGCGCTCGCCTTGAATCTTTTCGATGCGCCAGTTTTGACGACGATTGAGTTGGCGTTTGGCCATGGGTGTTCCGATTTGATAAAGCAGCTGATTAGATAAACGCGAAGGAGTCTAGCACGCTCGGCTAGGCTAAACTGCGCGCCTAAGTTGAGGAGCGCTGACATGCAGAACACGCAAAATCTGATTTGGATCGATCTGGAAATGACCGGTTTGGACCCTGATACCGACGTCATTATTGAAATGGCGACCATCATTACCGACAGCGAACTGAACACGCTGGCCGAAGGTCCGGTGAT
The DNA here is from genome assembly GCF_034314105.1 of Pseudomonas sp. AB6. Taxonomy (NCBI): domain Bacteria; kingdom Pseudomonadati; phylum Pseudomonadota; class Gammaproteobacteria; order Pseudomonadales; family Pseudomonadaceae; genus Pseudomonas; species Pseudomonas sp. AB6. Next base: position 4,651,981 of record NZ_JAVIWJ010000001.1, read on the forward strand.
TGCTGTGCATCAAAGCGACGCAACATTGGCTGCGATGGACGAGTGGAACACGCGTCAACATGGCGGTTCTGGCTTGGTTCAACGGGTTCGCGACAGCCGCATCAGTGCCGCAGAAGCCGAGGCGCAGACGTTGGCGTTCATCCAGCAATGGGTTCCAGAGCGCACCTCGCCGATTTGTGGCAACAGCATCTGCCAAGACCGTCGTTTCTTGTATCGGCACATGCCGTTGCTGGAAAACTACTTCCATTACCGTAACCTTGATGTATCCACCCTGAAGGAGCTGGCAGCACGTTGGGCGCCCGAACTGAAATATAAAAAAGGTGGCACCCATCTGGCGCTGGACGACATCCGTGAATCCATTGGTGAACTGCGCTACTACCGTGAGCACTTCATTAAGGTGTAATCGGCACAGACCGGAACGATGCAGATTCTATTCGGGACCTAACTTATTGAGTCCCAAATAGACTGCGCGCCTTTTTACAGGGACCCTGCCATGTTGCTGATGCTTTATCTCATCGCCATAACCGCAGAGGCTATGACCGGTGCCTTGTCAGCGGGGCGCCGCGGAATGGACTGGTTTGGCGTGGTGTTGATCGCTTGCGTCACGGCATTGGGTGGCGGTTCGGTTCGCGACGTCCTGCTGGGAAACTATCCGCTGACGTGGGTCAAACACCCGGAATACCTGATTCTGACCAGCGTTGCTGCTCTGATGACGATCGTCATCGCGCCGTTGATGCGTCACTTGCGTTCATTGTTTTTGGTGCTGGACGCCTTGGGGCTAGTGGCATTTACCTTGATCGGCTGCATGACAGCGCTGGAAACCGGCAACGGCTTGATGGTGGCCTCGGTTTGCGGGGTGATTACTGGGGTGTTTGGCGGAATTTTGCGGGATATTTTCTGCAATGACATCCCGTTGGTCTTCCGTCGCGAGCTGTATGCCAGCGTTTCGTTTGCCGCCGCTTGGTGTTTCTTGCTCTGCCATTACCTGGCGCTGCCGAACGAGCAAGCGATTCTAATTACTCTGTCGGGAGGCCTGCTATTCAGGCTGCTGGCGATTCGGTTCTGTTGGGAAATGCCCAAGTTCATCTATCGCGACATGCCGCAATAGCGCAGCACCGGGTTGTTATCTGTGGGACCGAATTTATTCGGGAAGGCGTCGGTGATGTGAAATCCATTCCCGAATAAATTCGGTCCCACAAGGTTCCTGCGGTGCCGAGTTCGGGTCTTCACCGACCATGCCGCCGCAACGCCCATTCAACATGCTCGCGAACCAACTCTGACGGATGATCACGCCTTGCCTCAAGCGCTTCCAGCACCGGTATGGTCGACGGTGCATTGCCCAGCCCCACCGCCAAATTGCGCAGCCAACGTTCATAACCCGCACGGCGTAGCGGTGAGCCTTCGGTGTTGCTGAGAAAGGTGCTTTCATCCCAAAGGAACAGCTCAGCCAGGCCTGCGTTGTCCAAGTTGTGCCGGGGTTGAAAATCCCCTTGGCTGGTGGCTCGAGCGAAGCGATTCCAGGGGCAGACAATCTGGCAGTCATCACAACCGAATACCCGGTTGCCTATCAGCGGGCGTAACTCTTCGGGAATCGCAGTTTTAAGCTCAATGGTCAGGTAAGAAATACAGCGCCGGGCGTCTAGTTGGTAGGGGCCGACAAAGGCTGCTGTGGGGCAGATGTCCATGCACGCTGTGCAGCTTCCGCAATGTTCGGTGGCGTGGGGCGGATCGACGGGCAGGGCCAGGTCGACAAACAATTCGCTGAGGAAAAAATAACTGCCCGCTTTGCGATTCAGTACCAGCGTGTTTTTGCCAATCCAGCCCAGCCCGGCTTTTTCAGCGATGGCTTTCTCTAGGACCGGCGCGCTGTCAACGAAGGCCCTATAACCAAACGGGCCAATAACCTGCTGAATGCGGTCAGCCAATTGTTGTACGCGCTTGCGGATTAGCTTGTGGTAATCCCGACCCAGGGCATAACGAGAGACGTAGGCCTTTTCTGATTCGGCCAAGCGCTGGACCATCTCGGTATCGCCCGGTAGATAATCCATGCGCAACGACACCACGCGCAACGTACCGGGCACCAACTCCTCCGGGTGCGAACGTTTGCTGCCATGGGCTGCCATATAGTCCATCTCGCCGTGGTGACCTGCCTCCAGCCAGCGTTGTAAATGCTGTTCGTGTTCGCCCAGCTCCAGGTCGGTAATGCCCACTTGTTGAAAGCCCAGCTCGCGACCCCAGTCCTTGATCGATTGGGCGAGGTCGGCCAGGTCGGCAGTAATTGGCTGATCGGCAGTAATAACGGGCATGCGAAAGGGGCAACCGGAGCTGAGGTGCGTATAATTCTGCCAGACATTGGAGCCCGATAACGCATGCAACTCACTAAAGCTCAATTACCCGACGCGTTGTACTGCGCCGAGCAGGTGCGAGATCTTGACGCCAAGCTGATTGCCAATGGCACGCCTGGCCTGGAATTGATGCAGCGTGCGGCCCATGCCACGTGGCGCGCCCTTCGTCGCCATTGGCCACAAGCGCGGGAGTTAACCGTCATGGCAGGGCATGGCAACAACGCAGGCGATGGCTATTTAGTCGCCGTATTGGCTCGGCAAGCCGGGTGGCATGTGACTGTCCTGGCTGTGGGTGATCCGTCGCAACTGTTCGGTGACGCGGGGCAAGCACATGCGGATGCGGTCATCGCAGGCGTTGTCATTGAACGTTGGACCGCCGAACAATCCTTGAGCGGTATCGTGTTGGACGCATTGCTGGGCACCGGCCTGAGCGGCGATGTTCGCGAACCCTATCTCGGTGCGATCAACGCGATCAATGCCAGCGGTCTGCCGGTTGCGTCGGTGGACATACCGTCCGGATTGTCCGCCGACACTGGTGCAAGGCTCGGCGTTGCTGTGCGAGCGCAGCTCACGGTGACGTTTATCGGGCTGAAGATCGGGTTGTTCACCGGAGATGGTGCGGATGAGGTGGGCGAATTGGTCTTCGACGACTTGCAAGCTGACTCGGCAATTGTCGCTTCAATGCCGGTCAGCGCCCAGTTATTAAAAGAGGTAAACGCGCCCCGTTTGGCTGCCCGTGCTGTAACAGCCAACAAAGGCATGTTTGGTCGGGTGTTGCTGGTCGGTGGGGATCACGGTTTCGGCGGCGCCATTGTATTGTCGTCTGAATGCGCATTGCGCAGTGGTGCGGGCATGGTCACCCTGGCAACTCGTCAAGCCCATGTGCCTGCCGCCCTGACGCGTCTGCCGGAGGTGATGTGCGCAGGTATTCGCTCGTCCAACGAGTTAGGTGCGTTGATTGAGCCAGCGACTGTGCTGGTCGTCGGTCCGGGGCTGGGGCAGGAAAGTTGGGGGCGCGCTTTGTTGTCTGCGGCCGCTAATGTTCAGCGGCCGCAGGTCTGGGACGCTGACGCCTTGAATCAGTTGGCACGCGGCTGGGTTTCGTTACCGTCGCACAGTGTCATCACACCGCATCCCGGCGAAGCTGCGCGCTTGTTAGGGATCAGTATTAAACAAGTTCAGGCAGATCGTCCGGCAGCGGCACGCGGGCTGGCGCAAAAATATCAATCGGTAGTAGTGCTCAAGGGCTCGGGAAGTTTGATCGCCGACGTTGATGGACGCTTGGCGCTCTGTAATCACGGTCACCCTGCCATGGCAACTGCTGGACTAGGCGATGTGCTGTCTGGACTAATTGGAGCGTTGATGGCGCAGAAGCTGCCAGCTTTTGAAGCAGCGTGCCTGGCTGTATGGTTGCACGCTCGCGCAGGTGAGCAGGCAGGTGCAAAGGGGCGCGGGGTGGCGGCCACTGATTTGATACCAACCATTCGTCGCTTATTGGAGGAGCATTCACCTTGTCTGAACTAACGCTGCATATGGTCAATGAAGACGCCATGATGAGCTTCGGTTCGCGTATCGCCCAGGTTACTGCCGGGGTGGGCATCATTTTTTTGAAAGGCGATCTGGGCGCGGGTAAAACTACCTTGTCACGAGGGATCATTCGGGGATTCGGTCATGAAGGGGCGGTTAAAAGCCCGACCTTTACGTTGGTAGAACCTTATGAAATTGGCATGATTCGCGCGTATCACTTTGATCTGTATAGGCTGGTTGACCCCGAAGAGCTAGAGTATATGGGTATTAGGGATTACTTCGATGGCGGGGCGCTTTGCCTGATCGAGTGGCCTCAAAAGGGTGAGGGTTTTTTGCCAAAGCCTGACTTGACCATTACCATTGGGCCGCATGCGGAAGGTCGAACGCTGACTTTGAGTCCAAATAACTCCCGTGGTGATACCTGGTGTGCCGCTTTGGCTTCGAAATTTTAATAAATGATGGGGTTAGGTATGCGCATGCGCGCGCTTGTTACTGTTGTAGGTCTGCTGCTCACGGCACTGGCTGTTGATGCTATAGCTGCCTCACAGGTCCGAAGTGTTCGCCTATGGCGTGCGCCGGACAACACGCGATTGGTTTTTGATCTTACCGGCCCTGTACAGCACAGCGTGTTCACCCTCACCTCCCCGGATCGTTTAGTCATCGACATCAACGGCGCAACTATGGCTGCCCCGCTGAAGCTGTCCACGGCCAATACGCCGATTATCAGCATGCGCTCTGCGCAACGCTCACCCACTGATCTGCGAGTGGTCATCGACCTGAAAAAAGCAGTTACGCCAAAAAGCTTTATGTTGGCGCCGAACCAACAGTACGGCAATAGACTGGTGGTGGACCTATTCGATGATGCCGCCGATGCCAATCCAAGTCCGACCATCCCGGACACTGCGGCCAACACAGCACCTGCCGTGCCTGTCAGTCCCGCTAAACCTGAAATCAAACTGATTCCCGTGCCCAACGGCAAGCGCGATATTGTGATTGCTATTGACGCGGGCCACGGCGGTGAAGACCCCGGCGCAGGTGGTGCACGAGGTCAGAAAGAGAAAGATATCGTGCTGTCCATCGCCAAAGAACTGCAGCGCCAGATTAACGCAGAGAAAGGCTATCGCGCCGAACTGACGCGTACCGGCGATTATTTTATCCCGCTGCGCAAGCGCACTGAGATCGCACGCAAAAAGGGCGCTGACCTGTTCGTCTCGATTCACGCCGACGCAGCCCCGTCAACAGCGGCGTTTGGAGCTTCAGTGTTTGCGCTGTCCGAGCGCGGCGCCACGTCCGAAACTGCACGCTGGCTAGCCGACAGCGAAAACCGTTCTGACTTGATCGGCGGGGCAGGCGCAGTAAGCCTGGACGACAAAGACAAGATGCTGGCGGGCGTGCTGCTCGACCTGTCCATGACAGCTTCTTTATCGTCAAGCCTAAACGTTGGGCAGAAGGTGCTGAGCAACATTGGTCGCGTTACGTCTTTGCATAAATCACGGGTTGAGCAAGCGGGGTTCATGGTGCTCAAATCCCCCGATATCCCGTCGATTTTGGTGGAAACCGGTTTCATCTCCAACGCTGCGGAGGCTGCGAAGCTGACCGGGGCTTCTCATCAGCAAGCCTTGGCGCGGTCGATCAGTGCTGGCGTCAGGCAGTTCTTCCAGCAAAACCCGCCTCTGGGCACTTATATCGCATGGTTACGAGATAACGGAAAAATTGTCCAAGGACCGCGTGATCATACTGTCCGTTCAGGTGAGACGCTGGGAATGATAGCTGTGCGTTATCAGGTAAGCGTCGGCAGTTTACGCAATGCCAATCACCTTAAGACCGACGAATTATTGATTGGTCAGCGATTAAATATCCCAAACACAACGTTGGTAGCTCAGCCATGAATGAGTTGGTCGGCGGCAGTGGCCGGATAGAGCTGCTAAGCCCGCGACTCGCTAACCAGATCGCCGCTGGCGAAGTGGTGGAGCGGCCCGCGTCAGTGATCAAAGAGTTGTTGGAAAATAGCCTCGACTCGGGTGCTAAGCGTATCGACATAGACGTCGAACAGGCCGGAATCAAGCTATTGCGGGTGCGCGACGATGGCGGTGGTATCTCTTCCGACGATTTGCCGTTGGCCCTTGCGCGTCACGCCACTAGCAAGATTCGCGCACTGGAGGACCTTGAGCGCGTCATGAGTCTGGGCTTTCGTGGCGAAGCATTGGCCTCGATCAGCTCTGTAGCACGGTTGACCCTGACTTCCCGCACCAAAGACGCCGATCAGGCGTGGCAGGTCGAAACCGAAGGCCGCGATATGGCGTCCCGGGTGCAACCCGCAGCGCATCCCGTAGGAACATCGGTGGAAGTTCGGGATCTGTTCTTCAATACGCCCGCGCGGCGTAAGTTTCTCAAGGCAGAAAAAACCGAATTTGATCACCTGCAAGAAGTGATCAAACGCATGGCGCTGGCGCGTTTCGACGTCGCGTTTCATCTGCGACACAACGGGAAAACCATTTTTAGCCTGCACGAAGCCAATGATGACAACGCCCGCGCTCGGCGTGTTTCCGCTATCTGTGGTGCGGGTTTCCTGGAGCAAGCGCTGCCTATCGAGGTCGAGCGCAATGGCCTGCACCTCTGGGGCTGGGTCGGTTTGCCGACGTTCTCTCGTAGCCAGGCTGATCTTCAATATTTTTATGTGAACGGCCGTGCCGTGCGCGACAAGCTGGTTGCTCACGCTGTACGTCAGGCGTACCGCGACGTGTTGTTCAACGGCCGTCATCCGACGTTTGTATTGTTTTTCGAAGTCGATCCAGCAGTTGTCGACGTCAACGTACACCCGACCAAGCACGAAGTTCGCTTCCGTGATGGGCGTATGGTTCACGACTTTTTATACGGCACGTTGCACCGAGCTCTTGGCGATGTCCGTCCTGAAGATCATTTGAGCGGCTCGGTACCGGTGACGGCTATCGTGCGTCCGACCGGACCAGATGCTGGCGAGTTCGGGCCGCAGGGCGAAATGCGACTGGCCAGTAATCTACTGGAGCAACCGCAAGCCGAGCCCTACGCACGGCCTGCCGGCACGGGGGCAGGGGCCGGTTACCAGTACCAATATTCGCCACCGCGGGCTGGTGCGGTATTGCCAGCGGCTGAAGCCCAGAGTGCATACAGAGAGTTCTTTGCGCCGTTGCCAGGCGCGGGTTCGGCACCGTTGCCCCATTCCCAAGACGATATTCCTCCGCTGGGTTATGCTCTGGCGCAGCTCAAGGGTATTTATATCCTCGCGGAAAATGCACAGGGTCTGGTGTTGGTGGACATGCATGCTGCCCACGAACGCATCATGTATGAGCGCCTGAAAATCGCTATGGCCAGCGAAGGGCTAAGCGGCCAGCCGCTACTGGTGCCGGAATCCATCGCTGTCAGTCAGCGTGAAGCCGATTGCGCCGACGAGCACATGGTTTGGTTCCAACGTCTGGGTTTCGAACTGCAGCGATTAGGGCCGGAAACCTTGGCGATTCGGCAAATTCCGGCGCTCCTTAAGCAGGCCGAAGCCAACCGATTGGTCCACGATGTGCTGGCTGACCTGATGGAATACGGCACCAGCGACCGTATCCAAGCGCACCTCAATGAATTGCTTGGCACCATGGCCTGTCACGGTGCGGTGCGTGCGAATCGGCGACTGGCTCTGCCGGAAATGAACGGCTTGCTACGTGACATGGAGAACACTGAGCGCAGCGGCCAGTGCAATCACGGCCGCCCGACCTGGACACAGATGGGTCTGGATGATCTGGACAAACTGTTTCTGCGCGGTCGCTGATGAGTGACTTACCCCCGGCGATTTTCCTGATGGGACCAACCGCTGCTGGCAAAACCGATTTGGCAATGGCGCTCGCCAGAGCGCTTCCGTGTGAACTGGTCAGCGTAGACTCTGCACTTGTTTACCGGGGCATGGACATCGGCACCGCTAAGCCCTCCAAAGAACAGTTGGCTGAGTTTCCGCACCGGTTGATCGATATTCTTGATCCTGTGCAAAGTTACTCGGCCGCCGATTTTCGCGCCGATGCATTGGCTGCAATGGCTGAAATCACTTCCCGCGGCAAAATTCCGCTGCTGGTAGGCGGCACCATGCTGTATTTCAAGGCTCTGCAGGAGGGGCTGGCGGACATGCCGCCGGCCGATCCTATTGTTCGTGCGCACCTTGAGGCCGAAGCCGCAGCCCTCGGTTGGCAAGATTTACACGATCAATTGGCGGAAATCGACCCGGTGTCTGCTGCCCGAATCCATCCAAACGATCCGCAGCGTCTGATTAGAGCTCTGGAAGTGTATCGAGTAAGCGGTTTGAGTATGACCGCACATCGCGAGCAACAAAGTGCGCAAAGTGCCCAAGCAGCCGCTTCGGGACGCCATCAATTGCCCTATACTGTCGCGAAGTTGGCCATCGCTCCGGTGGATCGCCACTTGCTGCATGAACGAATTACGCAACGATTTACACAGATGTTGGAACAGGGGTTCGTTGATGAGGTCTTAGCCCTGCGAGCCAGAGGTGACCTGCATGCCGGGTTGTCCTCTATCAGGGCTGTTGGCTATCGACAAGTCTGGGAATATCTGGACGGCGAAATGATGTGGGATCAGATGCAGGAGCGCGGCATCATTGCCACACGCCAGCTGGCCAAACGGCAATTCACTTGGTTACGGAGCTGGGAAGATTTGCGCTGGTTGGACAGCCTGGCTTGCGACAATCTGCCGCGTGCCTTGAAATACTTGGGATCGGTCTCCATATTGAGCTGAGACCTTGCAATTGCCGTCTATCCTTGGGGGGTGGCGGCGTAAGCCAATTTTCTTACTATTTTTTTCTATTGATCCTTAAAGGAGTGCGGCACATGTCAAAAGGGCATTCGCTACAAGACCCTTACCTGAACACTTTGCGTAAAGAAAAGGTTGGGGTTTCGATTTATCTGGTTAACGGTATCAAGCTGCAAGGCACTATCGAGTCTTTTGACCAGTTCGTGATTTTGCTGAAAAACACTGTCAGCCAAATGGTTTACAAACACGCCATCTCTACCGTTGTACCTGTTCGTCCAATTCGTTTGCCAAGCGCGACCGAAACCGAAGCGGGTGACGCTGAGCCAGGTAACGCCTGATAGGAGTCTGCTTTGTTCTTTGAGCGCCACGGTGGTGGTGAACGGGCTATTCTCGTTCACTTGGATGGCCAGGATCCTGAGGCGCGCGAAGATCCGCAGGAGTTTCAGGAGTTGGCAATTTCGGCCGGAGCCGATACGGTTGCGTTCATAACCGTACCGCGTCACAGGCCTTCAGCCAAATATTTGATTGGCAGCGGTAAGGTCGAGGAGCTTCGCGACCTGGTAAAAGCTGAACATGTCGACATCGTTATCTTCAATCACATCCTCACGCCCAGTCAGGAACGTAACCTCGAACGCGTATTCGAATGTCGCGTTCTTGACCGTACAGGTTTGATTCTGGATATTTTCGCGCAGCGTGCGCGTACTCATGAAGGTAAATTGCAGGTCGAGCTTGCTCAGCTTGATCATATGAGCACGCGGCTGGTTCGCGGATGGACTCACTTGGAACGGCAGGGTGGCGGTATCGGCATGCGCGGTCCAGGTGAAACCCAGCTGGAAACCGACCGGCGTTTGCTGCGGGTACGTGTGAAGCAAATCAAGAGCCGCTTGGAAAAGGTTCGCAGTCAGCGGGATCAGGCTCGAAGAGGTCGTCAACGCGCGGATATTCCGTCTGTTTCGTTGGTGGGTTACACCAACGCTGGCAAGTCGACGCTATTTAATTCAGTGACCGACTCCAACGTTTTTGCGGCTGATCAACTGTTCGCTACCCTCGACCCGACCCTACGACGGCTAGAGCTAAATGACTTCGGGCCAATAGTGTTGGCTGATACGGTAGGATTTATCCGGCATTTGCCGCACAAACTGGTCGAAGCGTTTCGCGCCACTCTTGAAGAGTCAAGCAATTCTGACTTGCTGCTGCATGTCATCGATTCGCACGAGCCGGAGCGTTTGTCGCAAATTGAGCAGGTAATGGCAGTGCTTGGCGAGATTGGCGCTGATGGAATACCGATTCTTGAGGTGTATAACAAGCTCGACTTACTCGAAGGCGTAGAGCCGCAGATTCAGCGGGATGCCGATGGCAAGCCGCAGCGGGTCTGGTTGTCTGCACGTGATGGTCGTGGATTAGGTCTGCTTAAACAAGCTGTGGCTGAGCTGCTGGGTGACGATTTATTCGTTGGCACCTTGCGCTTGCCCCAGCGTTTTGCTCGACTGCGCGCACAGTTCTTCAAGTTGGGCGCTGTGCAGAGCGAAGAGCATGATAACGAGGGTGGCAGTTTGCTGGCGGTTCGTTTGCCGCGTGTTGAGTTCAATCGCCTGGTGAGTCGCGAAGGAATGCAACCGCTAGAATTCATTGAGCAACACACTTTGCAATAATAGCTTGAGAAAGCGGCTGTGCCGCTAACGCAGGCATTCTGTAGCATTGGTTGGCGCGCCGTGGGCGCGTCTTTGCTTTATCAGATGGAGAGCGCTATGGCTTGGAATGAGCCGGGTGGCAACTCGAATAATCAGGATCCTTGGGGTGGTAAGCGCAAGGGCGGCGACCGCAAGGGGCCACCAGATCTCGACGAGGCCTTCCGAAAGCTACAGGAAAGCCTTAATGGGTTGTTCGGTGGTGGTAAGAAACGCAGTGGTAGTGGCGGCGGTGAAGAGGGTGGACAGCGCAAGGGCGGTGGTCTGGGTCTTCTCGGTATTGGGCTGGTCGCGCTGGTCGCGATCTGGCTCTACAGTGCTATTTACGTAGTGGATGAGCAGGAGCAAGCCGTGGTGCTGCGCTTCGGTAAATACTATGAAACCGTCGGTGCGGGCTTGAACATCTATTTCCCGCCGTTCGATCGTAAATACCAGGAAAACGTCACTCGCGAACGTGCCTACAGCAAGCAGGGGCAGATGCTCACCGAAGACGAAAATATCGTCGAAGTACCACTGACCGTGCAATACAAGATCACCAACCTGAAAGATTTCGTGCTGAACGTTGATCAGCCGGAAGTCAGTCTGCAGCACGCGACCGAAAGCGCTTTGCGCCACGTCGTGGGGTCTACTGCGATGGATCAGGTACTGACCGAAGGACGTGAGTTGATGGCCAGTGAAATCAAGGAGCGTCTACAGCGCTTCCTTGATACGTATCGCACCGGCATCACTGTGACCCAGGTGAACGTACAAAGCGCTGCTGCACCTCGCGAGGTTCAGGAAGCTTTCGATGATGTGATCCGTGCCCGTGAAGACGAGCAACGTTCGCGCAACCAAGCTGAAACCTACGCTAACGGTGTCATTCCGGAAGCTCGTGGTCAGGCTCAGCGCGTCCTCGAAAACGCCAACGGTTATCGTGATGAAGTCGTGTCGCGTGCCAAAGGTGAAGCCGATCGTTTTACTAAGCTAGTGGTCGAGTATCGCAAGGCTCCAGAAGTGACGCGTGAGCGTCTGTATCTGGACACCATGCAAGAGGTGTTCACCAACACCAGTAAGGTGCTCGTGACCGGTGGCAATAAAGGTCAGAACAATCTGCTTTACCTGCCGTTGGACAAGATGATCGAAAGTGGTCGCGCCACCAACGCTCCGACAATCGGTTCACCTGCCGCTAGTACGGATATCGGGGCACGCACTGCAACCGATACTCAACAGCAGCATGATACGCGTACAAGGGAGAGTCGCTGATGAGCAATAAATCGCTGATCGCCCTGATTGTTTGTGTAGTGCTGGCGGTCGTTGCCTGGAACAGCTTCTATATAGTTACTCAGACTGAGCGTGCGGTCCTGTTGCAATTCGGTCGTGTCGTCCAGCCCGACGTCCAGCCGGGCTTGCACGTGAAGATTCCTTACGTGAATCAGGTGCGTAAATTCGATGGTCGCTTATTGACCCTCGATGCGCCGACGCAACGTTTCCTGACGCTCGAAAAGAAAGCCGTCATGGTCGACGCCTACGCCAAGTGGCGTGTGAAGGACGCCGAGCGCTTCTACACGGCGACTTCGGGTCTCAAGCAAATCGCTGATGAGCGGTTGTCTCGTCGTCTTGAATCCGGGCTGCGAGATCAGTTCGGCAAGCGCACCTTGCATGAAGTCGTGTCGGGTGAGCGTGACGCGCTGATGGCCGACATTACCGCTTCACTGAGCGCGATGGCCAGTAAAGAGCTGGGTATCGAGGTCATTGACGTCAGGGTGAAGGCTATCGATCTGCCGAAGGAGGTTAATCGCAGTGTCTTTGAGCGCATGAGTACCGAGCGTGAGCGTGAGGCGCGAGATCACCGGGCCAAGGGTAACGAGCTGGCAGAAGGCATTCGTGCCGACGCTGATCGTCAGCGCCGTGTTCTTTTGGCAGAGGCCTATCGCGAGTCTGAGGAGGCTCGCGGTGATGGTGATGCTCAGGCCGCTGCGATCTACTCCAAAGCCTACGGTCAGGATCAAGAGTTCTATGCGTTCTACCGCAGCCTGCGTGCCTATCGTGAGAGTTTCGCAAGTAAAAGTGACGTGATGGTGCTGGACCCAAGCAGCGATTTCTTCCGTTACCTGGAAAAATCCAAGCCGTAATCGATTCACCCGCCGGGCGGCAAAACTGCTCGGTGGGGTGATCACGGGAGAAAACGTGTGTATGATGCGGCAGCCGGGAAAATCCCGGCTTTTTTGCGTCTGCACGATGGATAGGCCGCGGCGTGGTAACGCGCGGGGCAAGGTTTTTCGAGGAGAGTGGTTGCCGGGCGGGTCTAGGGCGCCAGTTCTGTTGGGCTTGTTATTGAACAGGCACGCAGAGCGTGACCACACTCTGCTTCACTCAAGGCTCGCCCTCAGGGCTGGCCGCCCGGATCATAGGGGATTGGCGTAATGGCAACGGTTGACCGCTGGCTGCTACCAGATGGCATCGAAGAAGTACTGCCACCAGAAGCTGCGCGCATTGAAACAGCGCGTCGTCAGGTGTTGGACCTGTTTCAGAGCTGGGGTTATGAGTTCGTCGTCACTCCGCATATCGAGTACCTGGAGTCGCTGTTGACTGGCGCGGGCCAGGACCTTGATTTGCGGACGTTCAAAGTGATCGATCCGCAATCGGGGCGGCAGATGGGCTTCCGTGCAGATATCACGCCGCAAGTCGCACGTATCGATGCGCATACGCTGCGTCGCGAAGGGCCAAGCCGTCTGTGTTATGCCGGCAGCGTTTTGCACGCTCAGCCGCGAGCGCTGTCATCGTCGCGTAGCCCCATCCAGGTAGGCGCCGAGCTCTATGGCGACGCCAGTCCGAGCAGTGATGTCGAAGTCATTAGCCTTATGCTGGCAATGCTGCAATTGGCCGATGTGCCGGACGTGCATATGGACCTGGGCCACGTGGGTATCTACCGTGGTCTGGCGCGTGCGGCTGGTTTGTCGGGCGAAGTCGAGCAGCAGTTATTCGATGCTTTGCAGCGTAAGGCAATAGACGAAGTCATTGCGCTCACCGCTAACTTGCCGGTTGATCTGGCAACGATGTTGCGGGCGCTGGTTGATTTGTGCGGCGGACCTGAAGTTTTGGTCTCGGCCCGTGATCGACTCGCTCGTGCGCCAGCGCCGGTATTGGCTGCGCTGGATGATTTGTTGACCATTGCGGAGCGCCTTTCTGCGCGTTTCCCGCAATTGCCGTTGTACTTCGATCTCGGTGAGCTACGGGGTTATCACTACCACACCGGCGTCGTGTTCGCGGTATTCGTGCCGGGTGTTGGTCAGTCGATCGCGCAAGGCGGCCGTTATGACGACATCGGTGCAGATTTTGGCCGGGCGCGTCCTGCTACCGGTTTTTCTACCGATTTGAAAACCCTGGTGACAATGGGGCGTGCGGAAATCGAGCTACCGTCTGGCGGTATCTGGATGCCCGACAGTACGGATGCGGCACTCTGGCAACAGGTCTGCCAATTGCGTAGCGCAGGTCACCGCGTCGTTCAGGCATTGCCTGGCCAGCTGTTGTCTGCCGCGCACGATGCCGATTGTGACCAGCAGTTGGTTCAGCATGAAGGGCTATGGCAGTTGCTGCCGCTGGCCTCTTGAGTTTTCCTGTCGGCCGCTGCCGGCACCTAGTTTGTGTGAATGAGGACAAGTGTTATGGGTAAGAATGTCGTAGTCCTGGGCACCCAATGGGGTGATGAGGGCAAAGGCAAGATCGTTGATCTGCTGACCGAACACGCTACCGCCGTGGTCCGTTATCAAGGCGGACACAACGCTGGTCACACGTTGGTCATCGACGGTGAAAAAACCGTATTGCACCTGATCCCATCCGGTGTGCTGCGCGCAGGCGTGCAGTGCCTGATCGGCAATGGTGTAGTGGTTGCGCCTGACGCTCTAATGCGAGAAATCATCAAGCTTGAAGAAAAGGGTATTCCAGTACGTGAACGTCTGCGTATCAGCCCTTCTTGCCCGTTGATTCTGTCTTACCACGTCGCGCTGGACCAGGCGCGTGAGAAAGCTCGCGGAGAACTGAAGATCGGTACCACCGGTCGCGGTATCGGCCCGGCTTATGAAGACAAAGTAGCGCGTCGCGGTCTGCGCATCGGCGATCTATTCCATCGTGAGCGGTTCGCCGCGAAATTGGGCGAGCTGCTCGATTACCACAACTTTGTTCTGGTTAATTACTACAAAGAGCCTGCCATCGACTTCCAGAAAACACTCGACGAGTGCATGGAATACGCTGAGCTGCTCAAGCCGATGATGCTCGACGTCACTGCTGCGCTGCATGAAATGCGCCGCGAAGGCAAAGACATCATGTTCGAAGGTGCCCAAGGATCGCTGCTGGATATCGACCACGGTACCTATCCTTACGTGACCAGCTCGAACACCACCGCCGGCGGCATCGCCACCGGTTCGGGTTTCGGCCCGATGTACCTCGACTACATCCTCGGTATCACCAAGGCTTACACCACACGTGTTGGCTCAGGTCCATTCCCGACTGAACTGTTTGACGACGTTGGTGCGTTTCTGGCAAAGCGTGGGCACGAGTTTGGTGCAACTACTGGCCGTGCGCGCCGGTGCGGTTGGTTCGATGCGGTTATCCTGCGTCGCGCTATCGAGATCAACAGCATCTCCGGTCTTTGCCTGACCAAGCTGGATGTGCTCGACGGTCTGGAAACCATCAACATCTGCGTGGGTTATCAGAACGAAAACGGCGCCGTCATTGACGCCCCGACCGACGCCGACAGCTACATCGGTCTGGTGCCTGTGTACGAAGAAATGCCAGGCTGGACCGAATCGACCGTGGGTGCCAAGACCTTGGAAGAGCTTCCAGCGAACGCTCGGGCTTACATCAAGCGCGTAGAAGAACTGGTCGGCGCGCCGATTGACATTATTTCGACAGGCCCGGATCGAAACGAAACCATCGTGTTGCGTCATCCGTTTGCCTGATAAGTCGTTGAAAGATATACAAAGGGTCGCTCATGCGGCCCTTTGTTTTTGAGTGATGTGATGGGTGCTGGAGCGGCACGGCACTTGCTGTGAATTCTATTATTAAAGAACGCCATCATTTTAATGGCGTCTGCAGTAGGGGAATTCCACCATGTCGGCCGTCCTTTCTCTTTTGCGGAGTCGCTTGTTGCGACCCGTGTTCATCGCCCTTGGCGTTGCCCTTTTGGTGCAGGTGGTTGTGGCAGTTGCCCTGACCCGGAGCACCGTTACTGCGCTTGAAGCCGATTTAGCGATCCGTCTAGGTGCTGATTCGCAAAACCTTACTGCTCAGTTAGAGCAGGCAAGTAGCGAAGTGACCTCCAGTCTCGACGCCCTTTCCTCCAGCACTCGCCAACGCCTAAGCGCTGGACTGTCGTCGCGTCTTAAAGACGAACAGGTGCAGTTGCGCGGCACCCTCGAAAAAGATTTGCATGATTCGGCAAACGACATGGCTCAATTGCTGGCGGCAGTCGCCCCGCGCGCCATGTGGGATAACGACACGCCAACATTGTCGGAGTTCGCCCGCCGGGCTCAGCGAAACCCCAATGTATTGTTCGTGGTTTATAACGACGCACAGGGTGAGCATCTGACCCGCTACTTGAATCGCGATAACCCGCAGATCAAGGCCTTGCTGGCCAAAGGCGAGGGCGATAGGCCTATCGATAAAGTCCTGAACGCTGCCCAGCATGACTCGTCGGTTTACTACGTCGAAGCGTCGATCAGTCCGAACGGTGTGGAAATCGGCAAAGTGGTGATGGGTGTCACCACCTCCACGGTAGAGACCAATTTGGCGGCGTTGGACACGCGGTTCTCGGCTTTAATTGTGGGTGCCGAGCAGTTAGTGTCTGACAGCTTGGTGAACGCAGCGGCGGACAGTTCGAAAGCATTACGCACGCGTTTGCAGTCGGCACAATCCGCCGCATCGGCAATGGCCGCCAATACCAGCAGCACTGTCCAGGAAGCAGCAGCTACGTTGCGCTGGCGCATAGGCTTGGGGCTGGCGCTGGTCGGGTTGGGCGTGCTGCTGCTATTAGCTGTGGTGCTCGGTCGTCGGGTTGTAAGTAAATTGCATCTACTGATCGCGGCGCTGAACGATCTTGCGGCCGGAGAGGGTGATCTGACCAAGCGTGTTCAGCTAAGCAGCAACGACGAAATTGGTGACATGGCGGCGGCGGTCAATCGCTTCGTCGACAAGTTGCAGCCCATTGTGCGCGAGGCGGGCGATGTCGCTCAGCTCACGGGTGTAGAAATTGGTGCATTGAGCCGTCGCAATGCCGGTGCTGGTGCAGCAGCAGAGTCTCAGCGTGATGAGGTGGCTGCCAGCCTACAAGCCCTTTCGCAGATGGCCGATGAAGCTCAGGCAGAAAGTCAGGCCATGCAATCGGCTTTGCAGCAGGTGGTAGGAATTCGTCAGGCCACCGACGAAAACACCCGGACGTCTGCGCAGGTTGGCGGATTGATTGAGGCACTAGCGAGCCAAGTCGACACCGGGGCCAAGGTCATCGAGCGATTGGCGCAGCAGAGCGAACAAATTGAAGTGGTACTCACGGTCATTCATGGAATTGCGGAACAAACGAACTTATTGGCGCTGAACGCAGCCATTGAAGCGGCCCGCGCAGGTGAGACAGGTCGTGGTTTTGCAGTCGTAGCTGATGAGGTTCGCGCACTGGCGAGTAAGACGCAACGCTCTACGGGTGATATTCAAGCGCACATTGGTGCATTGCAGCAGGGTGCTAAAGAGGCGGTTGCGGCTATTGGTTTAGCGGGGCGCCAAGCGAACGAGGGGTTGGCGGTGCTGCGAGACAGCGCAAAGCTGCAATTGTCGGTACAAGCCTCGGTCGAGCAAGTACATGCAGCCATTGGGCTGGCAACGCAGGCAGCTGAGCATCAGGCGCAGGGTGCGCAAGCGGTAAGAGGGCGGGTCGAAGTAATTCATGCTCAGGCACAGCGCGCAGCGCAAGCGGTGGTCGAAACGACGGCCAGTGGCAAGGTGTTGGATGGCTTGGCTGCGCAACTGAAGGCGAGCCTTGGGCAATTTCGCGCCTAAAAGAGCGTAACGAAACAAAGAGAAGGGGGGTGTTAGGGGCTCTCTTTCTCTGCGCTCTCTGCGGTGTGAAAGTTTGATATAGCGTCTCAAACGCATAAAACACAAAACCGAGCGCAGGGCTCGGTTTTGTTTAAATTGGTGCCCAGAAGAAGACTCGAACTTCCACGACCTTGCGGTCACCAGCACCTGAAGCTGGCGTGTCTACCAATTTCACCATCTGGGCAGTTCGTTGGGTTCGTCAATAAGGTCTGATTTAACTCGGAAATTATCGTTTACTTTCAACTACAACAACGTTGCCGTCGTTGTGGGGCGCATCTTACGGATGAGTTTAGGAGCTGTAAACCCCCCCGCTGTGAAATATTTTTTCCCAATAGCGGGGCAGAGTAACAAATGGTGTCTTCGCGTTTCAATCCGGTATATGCCAAACTAAATATATACAGATAAGGTGAACTCATTCTAATGGCCGATTGGCAGTCCCTCGATCCCGAGGCCGCGCGTGAAGCGGAAAAATACGAAAACCCTATCCCCAGCCGTGAGCTGATTTTGCAGCACCTTGCTGACCGCGGGTCGCCAGCAAGCCGTGAGCAATTGGTGGAAGAGTTTGGGCTGACCACTGAAGATCAGTTTGAAGCCCTGCGTCGTCGCTTGCGCGCTATGGAGCGGGATGCTCAGTTGATCTATACCCGTCGAGGCACCTATGCCCCCGTGGATAAGCTCGATCTGATCCTCGGTCGCATTTCGGGTCATCGTGACGGCTTCGGCTTCCTGATCCCTGATGATGGCTCTGATGACCTGTTCATGAGTCCGGCGCAAATGCGTCTGGTGTTCGATGGCGACCGCGGTCTGGCTCGGGTCTCTGGTCTAGATCGCCGGGGTCGCCGCGAAGGTGTGATCGTGGAAATCATCTCCCGCGCCCATGAAACCATTGTGGGTCGCTACTTCGAGGAGGGCGGTATTGGTTTTGTTGTGCCGGATAACCCGAAGATTCAGCAAGAAGTACTGATCACTCCAGGGCGCAACTCCAGCGCTAAGGTGGGTCAGTTCGTAGAGGTCAAAATTACCCATTGGCCGACTGCACGCTTCCAGCCGCAAGGTGACGTCGTAGAAGTGGTGGGCAACTACATGGCGCCCGGCATGGAAATCGATGTCGCGCTGCGCACCTATGATATTCCGCATGTCTGGCCGGAAGCCGTGCTCAAAGAAGCCGCCAAGCTCAAGCCGGAAGTCGAAGAAAAGGACAAGGAACACCGCGTCGATTTGCGTCACTTGCCGTTCGTAACTATTGATGGTGAAGACGCTCGCGACTTTGACGATGCTGTTTACTGCGAAGCCAAGCCGGGCAAGCTGCGCCTGTTCTCAGGTGGCTGGAAACTGTACGTCGCCATTGCCGACGTATCGAGCTATGTCAAAATTGGCTCGGCGCTGGATACCGAGTCTCAAGTTCGTGGTAACTCGGTGTACTTCCCTGAGCGCGTTGTGCCAATGCTCCCTGAGCAACTCTCCAATGGCCTGTGCTCGCTGAACCCGCACGTTGATCGCTTGGCCATGGTTTGCGAGATGACTATCTCGAAAACCGGCGAAATGACCGACTACCAGTTCTACGAAGGGATCATTCACTCCCACGCTCGTCTGACCTACAACAAAGTGAGCGCAATTTTGGAACAGCCGAAAACGGCTGAAGCCAAGCAGTTGCGTGAAGAGTATTCCGACGTTGTGCCGGACTTGAAGCAGCTGTACTCGCTGTACAAAGTCCTGCTGGCGGCCCGTCATACCCGAGGCGCGATCGATTTTGAAACGCAGGAAACCAGGATCATCTTCGGTACCGAGCGCAAAATCGCCGAAATTCGCCCGACCACGCGCAACGACGCCCACAAGCTAATCGAAGAATGCATGCTGGCTGCCAACGTGGCTACCGCTGCTTTCCTGAAAAAGCACGAAATTCCTGCCTTGTATCGGGTTCACGACGGCCCGCCGCCTGAGCGCCTGGAAAAACTTCGTACCTTCCTCGGTGAGCTGGGTCTGTCGTTGCATAAAGGTAAAGATGGCCCATCGCCCAAGGATTACCAGGCACTGCTGGCCAGCATCAAGGATCGTCCGGATTTCCACCTGATTCAAACCGTGATGCTGCGTTCGTTGAGTCAGGCGGTGTACAGCGCCGACAATCAGGGTCACTTTGGCCTGAATTATGAGGCTTACACGCACTTCACCTCGCCGATCCGCCGTTACCCGGACCTGCTCACGCACCGTGCGATTCGTAGCGTGATCCGCTCCAAGCAAGACACACCACACGTTCGTCGCGCCGGTGCCATGACTATTCCGAAAGCGCGCATCTATCCTTACGATGAAGCAGCGCTGGAACAGTTGGGTGAGCAGTGCTCCATGAGCGAGCGTCGCGCCGATGAAGCCACGCGTGATGTGGTCAATTGGCTCAAATGCGAGTTCATGAAGGATCGCGTGGGTGAATCGTTCCCGGGCGTCATCACTGCCGTAACAGGTTTTGGTTTGTTTGTTGAGCTGACAGACATCTACGTCGAAGGCTTGGTGCACGTCACGGCTTTGCCGGGCGATTACTACCACTTCGACCCCGTGCATCACCGCCTGGCGGGCGAGCGCACGGGCCGTAGTTTTCGCTTGGGCGACACGGTTGAAGTACGGGTCATGCGCGTCGATCTCGATGAACGAAAAATCGACTTCGAAATGTCTGAAAAGACCATCAGCGCGCCAATTGGCCGCAAGCGTCGTGGTGCTGAAACAACTCCGGCTCCGGTGGATAAAACCCAAGCACCTGCCAAGTCCGCAGGGCGCCGTGGCGCGCCGGTCAAGGCTGCGCCAGTGGCCGAGGCTTATCGCCCAAGTGACGCTGCCGCAAAAAACGCTGAAGTGCGCAAAAGCCGTGAATTGAAGCAGGCTCTGCTGTCTGAAGCGAAAGGTGGTGGAAAGGCGGCGTCGGGAAAGTCCAATAAAGCAGACTCTGCTTTGACGGGTAAGCCAACCAAGCCAAGTAAGCATCGTAAGGGGCCGCCAAAAGAGGGCTCGGTACCTGCCGCTAAAAGCGGTGGGGTGCGTAAACCTAAGGCCAAATCATGAGTTCGCTGGAAAAAATCTACGGCGTTCACGCCGTAGAAGCATTGCTGCGTCATCACCCAAAACGGGTCAAGCAAGTCTGGTTGGCGGAAAATCGTAATGATCCGCGCGTTCAGGTATTGATTCAGTTGGCCAACGAAAATCGGGTGTCGGTAGGTCAAGCTGAGCGGCGCGAGATGGACGTTTGGGTCGAAGGGGTTCACCAAGGCGTTGTAGCTGAAGTCAGTCCGAGCCAGGTGTGGGGCGAAGCGATGCTTGATGAGCTTCTCGACCGTACCGAAGGTCCGCCCTTGATCTTAGTGCTGGATGGCGTGACAGATCCGCACAACCTCGGCGCTTGCTTGCGTACCGCCGATGCGGCGGGGGCATTGGCAGTGATTGTGCCGAAAGACAAGTCAGCAACGCTGACCCCGACCGTGCGAAAAGTTGCTTGTGGCGCCGCGGAGGTGATTCCTTTGGTGGCCGTGACTAACCTGGCGCGCACTCTGGAAAAACTGCAGCAGCGTGGTTTGTGGGTTGTTGGCACGGCGGGGGAGGCGGAAGTAGAACTTTATCAGCAAGACCTGACCGGTCCGACCATCTTGATTATGGGTGCTGAAGGCAAGGGCATGCGTCGTCTGACGCGCGACCATTGCGACTACTTGGTAAAACTGCCTATGGCTGGCAGCGTTAGCAGTTTGAACGTGTCCGTCGCCACTGGTGTTTGCCTGTTCGAAGCTCTGCGCCAGCGTAGCGTGAAGGCAGCCGCCAAGAAGTAACCCTGTAGAAGCCAACTGGTTGGCGAAGGCCTGGCGCGTTGTATCGGTCATGCCGTGCTTGCCGCCTCGCCAACAAGTTGGCTCCTACAGATGTGTACACCAATCTCCTTGCGCCATCGCCCTACCTTCTCTACAATTGCGCCCCTTGCTGTCATGGCGGGTGCTTCTGTGCCTGTGCTGGGCAAGACTCACAAGTGTCATTCACTCCTTGTCTGACCGCTTTTTAGCGGCAGGCTACAACCCGTAAGGAGCATTCATGCGTCATTACGAAATCATCTTTTTGGTCCACCCGGATCAAAGCGAGCAAGTCGGCGGCATGGTAGAGCGTTACACCAAGCTGATTGAAGAAGACGGCGGTAAAGTTCACCGTCTGGAAGATTGGGGCCGTCGTCAATTGGCCTATGCAATCAACAATGTTCACAAGGCTCACTACGTGATGCTGAACGTTGAATGCACCGGTAAGGCTTTGGCTGAACTGGAAGACAACTTCCGTTACAACGATGCCGTGATCCGTAACCTGGTCATCCGTCGCGACGAAGCCGTAACTGGTCAGTCCGAGATGCTCAAGGCCGAAGAAAACCGCAGCGAGCGCCGTGAGCGTCGTGACCGTCCTGAGCACTCCGACAACGCCGATGGCGATGACGGTGACAACAGCGACGCCAGCGATAACGCTGACGAGTAATCCACGGACCTTTTGAGGAGCCAATTACATGGCACGTTTCTTCCGTCGTCGTAAATTCTGCCGCTTCACCGCTGAAGACGTGAAGGAGATCGATTACAAAGATCTCAACACTCTGAAAGCATACGTATCCGAGACCGGCAAAATTGTTCCAAGCCGTATCACTGGTACAAAAGCTCGTTATCAGCGTCAGCTGGCCACCGCTATCAAGCGTGCCCGCTTCCTGGCCCTGCTGGCCTACACCGACAGCCACGGCCGCTGAGACCAGGCAGTCGACAAGTAGTAAGGGATAGAACGCATGCGCGCCATGGCTAATTTCATCATGCGCGGCCGCGTGCAGGCCTCTCTTGTAGTGGTCGGATGTGCGGCTTTGCCGTTGTTGTTTTGGTTAAGTGCTGCCGCAGGATGCCTTGTGCTTTTGCGGCGCGGTTTGAGTGATGCCGTTGGCATCCTCGCCTGGGCTTTACTGCCAGCTTTGGTCTGGTGGTATTTCGGTGAGCCTCGCACCTTTATGGTGTTGCTCGGTTCATTGGGGTTGGCAGCGTTGTTACGCGCCAGCGAGTCTTGGGTCCGCGTGCTGTTGGTTAGCGTGGCACTGGGTCTGTTGTATGCAGTGATTTTGGGAGCGGTTTTCCGCGACCCCATCGAAGTGATGGCGCAGGAGTTGCAAAAACTTCTGCCGCAAGTCCTTGATGGGCTCTACCAGCAGTTATCGGTAGAAGAGCGAGCGCGCCTGGGAGCATTGATAGCACCAGTACTAAACGGCCTGATTGCGGCTTTGTTGCAAATCGTCAGTGTGCTGACCCTGATCCTAGGGCGTTACTGGCAAGCGTTGTTGTACAACCCTGGTGGTTTTGGCCGCGAATTTCGCAGCATAAGACTCCCGAGGGTGCCAGCGTTATTGCTGCTGGTGTTCATGCTTCTGGGGCCGAATTTCGGTCCACAGATGGCGATGTTGACACCGTTGTGCAGCGTACCGCTGATGTTCGCCGGGCTGGCTTTGGTTCATGGCCTGGTTGCTGAAAAGCGACTGGGTAGGTTCTGGCTAGTAGGGTTGTACGTAACGTTGTTGCTGTTCATGCAGCTGGTCTATCCGTTGCTGGTGGTGTTTGCCATCGTCGACAGCCTGATTGATTTTCGCGGTCGTTTTGCGTCGAAAGACGTTGGTAACGGCTCTGCGGACGGTGAAGGTTAAAAGTTAAGAGGATTTTCACATGCAACTGATCCTTCTGGAAAAAGTCGCGAACCTGGGCAACCTGGGCGACAAAGTAAATGTTAAGGCCGGTTACGGTCGTAACTATCTGCTGCCGTACGGCAAAGCAACCGCTGCAACCGCTGCCAATGTGGCTGCGTTCGAAGAGCGTCGTGCTGACCTGGAAAAACTGGCTGCAGACAAAAAAGCTTCGGCTGAAACTCGCGCTGCCCAACTGGCTGAGCTGGAAGTGACTATCACTGCCACCGCCGGTGACGAAGGCAAGCTGTTCGGCTCGATCGGCACCCACGACATCGCTGATGCACTGACCGCCTCTGGCGTTGAAGTTGCAAAAAGCGAAGTTCGTCTGCCGAACGGCACTATCCGTAACGTTGGTGAATTCGACGTAGCCGTGCACCTGCACAGCGACGTAGAAGCAACCGTACGCGTTATTGTGGTAGCTGCTTAAGCAGCACTTAACGCTTGGCGACTTGCTCGCTAGACGTTTAACATCGGGCACGATCCTGTTCACAGGTCGTGCCCTTTGTTTTTCTGTTCTCCCTGATTTTTAAGTGGCCATGAACGAAATATCCGCCCCCGAGCAATACGATCTGCAAACCGCCGCCCTCAAGGTACCGCCGCACTCCATCGAGGCCGAACAGGCCGTGCTCGGTGGTTTGATGCTGGACAACAACGCCTGGGAGCGCGTGCTCGATCAAGTATCCGATGGCGATTTCTATCGACATGATCACCGCCTGATCTTTCGTGCCATTGCCAAACTAGCTGATCAAAACAGCCCTATCGACGTTGTGACACTGTCCGAGCAACTGGACAAAGAAGGGCACACCTCGCAAGTAGGCGGCCTGGGTTATTTAAGTGAATTAGCGAAAAACATTCCGTCCGTCGCCAACATTAAGGCTTATGCGCAAATCGTGCGTGAGCGGGCGACCTTGCGACAGTTGATCGGCATCAGTGCGGAAATTGCTGATAGCGCGTTCAATCCAGAAGGCCGCAGCGCCGCCGAGATTCTCGACGAAGCTGAGCGGCAGATCTTCCAGATTGCCGAAGCACGCCCGAAAAGTGGTGGCCCGGTCAGCGTTACCGACCTGCTGACCAAAGCCATTGATCGCATCGACACGCTGTTCAACACGGATAACGCGATAACGGGCTTGTCCACCGGTTATACCGACCTGGACGAGAAAACCAGCGGCCTGCAACCGTCTGACCTGATCATTGTTGCCGGACGTCCATCGATGGGTAAAACCACGTTCGCCATGAACCTGGTAGAAAACGCCGTTCTTCGTAGCGACAAAGTGGTTCTGGTGTATTCGCTGGAAATGCCAGGTGAATCACTGATCATGCGTATGTTGTCGTCGCTGGGTCGTATCGACCAGAGCAAGGTCCGCGCCGGACGACTGGAAGACGATGATTGGCCGCGTCTGACCTCGGCGGTCAATCTGCTTAATGACCGCAAACTGTTCATCGATGACACTGCCGGCATCAGCCCTTCAGAGATGCGCGCGCGCACTCGCCGGGTGGTACGTGAGCACGGCGAAGTCGGCCTGATCATGATTGACTACCTGCAACTGATGCAGATTCCTGGCTCAAGCGGTGACAACCGTACCAACGAGATTTCTGAGATTTCTCGCTCGTTGAAGTCCTTGGCTAAAGAGTTTGCTTGCCCAGTGGTCGCCCTGTCTCAGCTCAACCGCTCCTTGGAGCAGCGTCCCAACAAGCGCCCGATCAACTCCGACTTACGAGAGTCTGGAGCGATCGAGCAGGATGCTGACGTGATCATGTTTGTATACCGGGATGAGGTCTATCACCCCGAGACCGAGCACAAAGGCATCGCCGAAATCATCATTGGCAAGCAGCGTAACGGCCCCATCGGTACGACACGGTTGGCATTCATCGGTAAATACACCCGATTCGAAAACCTCGCGCCGGGCAGCTACAACTTCGACGAGGATTGATGCGACGCTTCCCGGTCTTCTGGGACCGAATGTATTCGGGAATGGATTGCACGTCCGGCGACCTTTGTAACTGAATCAACGCCTTCCCGAATGAATTCGGTCCCACAGTGTGCCCGTATCAAATTCTTCCGCTGCTAATTCCGACTACTACCGTCGGAATTGGTCAAATTTTGTGCTATATTCCGCGCCCGCGATTTTCCAACGTGTACACGCGCAGGTTTTCGATATGCAAGCAGCCAAGCCGTTATTTGACTATCCCAAGTACTGGGCCGAATGTTTCGGGCCAGCACCTTTCCTGCCCATGAGCCGGGAAGAAATGGATCAGCTTGGCTGGGATTCCTGCGACATCATCATCGTTACCGGTGACGCTTACGTCGATCACCCCTCTTTCGGCATGGCAATTATTGGTCGGCTGCTGGAGTCTCAAGGCTTTCGCGTCGGGATTATTGCCCAGCCAGATTGGCATTCCAAAGACGATTTCATGAAGCTTGGCGAGCCGAACCTGTTCTTCGGGGTCGCTGCTGGCAACATGGACTCGATGATCAACCGGTACACTGCGGATAAAAAAGTCCGCTCCGACGATGCTTACACACCGGGCGGCATGGCCGGCAAGCGTCCGGACCGCGCGAGCTTGGTCTACAGCCAACGTTGCAAAGAAGCCTACAAGCACGTGCCCATCGTATTGGGCGGCATTGAAGCTTCGTTGCGCCGCATCGCGCATTACGATTACTGGCAGGACCGGGTGCGAAATTCGATTCTGATCGACGCTTGCGCAGACATCCTGTTGTACGGCAACGCCGAGCGTGCAATTGTCGAGGTTGCCCAGCGTCTGTCTTATGGCCATAAGATTGAAGACATCACTGACGTCCGCGGCACCGCGTTCATCCGTCGCGACACGCCGGCAGGCTGGTACGAAGTTGACTCCACGCGTATTGATCGCCCGGGTAAAATCGACAAGATCATCAACCCCTACGTCAATACTCAGGACACCCAGGCTTGCGCTATCGAGCAAGAAAAGGGCCCGGTGGATGATCCGCAAGAAGCCAAGGTGGTGCAGTTGCTGGCCAGTCCTCGGATGACGCGAGATAAAACGGTTATTCGTTTACCGTCCATGGAAAAAGTCCGCGCCGACTCGGTGCTCTATGCCCACGCTAACCGCGTATTGCACCTGGAAACCAACCCAGGTAACGCCCGGGCATTGGTACAGAAACATGGCGAAGTCGACGTCTGGTTCAACCCGCCTCCAATTCCGATGACCACAGAAGAGATGGACTACGTGTTCGGCATGCCGTATGCGCGCGTTCCACATCCGGTATATGGCAAGGAAAAAATTCCTGCTTACGACATGATCCGGTTCTCGGTGAACATCATGCGTGGTTGCTTCGGCGGCTGCACGTTCTGCTCAATCACCGAGCACGAAGGCCGAATCATTCAGAACCGTTCCGAAGAGTCGATCATTCGCGAAATCGAAGAGATCCGCGACAAGGTTCCAGGTTTCACCGGCGTTATTTCCGACCTCGGCGGCCCGACGGCGAACATGTATCGCATCGCCTGCAAGAGCGCCGAAATCGAGTCCGCTTGCCGTAAACCGTCCTGCGTATTCCCCGGCATCTGCCCGAATTTGAACACCGACCACTCGTCGCTGATCCAGCTGTATCGCAGCGCTCGTGCATTGCCGGGGGTGAAAAAGATTCTGATTGCTTCGGGCTTGCGTTATGACCTCGCGGTGGAATCGCCGGAATACGTTAAAGAGCTGGTGACACACCACGTCGGTGGTTACCTGAAGATTGCCCCGGAACACACCGAGGAAGGTCCGCTCAATCAGATGATGAAGCCGGGCATTGGCAGCTATGACAAGTTCAAGCGCATGTTCGAGAAGTATTCGAAAGAAGCCGGAAAAGAGCAGTACCTGATTCCTTACTTTATCGCTGCCCACCCCGGCACCACCGACGAAGACATGATGAACCTGGCACTGTGGCTCAAGGGCAATGGTTTCCGCGCCGATCAGGTACAGGCTTTCTACCCGTCACCGATGGCAACGGCGACGGCGATGTATCACTCAGGCAAAAACCCACTGCGTAAAGTTACGTACAAGAGCGACGCCGTTACCATTGTCAAAAGTGAGGAGCAGCGCCGGTTACACAAAGCGTTCCTGCGCTATCACGACCCCAAAGGCTGGCCGTCGCTGCGTGAAGCTCTAATCCGGATGGGTCGCGCCGACTTGATCGGTTCTGGCAAAGATCAGCTGATTCCTCTGCATCAGCCGGCCACTGACGGTTACCAGAGCGCTCGTCGTAAAAACTCGACGCCGGTTGGTAGCCATAAAGTTGCTAAGACCACGTTGATTCAGACTCAGCACACCGGATTACCTCCCCGCGCCAGCGATGGCGGCAACCCGTGGGATAAGCGTGAAGAGGCTAAGGCCGCTGCGTTTGCTCGCAACAAGCAAGCGACCAAAGAGCGTATCGATGCCGCGAAGGGCAAAGGTCCGAAGCCGCCGAAGCGTAAACCCGTCGTTCCGCGCTAAATCCATTAATTGGTGGCGGTGGAACCATCGTCGCCGGCAAGCCAACTCCTGCGTGTATTCTGCGGGGCTCAAGTTAGCGGGTTGACGCAGCACTGTGGGAGTCAGGCTTGCCTGCGAATGGCACGCCTCGGTATTTTTGACACACTGCGTCGGCTGTTTCTCGAACTAATTCGGTCTCTCGGCAGGCGAGGAGGCACTGGTGCCTCGGCGTCTCATAAAAATTAGTCTCACGTCGCCCTTTTTCTGTGCAACGCTTGCACGGTAGGTGAGTAGCAGCGCTTTAATGGTGCCGAGCGCGTTCGTTGTCTTCAGAAACCGCCCGCTTTACCCGGATGGCATAAGTCTTGCGCGGTTCCATTACCGTTCAGGCTCGCAGGAGGCACGCCGTGTCGATTCATATTGCCTTGCACCACGTTACGCATTACCGCTACGACCGAGCGGTTGAACTGGGCCCCCAGATCGTGCGCCTACGTCCGGCGGCCCACAGCCGTACGCGTATCTTGTCCTACTCCCTAAAAGTCTTGCCCGAGCAGCACTTCGTTAACTGGCAGCAAGATCCTCAGGGCAATTATTTAGCGCGTCTGGTATTTCCAGAGAAAACCAACGAGTTACGGGTAGAGGTTGATCTTGTCGCCGAAATGGCGGTGTTCAATCCGTTCGACTTTTTTCTCGAGCCTTATGCGCAAAAGATTCCTTTCGTTTACGCCAGTGATGAGCAACGCGAGTTGGCGCCCTATCTCGCGACATTGCCGCTGACGCCGAAGTTTGCTGCCTACTTGGCGAGCATCGACCGCACGCCGCTGCCGACCATCGATTTTCTGGTGGCGCTGAACCAGCGTCTAAGCCAAGACATTGCTTATCTGATTCGCATGGAACCGGGCGTTCAAACGCCAGAGTTTACGCTGGCTAACGCGTCTGGTTCCTGCCGCGACTCGGCCTGGCTGTTGGTCCAGTTGATGCGTCACTTGGGCATGGCTGCACGATTTGTGTCGGGTTATTTGATACAGCTCAAAGCCGACGTTGAAGCCCTCGACGGGCCTTCCGGTACTGATGTTGATTTCACTGACCTGCACGCCTGGTGTGAGGTCTACTTGCCGGGCGCCGGGTGGGTCGGGCTCGATGCTACCTCTGGCCTGTTTGCGGGCGAAGGCCATATTCCGTTGGCCTGTAGCCCTGAGCCTTCCTCTGCGGCACCCATCAGCGGCTTGGTTGAACCGTGCGAAACCGAGTTCACCCATGAAATGTCGGTTGAGCGGATCTGGGAAGCGCCCCGAGTGACCCAACCTTACAGCGAAGATCAGTGGCTAGCGATTCAGGCGCTTGGCCGTAAGATCGACACCGATCTGATCGCCGACGATGTGCGCCTGACCATGGGCGGCGAACCGACGTTTGTCTCCATTGATGACCGCGATGGCGATGAATGGAACACCGCCGCCCTGGGTCCGGAAAAGCGCAGACTTTCCGCCGAGCTTTATCAGCGCATGCGCAAGCATTACGCGCCGCTGGGAATCGTGCACTTCGGTCAAGGCAAGTGGTACCCCGGCGAGCAATTGCCGCGCTGGTCGCTGAACTGCTTTTGGCGTAAAGATGGCCAGCCTGTGTGGCACAACAATGCTTTGATTGCCGATGAAACTGAAGAGTACGGTGCTGATAGCGAAATGGCCGGGCGTTTCCTTGCCAGTGTTGCCGAGCGCCTGAAGCTGCCAGTACGTTTCGTGTTCCCGGCGTACGAAGACAATTTCTATTACCTGTGGCGTGAAGGTGCGTTGCCACTGAACGTTAGCGCCGAAGATTCCCGCCTTGAAGACACGCTGGAGCGTGCGCGCCTGCGCAAGGTCTTCACCCAGGGTTTAGAAAAAGTTATCGGCCAAGTGCTGCCGCTGGCTCGAGCGAAATCTGGCGATAGATGGCAAAGCGGTCGCTGGTTCCTGCGTGACGAACACTGCCGACTGGTACCGGGAGATTCGGCGTTGGGTTATCGATTGCCGCTGGCCTCGCAACCTTGGGTAAAGGCGTCGGAATATCCGTTCGTTCACCCTACCGACCATAATCAGGAGTTTCCTGAGCTGCCGAGCAGCGATCAGGTGCAGTCGCAGCTCAATAGCTTGACCGAACAGGTTGACCTTGATGGGGAGCGTGAACCCAAGGCGGCCGAGTCTGCCCATTGGCTCACCCGCACGGCGCTGTGTGCCGAAGCCCGGGAAGGGCGTTTGTATGTGTTCATGCCGCCACTGGAAAAGCTTGAGGATTACCTCGAACTGGTTAGCGCGGTGGAGGCCACGGCTGAAGAGTTGCATTGCCCAGTCTTGCTCGAAGGGTATGAGCCGCCAAGCGACCCGCGTCTGGCGAACTTTCGTATCACGCCGGATCCGGGTGTGATTGAAGTCAACGTACAGCCTTTTTCCAGTTGGGATGAGCTGGTTGAGCGCACTGAGTTTCTCTACGAGCAGGCGCGGCTAACTCGTCTAACCACCGAGAAGTTCATGATCGATGGCCGTCACACCGGCACCGGCGGCGGTAACCACTTCGTCCTCGGCGGAGCGACCCCTGCCGATTCGCCGTTTCTACGGCGGCCCGATTTGCTGCGCAGCCTGCTCAGTTATTGGCATAACCATCCGTCGCTGTCTTACCTGTTTTCTGGCTTGTTTATTGGCCCGACCTCCCAGGCGCCGCGCGTCGACGAGGCCCGCAATGACTCCTTGTATGAGATGGAAATTGCTTTCTCGCAGATGCCCAAGCTGGGTGAAGAGTGCGCGCCATGGTTGGTGGATCGGCTGCTGCGCAATTTGTTGATTGATGTCACGGGCAACACGCACCGTGCTGAATTCTGCGTTGATAAGCTTTATTCGCCGGACGGCGCGACCGGGCGTTTGGGTTTGTTGGAGCTGCGGGCGTTTGAGATGCCTCCTCATGCACGCATGAGTCTGGCCCAGCAATTACTGCTGCGAGCATTGGTTGCGCGTTTTTGGCGTGAACCTTACGCACCGGCCAAGCTGGCGCGCTGGGGCACGCAATTGCACGACCGCTTCATGCTTGCGCACTTCATCGAACAGGACTTCGCCGACGTCATCGTTGAATTGACCGCCGGGGGGTATCCGTTGCGTGCTGAATGGTTTGCGGCGCATTTGGAGTTCCGCTTCCCGAAAGTCGGCGATTACGCCGTCAGCGGCATCGAGTTGGAGTTACGTCAGGCGCTGGAGCCGTGGCATGTATTGGGTGAGGAGGGCGCGGCGGGTGGTGCGGTTCGCTATGTAGATTCGTCATTGGAGCGCTTGCAGGTCAAGCTCAATGGTCTACCGCCGCAGCGTTACATGCTGACCTGCAATGGTATTGCGGTGCCGCTGCAACCCACGGGGCGCGTCGGGGAATTCGTTGCCGGGGTGCGATACCGTGCCTGGCAACCCTCCAACTGCCTTCAGCCGAATATTCCGGTGCATGCACCGTTGGTTTTCGACCTGCTGGATACATGGATGCAGCGTTCCTTGGGCGGCTGCGAGTATCATGTCGCGCATCCCGGCGGGCGCAACTATGAAACCTTGCCAGTCAATGCCAACGAAGCCGAAAGTCGACGTCTTTCTCGCTTCTTCCGCATTGGCCATAGCCCCGGAAAATTGAAAGTGCCGTTGTTGACTGTTAATGATGAGCTGCCGATGACGCTGGATATGCGTCTTCACTAAAGCGCATTTCAAAGGATGGCGCGTGGAGTTTTAAGTCTCGGCGCGTCATTATCCTGCGCTAATTTGACGTCCTTTGTTGTCTGCCGAGCCCTCCATGCCCGACCTGCTTGACTGTTATCCGCTGACTACGGGTACATATCACGAAATGCTCGATGCCAGCGGTGCTATTCGGCCGCATTGGCGCCACTTTTATGAGCATTTGCAACGCAGCACGCCCGCTCAGTTAATGCAGCGCCAAGCGCTGCTGTCTCGGCAAATTCAAGAAAACGGCGTCACCTACAACGTTTATGCCGATCCCAAGGGCGCAGACCGGCCGTGGGAGCTGGATCTGCTGCCGCACTTGATTCCTGCGCAAGAATGGTCTTTGGTCGCCGCCGGGATAGCTCAGCGTGCGCGGTTGCTGAACGCCGTATTGGCGGATTTATACGGCCCGCAACAGTTGATCGCCGACGGCTTGCTGCCCGCCGAACTGGTGTTTGGTCATAACAACTATTTGTGGCCATGTCAGGGGGTAAAACCGCCCGAAGGGGTTTTTCTGCACATGTACGCTGTGGATCTGGCGCGCACACCGGATGGCCGTTGGTGGGTGACTGCCGACCGCACGCAAGCACCGTCGGGTGCAGGTTATTCGCTGGAGAACCGGCAGATCGTGTCGCGGGCGTTTCCCGACCTGTACCGTGACTTGCAGGTCCAACACCTGACCGGTTTTTTCCGTGCCCTGCAGGAAACCTTGGCCCGCCAAGCCCCGACTGATAAAGAGCCGCCATTAGTGGTGCTGTTGACCCCAGGCCGATTCAACGAAAGTTATTTTGAACATTTGTACCTTGCTCGACAGCTGGGTTATCCACTGGTTGAAGGCGGGGATCTGACTGTTCGCGACGCCACGGTTTATCTCAAGACTCTCAGCGGTCTGCGTCGAGTTCACGCGATCATGCGTCGTTTGGACGACGACTTTTGCGATCCGCTAGAGTTGCGTACCGACTCGGCACTTGGCGTTCCGGGACTGCTCGAAGCTGTTCGCCAAGGCCGGGTACTGGTTGCCAACGCCTTGGGTAGCGGCGTTCTAGAGTCGCCGGGGTTGCTGGGGTTCTTGCCGAAAATCAATCAGCACCTGTTTGGCGAGGAGCTGATTCTGCCGTCTGTCGCGACATGGTGGTGTGGCGAGCCCCCGGTCCTGGCCCAGGCACTGGAAAAGCTCCCAGACCTGCTGATCAAACCGGCTTTTCCTTCACAAAGCTTTGCCTCGGTGTTTGGGCGCGATCTGAGTAATGAGCAACGTCAAGCGTTAGCCGCTCGGATGCAGGCCCGGCCTTACGCCTACGTTGCACAAGAGCTGGCGCAGTTATCCCATGCGCCGGTCTGGCAGCCTGATGGTAAGCAGTTGCAACCGCGAGCCATCGGCATGCGTGTGTACGCGGTCGCTAGCGCTGACGGCTATGAAGTGCTGCCAGGTGGGTTGACCCGTGTCGCGGCCGAAGCTGATGCCGATGTAGTGTCTATGCAACGCGGTGGTGCGAGCAAAGACACTTGGGTCTTGGGCGAGCGTGCAGAAGGCATTAAGCCTTGGAAAACTCAGCGGGCACTGGGTGTTCGTGACCTTATTCGACGTGATCCCTATTTGCCTTCGCGGGTGGTGGAAAATCTGTTTTGGTTTGGTCGCTACTGTGAACGTTGCGATAACAGCGCGCGTTTGCTGCGAATCATGCTGATCCGTCACGTTGATGGTGATGATCCCTTGGCGCTGCAAGCGGCGGTTGAGCTAGGGGAAACTCTACGGTTACTGCCTGAAGAAGGAGATCTGCCCGACCGCTTGCTCGCGGCCTTGCTGGGCGAGGATTGGTCGCAAAGCCTGCGCGCCAATTTACAACGTCTACAGTGGGCCGCCTCACAAGTGCGCGGCAAACTGTCTCGAGAGAATTGGCAGACGCTGGTGGAGCTACAACGAGAATCCCTTAGCCTGGAGACTGAAGAACCCGACTTCGGCGAGCTTCTCGATTTTCTTAACCGCCTAGTGATGTCGTTTGCAGCCTTGTCGGGTTTTGCCATGGACGACATGACCCGTGACGAAGGCTGGCGCTTTTTGATGATTGGTCGACGTATTGAGCGGCTTCAATTTCTCAGTATCAGTGTGGCGGCTTTCCTGCGTGATGCAGCAGTGAACGATCAGGCCGGTCTTGAATGGCTCCTTGAGTTAGGAAACAGCAGCATCACCTACCGCTCTCGGTATTTGGCGATGCCGCAGCTCATTCCTGTGCTCGACTTACTATTGCTGGATGAACAAAATCCGCACGCGGTATTGTTCCAGTTGAAGTGGGTGAGCCGCTCCTTGAACCGTCTGAACGAAGACTTCGGCGTGCCGCGTGATATAAGGCTGGCGCTGTTGATTCAACGCCTGTCCGCGTTCGATCTAAGCAGTCTGGAGAATCCACTGTTCGGAAAAAATAGCGTCAGCGCTGTGCTGGAGGGGCTGGCCGATTTACTGCAAACCATCGGCGAAACCAGCGGGCAAGTTTCCGATCGTTTAGCCCTGCGCCATTTCGCCCACGTAGACGATGTCAGCCAGCGCACGGTGTCCGTGTGATGAGTGCCCATTACCAGATTCTTCATGACACTCATTACAAATACGACAGCCCTGTGTCTCTGGCCCAGCAGCTAGCGCATTTGTGGCCACGACCTTGCACCTGGCAACGGTGTACCCAACAAGAACTGCTGATCAGTCCTGTACCGACCAGTCGCCGTGATGAACAAGACGTGTTTGGCAATCCGCTGACTCGTCTGGCGTTCGAGCGGCCCCACGATGAATTGCAGGTAAACGCGCGGCTACGGGTCGAAGTCTTGGCGCGGCCATGGCTGGATTTCAATCTATCTGCGGGTTGGAACGCCACCAGCAGTGCACTGACCTACAGCGGTAAGGCGCTATCGCCCGCAATTCTTGAAGCGTGTCGCTATCGCTTCGAATCGCCGTACGTGCATTTAAAGCAAACGTTCGTTGATTACTCCGACAGTTGTTTTCCTCTCAATCGCCCGCTGCTGCTGTGCGTACAAGCGTTGATGGAGAAAATTTTTACTGAGTTTACATTCGACGATGAGGCAACTCAGGTTGCGACGCCATTGGTCGAAGTGCTGGAGAACCGACGTGGCGTCTGTCAGGACTTCGCTCACCTAATGCTGGCGTGCCTGCGTTCGCGTGGGTTGGCGGCGCGCTATATCAGCGGCTACTTACTGACTCAGCCACCGCCTGGACAGCCGCGAATGATCGGGGCAGACGCATCGCACGCTTGGGTGTCAGTGTATTGCCCCGTGTTGGGCTGGGTAGACTTTGATCCGACCAACAATGTACAGCCGACACTTGAGCACATCAGCTTGGCCTGGGGCCGCGATTTCTCGGATGTATCGCCATTACGTGGGGTAATTCTGGGGGGGGGCAACCATGACCCGGAAGTTCAGGTGACGGTCATTCCTATCAGCGCTGGGGCTGTTTGACGCTGATGGCGGATATTTAGAGGTCTGCCCTCGTCTGCCGCTTAAGCGACAGACGTGGCGTACAGGCCCCGTCAGTTGGCGAAGCCCAGCGGCAATCAGTTGGCAGGTGTTGGTTCGGTAGTTGCCTCTGCCTCGTCGGCAGGCTCTTGGCCTTCAACGGTCTCGCCTTCTGCGCCGGTTTCGGTCAGAGCAGCCGTTTTCTTCTGCAACTTTTCCTCTTTCTTCTGCTCTTTTGCCAGATCTCTCTGACGTTTGGCGAAGGAATAGTTAGGTTTAGCCATGGGCGATCCTCTGTATAGGCGGGAAATGCCGCTATTCTGCCTGAGAACGGCAGCGCACACACGGCGTTGTGCGCTCAACGGTCCATGAATACCCTTTGACAGTCCGATCAGGTAGGTTTTTGACCTGCCCACTTGGGAGCAATAACGGGCTTCCAGGCGTCGAGCGTGTCCAGTAGGTCAGTGGGAGAATCGCTGATCTGCAGCATATTGCGATGATCTTCGCGCACGAACCCTTCGCTGACGACATGGTCGAGAAAACCCGCCAACTTGCTGTAGAAACCGTTCACGTCCATCAGGCCTAGCGGTTTGCCGTGATAACCCAATTGGCCCCAGGTCCAAACTTCGAACAGCTCTTCAAGTGTGCCCAAACCGCCGGGAAGGGCGATAAAGGCATCGCTGAGTTCGGCCATACGGGCTTTTCGCGCGTGCATTCCGTCGACGACTTCCAAACGGGTCAAGCTGTTGTGGCCAATTTCCAGGCTGCGTAGACTTTCAGGAATCACGCCGATAACTTCACCACCGGCAGCCAGTGCGGCATCGGCAACGATGCCCATCAGACCGACCGCGCCGCCGCCATACACCAATGTCAATTGGCGCTCAGCTAACGCTCGCCCCAAGGCCATGGCCGCTTCACGGTAAGCAGGGTGAGTGCCAGCACTGGCGCCACAAAACACACATATGGACTTCAAAGACATAGCCTACTCCTTGGTCATTAATGCGCTCAGAGTAAAGACTTGGCCCGGCCAGTCCAAGGACTAGTCTCGCTGGAAGCGCTCGTAAGGGTGCTGGTAGGTGCCACTTGCACCACAGGCATAAGCGGCGAGTAGACTGCGGAAAAAGCTGTTGAGGTGCATGATGTGGCTCCTGAGTGATGACGCCATGTTATTGCGCCCTCGCTCAACTGGCCGGTTGATTCTTTCGATAGTGTCGATAGTGGCAAGCCGTACCTGCGTTGCGTTGACGCAGGTCATTGGAACTTGAGCTGGAATCAGGCAGTCTTTCTGTAGACGTTCCTCTTATTCCAAAATACTTTTAAGTCCTGCCTTGGAGATTCATCATGTTTCGTAAACTTGTCGCTGTATCCCTGCTGACACTCGCCAGTGGCCATCTGTTGGCGGCGGAGTGCAAGGTTAATATTGATTCAACGGACCAGATGAGCTACGACACCAAAGAGATCAATATCGACAAGAGCTGCAAAACCTTCACTGTGAATTTGACCCACTCCGGCAGCTTGCCGAAAAACGTGATGGGCCATAACTGGGTGTTGAGCAAAGACACTGATATGGCTGGGATCGCGGCCGACGGCATGAGCGCGGGCATCGACAAGAACTATTTGAAAGATGGGGATGACCGTGTCATCGCTCACACTAAAGTCATCGCAGCGGGCGAAAAAGACTCGGTGACCTTCGACGTCTCGAAACTGGCTGCGGGATCAAATTATGTGTTCTTTTGCTCGTTCCCAGGTCACAACAGCATGATGAAAGGCACTGTTGCGGTTAAGTGATGGGGTTTTGCTGAACACAAAGTTCCTGTGAGGGCTTGTCGAAAGCTGCGATTGCAGCCTTCGGCAACTCCTACAAGATCCGCCTCGCTACTTCGATTCGGTCATCTTGAAGATGCCTTGGGCGTTACTGCTGTCAAAACTCAAATCAAGCGTGTTATCCATTGGGTCTAACTTGCGCTGAATGAATTCGACAAACGACCCGGGCACCGGATGATCGTGCAATTTTCCGCTTGCATCCGCCATAGCCCGGCTCACCGTGCACGCTTTGTAAGCGGTTTGCATAACTCGTCCTGAGGCAGACACTTCGATACTGGCCTTCATCGGCCGATCCCGGCGCAGTTGCTCTGTAACCACCGCATCCAGATCAACCACCCGATCAGTCAGGTGATTGAAGCTGTTGCCCTCAGTGGCAATCCAAGCCATTTCCGCACTCTCACTAAGCAATTGCTGATAGTCCGCATGCCGCACCACCCCATGCTGACGGGCGAAAGCAGCGCACAAACCCGGTAACAGGCAATACGCCTCGCTCAACGAGCAGTGACGGGTCAGTTGCAGGCCTTTGAGGATGCTTAATTGCTCGTTGTTCAGCGGATCATGGCTTGAACTGACGACGCGTTCAGCGGCCGCTTGAAAGGCTTCGCTGAAACGACCGGGGTGTAATTCGGAAACGAAAAACTGCGCAATGTCTTGCGGCAGATCCTGTTGGCGATAACCCCAACCGGTCATGTTCAGTTTGGTCAGCGGGTACGTGCGCACATCGGTAAAGCCTAACGGTTCGAGCAGCCGGGCAAAGGCAAGACGGCCACGGGGCAGTTCGCCGTTGGCGAACCAATCCACCGTGCGAATTGCGCCATGATCGAATACCACTTTGCGTCGCTGCTCGGCTTGTTCTTCGACATATACCCGCCCTAAAGGCACAGCCTCCACCAATTTGTGAAACAGGCAAAGATTTAGCGCTTCGGCCAGCCAAACCCGGTGCACTTCAGTGTCACTCCAACTGAAGGCGTGCAAGCCGGTCGGCACGTCAACGTGGGCTTCAATCCACCGTGCAGCGGGTTGGCCGACAACGGATGCGACGAGGGAAAACAGGCTTTCGAAGGAGGACATAGCGACCAGCTCTGACAGTGGATGTAGGCGCCTATGAAAGCGTCGATGGCCGAACGGCACAAACGAAATAAAACGGCGGGTTCATTCCGTTTTCTATTGTTCAGCCATAGATATGGCGGCGAATTGGCTTATCAGGCAATTTGATTCATGGCGCGAACGGCAGTTCCCGCTTGTGCTGAGTCTTGCGGTAGGTGTCTCGAATGATAGTGAATGCCTGTTCACGCACCGGCTCACCGTGCAGGAATGCATCGATCTCGGCATAGGTGACGCCATGTGAAGCTTCGTCCGGTTTGCCCGGCACCAGGTCTTCAAGGTCGGCGGTCGGCACTTTTTCCACCAGCGACTGCGGTGCGCCGAAGCTGCGAGCGATGGCCCGGACCTGATTTTTCACCAAACCACTGAGCGGCGCGATGTCGCAGGCGCCGTCGCCAAACTTGGTGAAGAAACCCATGACCGCTTCCGCTGCATGGTCAGTACCGATCACCAACCCTTGGCGCGCACCGGCAATCGCGTATTGCGCGACCATGCGCATCCGCGCCTTGGTGTTCCCCGTCACGAAGTCCACAGCGCTGGCATGCTGGCCTTCGAACGCTTTGATTTGTGCGGTTAAGGCCTGCACTGAAGGGCCAATATTCACCGTGTGCGACTCGTCTGGCTTGATGCACTCAAGGCTGGCTTGGGCTTCATGCTCGTCCAGCTGGGTTTGATACGGCAAGCGTACCGCGATGAAGCAGTAGCTCTTGTCCCCAGTGCTTTGGCGCAATTGCTCGACCGCACGTTGGGCGAGCAAACCCGCCGTCAATGAGTCAACGCCGCCACTGATACCCAGCACCAGTGTTTTAAGCTGGGCGTTTTGCAAACACTGCTGGATAAAAGCGACCCGCCGCGCGACTTCGGCTTCAAGCGCATGTTGGTCGGCGAACGGTGGTTGGACCTTGAGCTCTTCGGCAATTTGGAGTTGTACGGCGTGCATGATTCACTCCTCAACAATGTGTGCGGAAACGGAAGTATTTAACGCCGGCAGCTCGGCAACAGGGCTGATCGGCACTTTGAACACGTGCCGCAGGTACGCGACGAAGTTCGGGTCTTTGCACTGGGTCTTGCCAGGCTCATCGGAGATTTTGGCCACGGCTTGGCCAGCGCAGGCGGTCATTTTAAGCACAATACTCATGGGCTCAATGCCCGGAATGTCGGCAGTCAAATTCGTGCCGATGCCGAAACTGACGTTTATCCGACCGCGCAGGGTGCGGAATATCTCCAGGGCCTTGGGCAAATTCAGGCCGTCGGAGAAGACCAGTGTCTTGCTCATCGGATCAATACCGAGGTTCCGATAATGCGCTATGCATTTTTCAGCCCACACTATCGGGTCCCCGGAGTCATGCCGCAGGCCATCGAACAGTTTGGCGAAGTACAGATCAAAGTCGTTGAGAAACGCGTCGGTGGTGATGCAGTCGGTCAGTGCGATGCCCAGCAGCCCCCGGTATTCGCGTACCCAACAATCCAGCGCGACGATTTGACTGTCGATTAGTCGTGGGCCCAATTGTTGGTGGGCCATGATCCATTCATGGGCCATGGTTCCCAGAGGTTTCAGGTCCAGTTTGCGTGCCAATTCGACGTTGCTGGTGCCGACAAATTGACCGGGGAAGTCCTGCTTGAGTACCGAAACTACTTCTTCTTGCACACGGTACGAGAAGCGTCGGCGGGTGCCGAAGTCGGCCACTTTCAAGCCGGCAAGTTCATCGCTGGCGGCATTGGCCAGCAACCAGTCGAACTTGCGGTACAGCTGATCGCGGGCCTGCACCAGCATCGTGCCGGGATGGCGAATACGGTTGCGCACTTCGCTGACGATTGCCAGCAACGGCACTTCGAACATGATCACGTGCAGCCATGGCCCGTGCAGGCGAATACGCAACTCGCCGTCTTCGATGTGGGTTTGCACATAGCGCATGTTGAAGCGAAACAGGCCAAGAAAGCGCAAAAAATCAGGCTTCATGAAACTGATGCGCTCAAGAAAAACCAACTGTTCGGAGCTCATGGACAGCTCGCACAGCAGGGCGATCTGATGGCGGATCTCGGTCAAATAAGGCCGCAGATCCTCGCCATTACGGCAGCGAAACTCCCACTCCACATCCACGTTGGGGTAGTTGTGCAGCACCGCTTGCATCATGGTCAGCTTGTAAAAGTCGGTGTCGAGCAGGTTCTGCACGATACGATCGGAGAAGGCGCTCTCACTCATTTTTGTCAGGTCTCCAGTGCTGCCGGTGGGGTTGGGGTCGCAACCGAGGCTGGGTCCGCATTGTCGCCCCTAAGTTACCGGGTTATCCAATTGTTCAGTCATCCAGCGTACAAAATTTCGGATCTTGGGCACCTCAGCCGTGTGCTCGGAGTAAGCCATGTAATAGGCGTCGTGGCTGGGCAAGGCGTGGGGCCAAGGGATGACCAGTTTGCCTTCTGCCAGCTCTTCTTCGACCAGAAATCGCGGTAGCAGCGCGACGCCACAGCCGACTTGTGCTGCGCGAATGCACATGTAAAAGGTTTCAAAACGCGGGCCGTGGTAGCTGTATTCGGTTTGATAACCCTGGCTGTCGAACCATTCATGCCAGGCTTGTGGGCGTGAGCCACTTTGCAGCAGGACCAATTCGCTCAATTGCGTTGGATCAGTGAACGGGATGGCTGGCAAGCTACCGGGTGCGCACACTGCTATCAATTCTTCGTTGAACAGTTTCATCGATTCAGCGCCGGGACGCGCGCCTTGGCCAAAATAGAACGCCAAGTCGCAGCGGCCTTGAATCAAGTCATCGGGGCCCTGTTCGCTGACCAGATCCAGGTGAATATGCGGATGGCGCAACCGCCAGCCTTTGAGCCGAGGTACCAGCCAGCGAGCACCGAAGGTCGGCGGGGTGGACACCCGCAAGACTTCGGTTTCGCCGCCATACGAGCGCAAGTAGTGTGTGGACATTTCCACCTGCATCAGTATCTTGCGCACCTCGCCCAGGTACAGTGCGCCGGCCGGGGTCAGTTGCAAGCGGCGACGCACGCGTCGAAACAGCAGGTGCTGCACAAGGTCTTCAAGTTGGGCGACTTGCTTGCTGACGGCGCTTTGGGTCAGATGGAGTTCTTCAGCGGCACGGGTAAAACTCAGGTGCCGGGTCACCGCTTCGAAGCATTGCAATGCGGTGATGGACGGCAGATGACGTTTGTTGAGCATGGTCTGGCCTATGGTTTTTCTACGCTACCAGGGCACGCGCGAAGGGCAGCATGAATAAACGGAATGATATCTCGCGTAATGGTCGTTTGTTCCTACGTCTCAGGCCAGCTATTAGTAGAGGCTGACGCTTTAGCCGCTTTTGTTTGTGCTCCCCTATTTCGGCTTTTTCATTTATAGAAACCAGGAGAAACCATGATTACCGACTTGCTCAACCGTCTCGGTGTCGATGCCTCGCTGTACCAGAATGGCAACCAAGCCGTGCACACACCCGTCGACGGCAGCCAAGTAGCCTCCGTGCATTGGGAAGGGCGAGCGGAAGTGGAACAGCACGTGACCCGTGCCGAAAACGCTTTCGAAGCCTGGCGTAAAGTGCCGGCTCCGCGCCGTGGCGAGCTGATTCGTTTGTTCGGTGAAGCGCTGCGTAAGCACAAAGCCGAGCTGGGCGAGCTGGTGTCGTGGGAAGCGGGCAAGATCACTCAGGAAGGTTTGGGTGAAGTACAGGAAATGATCGACATCTGCGACTTCGCGGTCGGTCTGTCGCGCCAGCTGTACGGTTTGACCATTGCTTCCGAGCGTCCTGGCCACCACATGCGCGAAACCTGGCACCCGCTGGGCGTTGTGGGCGTGATCAGCGCGTTCAACTTCCCCGTCGCCGTTTGGGCCTGGAACACTACGCTGGCGCTGGTTTGCGGCAATGCGGTGATCTGGAAACCTTCGGAAAAAACCCCGCTGACCGCCTTGGCGTGTCAGGCGTTGTTCGAAAGCGTGTTGAAACACTTCCCGGACGCACCGGCTTACTTGAGCCAAGTCGTTATCGGTGGCCGTGAGGCGGGCGAAGCCTTGGTGGATGATCCGCGTGTCGCGTTGATCAGCGCCACCGGCAGCACGCGCATGGGCCGTGAAGTGGCTCCGAAAATCGCCGCACGTTTTGCCCGCAGCATTCTTGAACTGGGCGGCAACAACGCGATGATCCTCGGCCCAAGCGCCGACCTCGACCTGGCTGTCCGCGCGATTCTGTTCAGCGCCGTCGGCACGGCCGGTCAACGCTGCACCAGTTTGCGCCGCTTGATTGCTCACGAATCGGTCAAAGCTGAAATCGTCAGCCGCTTGAAAACCGCTTACGCCAAAGTGCGTATCGGTCACCCGCTGGAAGGTAATCTGGTCGGTCCGCTGATCGATAAAGGTGCCTACGAAAACATGCAGGACGCGCTAGAGCAGGCGTTGAGCGAAGGCGGTCGAGTCTTCGGCGGCAAGCGGGTGTTGGCTGAGGAATTCCCGAACGCGTACTACGTGACCCCTTCCATCGTCGAAATGCCTGAGCAAAGCGACGTGGTGTGTACCGAAACCTTTGCCCCGATTCTGTACGTGGTCGGTTACGAAGAGTTCGCCGAAGCCGTGCGTTTGAACAACGCCGTGCCACAGGGCCTGTCGTCGTGCATTTTCACCACCGACGTGCGTGAGGC
This sequence comes from Pseudomonas sp. AB6, assembly GCF_034314105.1. Lineage (NCBI taxonomy): Bacteria > Pseudomonadati > Pseudomonadota > Gammaproteobacteria > Pseudomonadales > Pseudomonadaceae > Pseudomonas > Pseudomonas sp. AB6. The sequence continues at coordinate 4,694,282 of NZ_JAVIWJ010000001.1, forward strand.
TGAGCAGTTCATTTCAGCGCTGGGCAGTGATTGCGGGATCGCCAACGTCAACATCGGTCCAAGCGGTGCTGAAATCGGAGGCGCGTTCGGCGGTGAGAAAGAAACCGGCGGCGGCCGTGAATCAGGTTCTGATTCGTGGCGCGGCTACATGCGTCGCCAAACCGCGACCGTGAACTACTCTCTGGAGCTGCCGCTGGCGCAAGGGATTACCTTCGACTGATAGGTCAAATTGGCCAATACCGGTGGGAGCGAACTAGTTCGCTCCCACCGGATCTCGGCACGACGCCGGATCTGGCAACGCACTATTTAGGCTATGTATCTTTCCGGGGTTTTGCGATGCCGCTACGCGAAGAATGTCTGTGGGAAAAATTGACACCGCAACGGCCTGAGGCTGAGGCGCTTAATGGAGAGGTAACGGTTGATGTGTGCGTGATTGGCGCAGGCATTACCGGCTTGTCAGCGGCGATCCACCTGCTGGAACACAGCAAGACCGTCGCCGTGCTGGAAGCCCAACGCGTCGGTCAAGGTGGATCCGGGCGCAACGTCGGGCTGGTCAACGCCGGGTTGTGGATCCCGCCCGACGACATCGAAGCGGGCTTCGGCAAAGAAGTCGGTAGCCAACTGAATCAAATGCTCGGTGCCGCGCCTTCATTGGTATTTAGCCTGATCGATAAGTACGGTATCGATTGCCAACTGCGTCGCGAAGGCACGTTGCACATGGCGCACAACGCCCGTGGCGGCGCTGATCTGCGCAGCCGCGAAGAACAATGGAAGCGCCGAGGCGCGCCAGTGGAGTTGCTGACCGGCAAGGCGTGTCAAGAAGCCACCGGCACCCAGAAAATATCCTCTGCGTTGCTGGACCGTCGTGCGGGTACTTTCAATCCCATGGCTTACACCAGTGGCCTTGCCCAAGCAGTTGTTGGTCTCGGTGGTCGGGTTTTTGATCACTCGCCGGTGACACGTCTCGAACGTCAAGGCGATCGTTGGTGCGTAATCACTGAGCACGGTGCCGTACTTGCGGAGAAAGTCGTTATCGCGTCAAACGCCTACACCCTAGGTGAATGGACCGAACTGCGGCGTAATTTCTTCCCCGGTTATTACTATCAAGTCGCTTCGGCGCCGCTGACGGAAGACGCTGCGCGGCAGATTCTGCCTGGCGGCCAAGGTTCATGGGACACGCGCCAAGTGCTCAGTAGTATCCGTCGCGATGCCGATGGGCGTCTGCTGCTTGGCAGTTTGGGCAACGGCAATCAAAAACCTGCCTGGTTCCTCAAGGCGTGGGCCGACCGGGTTCAACAGCACTATTTTCCTTATTTGAAGCCGGTTGAGTGGGAGTGCACTTGGACGGGCACCATTGCCTTTACGCCAGATCACTTATTGCGTTTATTTGAACCTGCACCGGGCCTGGTTGCGGTCACGGGTTATAACGGTCGCGGCAACACGACTGGAACAGTCGTAGGCAAGGCCTTCGCGGATTACCTATGCCACGGCGATCCCAAAGCGCTACCTGTGCCTTTCGCTTCGATGAAACCTTTGGCTGGCGTTGGACTTCGCAGTGCGTTATATGAAGCAGGCTTTTCGCTGTATCACGCGGGCCAGTGCTTGCGCATAGTGATTTAATGCAATCTTTTTGTTCTTCATCAAGCGCTTTTATCGCGCACCCATTACCCTGTGATGGTGCGTCCTGTAGCGGTCGCGCACCTTAGGTGTGCAGTTCGGTGACGCATACTGTTACAGTCCGGTTGCACGCAGTCATGGAGGTGGGTTGCAATTATTATTGGTGCAGGTTGCTCTATTTTTTGAGAAGGTTGCACCTGCTGCGTTTTAGACGGTTGCACGCCCCGTAAAGTGGGACTGAGAACGTCGTGATCGAACAAAATTGCGACTTTTTTAAGAATAAAAACCCTATGGCACGCCACTTGCTCTGAGCTTGTAGCTGAATGAAAGCTTGTGCTGAAGTCGCTGTGCTAACTAAAAACCTCAGGAGCACCATCACCATGTCACAGACGTTTTACAGGAAAGGTTTTCTAGCACTCGCAGTTGCTACTGCATTGGGTGTTTCTTCGTTTGTTCAGGCCGCGGATATCAAAATTGGCGTCGCCGGTCCGATGACAGGTGCTAACGCTTCGTTCGGTCTTCAATACATGAAGGGCGCTCAGGCCGCGGCCGATGCGATCAACGCAGCTGGCGGCGTAAATGGGGATAAAATCGTTTTGGTCCAAGGCGATGATGCCTGCGAGCCGAAACAAGCGGTCGCGGTGGCCAATAAACTGGTTGACCAGGACAAAGTTGCGGGCGTCGTGGGCCACTTCTGCTCGTCATCGACTATTCCAGCTTCTGAGGTCTACGCCGACGCTGGCGTGATCGCGATCACGCCGGGTTCCACCAACCCAACTGTGACCGAGCGTGGTTTGACCGCCATGTTCCGTATGTGCGGCCGTGATGATCAACAAGGCATTGTCGCCGGTGATTACATCGTTGACGTCCTCAAAGGCAAGAAAGTTGCCGTCATCAACGACAAAGACACCTACGGTAAAGGCCTGGCTGACGCGACTGCGATGCAGTTGACCAAGCGTGGCGTGAAGCCGGTTCTTGAAGAAGGCTTGACCCGTGGCGAGAAAGATTTCAGCGCCCTGGTGACCAAGATCCGTTCGGTTGGTGCTGACGTGGTCTACTTTGGTGGCCTACACCCAGAAGCCGGTCCACTGGTGCGTCAACTGCGTGAGCAAGGTCTTAAAGACGTCAAGTTCATGTCGGATGATGGCATCGTGACTGACGAATTGGTCACCACCGCTGGCGGCGCACAGTTCGTCGACGGCGTGTACATGACCTTCGGCGCTGACCCACGCATGCTGCCAGACAGCAAGGCGGTTGTTGATCAGTTCCGCAAAGCCGGTTATGAGCCAGAAGGCTACACCCTATACGCTTACGCTTCGATTCAGGCACTGGCCGCTGGCTTCAATGGCGCCAAGTCGAACAAAGGCGAAGACGCTGCTAAATGGCTGAAAGCTCACCCGGTAAAAACTGTAATGGGCGAAAAAAACTGGGACGCTAAAGGCGACCTGAAAGTGTCCGATTACGTGGTCTACCAGTGGGACAAAAACGGCAAATACCACCAGCTTGAAAAGCAGAAGTAAGTTAAACGCATAGTCGGGCCTGTTGCTTGTAAAAGCTCCAGGCCCTTCTTGTAAGTGGGTACCTGCAATCCTGCAGCCCCGGATTTCTTCTGAGCCACATGCTTGCGGCTCGAAGCGCCTCACGAGGGCGTTTCGGTGTCGTGTCAGGGTGGCCTCTCAAGTTCGAGAGAGTGCGTGATGGACGGTATTTTCCTGCAACAAATGGTCAACGGTCTGACCCTCGGGTCAGTCTACGGTTTGATCGCCATTGGCTACACGATGGTTTACGGCATCATTGGTATGATCAATTTCGCCCATGGCGACGTATATATGATCTCGGCTTACCTGGCTGCTATCGGCCTGGCCGTCCTTTCTTTCTTCGGCGTGGAATCCTTTCCCTTCCTGATTCTGGGCACATTGGTGTTCACCATCGTGGTCACGGGCGTTTATGGATTCGTCATCGAGCGGGTCGCTTACAAACCGCTGCGCAACTCGACGCGACTTGCGCCGCTGATCAGCGCCATTGGTATATCGCTGATCCTGCAAAACTATGCGCAGATCGCTCAGGGCGCGCGGCAACAAGGCGTCCCCACCTTGCTCGAAGGCGCGTGGCGATTTAACGTCGGCACGGGCTTCGTGCAAATCACCTATACCAAGATCTTCATTCTCATTGCCGCGTTCGTCGGCATGGGCGTGCTGACCTACATCATCAAGTACACCCGGCTTGGCAGGATGTGCCGCGCGACCCAACAGGATCGCAAGATGGCCTCAATTCTCGGCATCAACACCGATCGGGTCATTTCCTACGTGTTCATCATCGGTGCCGCCATGGCCGCATTGGCGGGCGTGTTGATTACCATGAATTACGGCACGTTCGACTTCTACGCAGGCTTCATCATCGGCATCAAAGCGTTCACCGCCGCAGTACTGGGCGGTATTGGTTCATTGCCGGGTGCGATGCTGGGCGGTTTGATCCTGGGGGTTGCCGAGTCGCAGTTCTCCGGTTTGATCAACTCCGACTACAAAGACGTGTTCAGTTTCGGCCTGTTGGTATTGATCCTGATTTTCCGTCCTCAAGGCCTGCTGGGTCGCCCACTCGTGGCGAAGGTATAAGCGTATGTCCTCAACTAGTTCAGCTCCTCCTGTCAAACCAATGGATATCAAACGTAGCCTGATCGACGCGGTGGTTGCCGGGTTACTGGCTCTGATTGTGTTCGGTCCTATCGTCGGCATCGTGCTCGACGGCTACAGCTTCAACCTGCAACCCACCCGCGTGGCGTGGCTGGTCGCGGCAGTGATGCTGGGGCGTTTTGTGATCAGCCTGTTTCTGCAAACCCCCAAGGGCATAGCGGTTTCCCAAAGCTTTGAAACCAGTGGCTCCGGTGTGCATGTACTGCCCCCGGATCACAAATCCAAGCTGTATTGGATCCTGCCTATCGTGATTGCGGTGGTCATCATCTTCCCGATCTTCGCCAACAAGTACCTGCTGACGGTGGTCATCCTCGGGATGATTTACGTGCTGCTGGGCTTGGGCTTGAACATCGTGGTCGGCCTGGCTGGCTTGCTCGATTTGGGTTATGTCGCGTTCTACGCCATTGGTGCCTATGGCTTGGCGCTGGGTTATCAATACCTCGGGCTTGGCTTTTGGTCGGCGTTGCCATTGGCGGCCATCGCTGCGGCGTTAGCGGGCTGTATTCTCGGATTTCCGGTATTACGAATGCACGGCGATTACCTCGCCATCGTGACCTTGGGCTTCGGTGAAATCATCCGTTTGGTACTGACCAACTGGATAGGTTTTACCGGCGGACCAAACGGCGTACCGGTTCCTTCGCCGACGATCTTCGGCCTGGAATTTGGCCGCAAGGCTAAAGACGGCGGCATTCCAATTCACGAGTTTTTCCACTTCGATTACAACCCGAACCTTAAATACCTGTTCATCTACATCGTCCTGTTTCTGGTCGTGATGGCGGTGCTGTACATCAAACACCGTCTGACCCGCATGCCGATTGGCCGTGCGTGGGAAGCCTTGCGCGAAGATGAGATTGCCTGCCGCTCCATGGGCCTGAACCACGTGCTGGTCAAGCTCTCGGCGTTCACTATCGGGGCATCGACTGCCGGTTTAGCCGGGGTGTTTTTCGCCAGCTACCAGGGCTTCGTTAACCCGACATCGTTCAGCTTCTTTGAGTCCGCGCTGATCCTGGCCATCGTTGTACTGGGCGGCATGGGCTCTACCGTCGGTGTGGTCATCGCGGCCTTCGTACTGACGGTCGCGCCGGAGCTGTTGCGTAGCTTCTCCGAATACCGCGTGTTGCTGTTCGGTATCTTGATGGTGCTGATGATGATCTGGCGTCCACGGGGTTTGATCCGCATCAGCCGTACCGGGGTGACACCGCGTAAAGGCGTTTTGATCAATAAGAGGACGGCGCCATGAGTGACGAAATCGTTCTCTCGGTCGAGAACCTGATGATGCACTTTGGTGGCATCAAAGCACTCAGTGATGTCAGCCTTAAGGTGCGTCGTAACTCAATCTTTGCTCTGATCGGCCCTAACGGCGCTGGCAAGACTACGGTTTTCAACTGCCTGACCGGGTTTTATAAAGCCACTGGCGGCAAGATCGAACTCAATGTCCGCGGCGAACGTACCAACGTCATTAAGCTGTTGGGCGAATCGTTCAAAGCGATTGATTTTGTTTCCCCGAAAAGCTTTCTCAGCCGCGTCTACTACAAAATGTTCGGCGGCACGCACTTGGTAAACCGCTCTGGTCTGGCTCGAACCTTTCAGAACATTCGTCTGTTCAGGGAAATGTCGGTCATCGAAAACCTGTTGGTGGCCCAGCACATGTGGGTCAACCGCAACCTGCTGGCCGGTATCCTCAACACCAAGAGCTATCGAAAGGCCGAAGATGATGCCATGAGCACCGCCTTCTATTGGCTGGAAGTGGTGAATCTGGTGGACTGCGCCAACCGTTTGGCCGGCGAATTGTCGTACGGTCAACAACGCCGCCTGGAGATCGCCCGGGCCATGTGTACCAGGCCACAGGTGATTTGCCTGGATGAACCGGCTGCAGGCCTCAACCCACAGGAAACCGAAGCGCTGAGCGGCATGATCCGTCTGCTGCGCGACGAACACGACATGACCATCGTGCTGATCGAACACGATATGGGCATGGTCATGGGCATCTCGGACGATATCGTCGTGCTTGACCACGGCAACGTGATTGCCGTTGGCGGGCCGGAACAGATTCGCAATGATCCAAAAGTAATTGCGGCTTACTTGGGCGCTGATGAAGAGGAGTTGGTATGAGCGTACCCATCCTCGAATTGAAAAATATCGATGTGTTTTACGGGCCGATCCAGGCGCTGAAGAAAGTCTCGTTGCACATCGATGAGGGCGAGACCGTCAGCCTGATTGGCTCAAACGGCGCCGGTAAATCCACGTTGCTGATGTCGATTTTCGGCCAGCCACGGGCTGCCAGTGGACAGATTATTTACCAAGGCGTCGACATCACCCAGAAGTCCTCGCACTACATCGCTTCCCACGGCATTGCACAGTCGCCGGAAGGACGGCGCGTGTTTCCAGATATGAGCGTCGAGGAAAACTTGCTGATGGGCACCATCCCCATCGGTGACAAGTTCGCTTCGCAAGACATGCAGCGCATGTTTGAGCTGTTTCCCCGACTTAAAGAACGCCGCAATCAACGGGCGATGACCATGTCTGGAGGCGAGCAGCAGATGCTCGCCATTGCCCGCGCATTGATGAGCCGCCCCAAGCTGCTGTTGCTGGACGAGCCGTCGCTGGGCTTGGCGCCGATTGTGGTCAAACAGATCTTCTCAACGCTGCGCGAGCTGGCGAAGTCGGGCATGACCATCTTCCTTGTTGAACAGAACGCCAACCACGCGTTGCGGCTCTCGGATCGGGCCTATGTGATGGTCAACGGCGAGATTCGTCTGACCGGCACCGGACAAGAATTGTTGAGCAATGACGAGGTCAGAAACGCCTACCTTGGCGGTCACTGATCAGGTTTGTTTGCACCGCGAATATAACTACGCGCTTTGGGAATTTCACCCAAGGCGCGTTTTTTTTGAATTGTGGAAAACATTTTTAGCAAGCTCTTAAATTGCGGCATAAAGACGCTGCAAATAGTTGTTTTGTCACGTTTTTGACTTGTCCAAGATTGCTGTGGAGGTAACTGTGGGTAACATGGGAGTAGCTGGCTGCAACCCTTGTAATACGTGGCTTACAACGGTCTGGTTGTTTTTTGATCAGTGGCTTTTCCGTTAGCTCCGCTGCGTTCTGTCAATGATTTTTTGTCTGTTTGTTCATACAGTCTTTCGATCGGTGAAGCCTGTGGATAAGTCAGTGGACAAGCACTGGAAAGGTGGTTCCGGAGGCCGTCGTTACTGGCATGGCGCCTTCATTGTTTTTTTTGCGAGACAGATGCTTTTTTAAGGCGTCATGTGTGATGCGCAGGGTCAAGTAAAAAAACCTCCCAGGAACCGGCGCGGCTCCGATATTTTAGAATCGGCGGTCGTTTGCGGTTGCCCCCAAATATTGTGGGTTGTGCTGTGGATAAGGTGGGTAAAACTCAGTGCAGCCCATATGGAATAAGGCTCTGCACAAATAGGGTGTTTTTCGTACAGCAGCTGGGCATGTCGATGACGCATCCGGCGCTTGCTGGTCATACGCCCGTGCGGGCATTCTGCCGGTCTGTTGTCCTTATCGTAATCATGGCTGTGCTGCTTTAGCGCCGCATCAGGAGAAAGAAATGACGTCTACTGTATTCATTACCGGTGCCACTTCCGGCTTCGGCGAAGCCTGCGCCCGTAAATTTGCCGAAGCAGGCTGGTCGCTTGTGCTGACGGGTCGCCGTGAAGAGCGTCTGAATGTGTTGTGCGCTGAATTGTCGAAACAGACCAAGGTCCACGGCCTGGTAGTGGATGTGCGCGACCGTGCGGCCATGGAGAACGCTATCGCCGGTTTGCCGGCAGAGTTCTCGACCATTCGCGGATTAATCAACAATGCTGGTCTGGCCTTGGGTGTTGATCCTGCGCCGAAATGCGATCTGGACGACTGGGACACCATGGTCGATACCAACGTTAAAGGCCTGATGTACACCACCCGCTTGCTGCTGCCGCGCTTGATTGCTCACGGTCGCGGTGCGGCGATTATCAATTTGGGTTCAATCGCCGGTAACTACGCGTATCCGGGCAGCCACGTCTATGGCGCGACCAAAGCGTTCGTTAAGCAGTTCTCGTTGAACCTGCGCTGCGATTTGATTGGTACAGGCGTGCGGGTGACCAACCTTGAGCCGGGCCTGTGCGAAAGCGAGTTCTCGCTGGTGCGTTTTGCGGGCGACAAAGAGCGTTATGACGCGACGTACGCGGGTGCCGAAGCCATCCAGCCGCAAGACATCGCCGACACGATTTTCTGGCTGATGAACACCCCGGCGCACGTCAACGTCAACAGCCTGGAATTGATGCCGGTCAGCCAGACTTGGGCCGGCTTTGCGATTGACCGCACGCGCGGCTGAGTCAGCGACACCGAGTCGCCCGCTTCCCGAATAAATTCGGTCCTACAGAGTTTTGTATCCGTAAACAGCCCCCCTGTGGGAGCGAATTCATTCGCGAAGGTTTTCAGCGGTTGAAATACCCAGCCAACCCGCTATAGCAGGTCGCCAGATGGTAGGGCGTGGTCGATGGCATATCGCTGCGGCTGACGTTGCCTTGGGCGTCCAGACATTCGTTCCAGCCCGTCGCGTGCAGAAAGCGCTGTTGCAACGCGTTCAACTGCCGAGCCACTGCCGCACCACTGTCAGGGCGCAACGCCAATGCTCGCAGGTATTCCGCCTGTGCCCAAATACGTTGGGTGCCGTCGCGCACAGTGCCTTCCACATCCAGCATTGCTTTAACCGCGCCAGTCATTGGGTCGATGCCGCGTTGCTCGGTGTAGTCAAACGCTCGGGTCAATGACCTATGCAACAGACTGTCCTGCAGAAGTGGCGACGACTCCAACAAAAAGAACCATTCAAATTGATGACCGGGTTCGAACCAGTTATCCACAGCACCCAGCGGCTTTTCCAGCATCACGCCGTGTAGCGGATCAACGAAACGAATTTGCATGGCATTCACCAACTGCGTCAGGGCGGCTTGCGTGGCTGCGTCTTCACGGACCGACACGGTCGCCAGAAAGGCTTCGGCCAAGTGCATCAGTGGATTTTGCAACGGGCCGCTGTCTAGCGAGGACCAGTCCTGACCAAGACTCGCTTCATACAAGCCTGTGCCATCGGCAAAACGTTCGGCTACTACCGTCAGTGCAGCGTTGAGTACCGACTCCACCAATGGCTCGCGTACTTTGGCCCAATAGTGGGCGCAGGCAAAGATGATGAAGGCGTGGGTGTACAGGTCTTTGCGCTGATCCAGCGGCTTGCCTTGTGGGTCGATGCTGTAAAACCAGCCGCCGTGTTCGGCGTCGTGGAAATGCTGTTGCAAGGACCGAAACAGCGCGGCCGCACGCAGTTTGGCTTCGGGCACAGAAGGTTGATCAATCAGGCTGGAAAACAAATACAGCTGGCGTGCACAGGCCATCGCGCGATAGCGCTGAGGCGCCAACGGCTGATGATTAGCGTCGACCGCCTCATACGGCAACGCCAGTTGCGGATTCCAGCCAGGGCCCAGCCAAAGCGGCACGATGACCTGCTTGAAATGCAGCTGGATGGCGGCGAAAACGGCAGTCAGTTCAGACTGGGAGGCGGAGCTGGAAACATCGGGCATCGGCTGGCGTCACGGCAAGGGCGTTTGCGCGACATGGTAACGCAATGGTGAAACGGCTCGCTAACAAGTTGCTGCGGGGCCGCAGATACTTCTGTAGGACCGAATTTATTCGGGAAGCGGGCGACGCGGTTTGTCAGCAATACCGCGTCGTGGCCTTCGCGAATGAATTCGCTCCCACAGAGTGAACTGCGCCCCAAATGTTGGACAGTGATTGAATAAGCTACGCGGCCTGAGTTCTGTATGCCACTGGACTCAAGCCGTTGAGCTTCATTTTGATACGTTCGTGGTTGTAGTAATGGATGTATTCATCCAGTCCAGCCTCTAACTGAGCAACGCTGTCGAAGCGCTCCCGGTAGAAAAACTCTGATTTCAGTGTGCCGAAAAAGCTCTCCATCGTGGCATTGTCATGGCAGTTACCCTTGCGCGACATACTCTGTTCCAAGCTCATTTCTTCCAGACGATTTCGGTAGATGTGGTAGCGGTACTGCCAGCCCTGATCCGAGTGCACCATCGGTTTGGCGCCCTCTGGCAAGCGCTTCAACGCCTTTTCCAGCATGTTGCCCACCAAGGCGTAGCGAGGGCTGGTGTCTGTCTGGTACGCCACGATCTCTCCGTTGTACAAGTCCAGTATCGGCGACAGGTAGAGCTTTTCACCGGCTACCTTGAACTCGGTAACGTCGGTCACCCATTTCTCATTCGGCTGGTCGGCCTCGAATTGCCGAGCCAACGTGTTAGGTGCTACCTGCCCCTCAGGGCCTTTGTACGATTTATACTTCTTGGCTCGCACCGTGCACTTGAGGTTTAGTTCGGCCATCAGCCTGCGTACCGTTTTGCTGTTCACTATCCACCCGCCCTTGAGCAGCGTGGCGGTCATCCGGCGATAGCCATAGCGGCCCTTATGCTGGTCCTGGATAGTCTGAATAGAGGCTTTCAGCGGAGCAAATTTATCCCCGGCAGCCAGTACCTTGACCTGATAGTAGTAAGTACTGCGTGCCAAGCCGACCAGCTTGAGCAGGGCGTCGATTGGAAAATCGCTCCTCAGCTCAGTGACTACCCAGGCTTTTTCTTCGCTTCTTTGTCCCGCCTCATCGCCTCCTCGCCTAACACCTTTAACTTTTTTAGGTAGGCGTTCTCCATGCGCAGGTACTGAAGTTCGTCGAGCAACTCTTTGTGGGCGCGCTCTTCGTCGGTGAGCACTGCCGGTTTGCGGGGCTTGGCGGGGGGCTTTGGCATAACGTTACGTGGGCCTTTTTTCCCTGACGTCAGGGCTTCGATGCCGCCACTGTAATATTGCTGCTGCCATCTGCCTATCTGCGTTGAATTGCCCAGATTGAAAATCGCAGCCGTTTGCCGAAATGACAACTTCTCACGCTCCATGTGCTGGACAACGGACAGTTTGAACTCGGGACCATGTTCCTTCATACGCCCCTGCAGGCTGGCTTCCCCGTGCAGCTCGTAGGCCGCCACCCAACGACGGAGCAACGTAGGGTCCATCTGAAATTGAGCGGCTATGTGACGAAAACCTTGACCGCGCTCAAGGAAAGCATTGATGGCGGACCGCTTGAACTGCGTTGAATATTTACCCATGAAAAACACCCCGGTAGTTGGATGGGTGTCCAACATTTGGGGCGCAGTTCAGAGGCAATCAAGCCGCTTCAGTCAGCAAGCCTTGGCGCTCAATGAACGCGATGATTTGTTCCAGCCCAAGACCGGTTTTTTGATTGCTGAACACGAACGGCTTTTCACCGCGCATCTTCTTGGTGTCGCGGTCCATCATTTCCAGCGAGGCACCCACCAGGGGTGCCAAGTCGACTTTATTGATCACCAGCAAATCGGATTTACAAATGCCTGGCCCACCCTTGCGCGGTAGCTTGTCACCGGCAGACACATCGATCACATAGATCGTCAGGTCCGACAGTTCAGGGCTAAACGTCGCGGATAAGTTGTCACCGCCCGATTCAACAATGATCACATCCAGCCCCGGAAAGCGCCGGTTCAATTGGTCTACCGCTTCGAGATTGATCGAGGCGTCCTCGCGAATCGCCGTGTGCGGGCAGCCACCGGTTTCAACGCCGATAATCCGTTCCGGCGCCAAGGCTTCGTTGCGCACCAGAAAATCAGCGTCTTCACGGGTGTAGATGTCGTTGGTGACCACGGCCAGGTTGTAGCGGTCACGCAGGGCCAGGCACAGCGCGAGGGTCAGGGCTGTCTTGCCGGACCCGACCGGGCCACCGATGCCAATACGCAGAGGTTGGCTGTTCATAACGTTCTCCAGTGAGCGGTAACGGCTCTCAAGTAATTGTTGAGCAAGGCGCTGTATAAAAAAGATCAGGATCTAAACAGGCGACTGTATTGACGTTCATGGGCCATGCTCGCCAATGACAAACCAAATGCAGCGCTGCCGTAGTGTTCGGGGTCTATGTTCGTAGCCTGCTGCTGCGCCTGTTGCAGCAGCGGCAGTAACTCGCTGGTCAAGCGTTGCGCGGCTTGCTGGCCCAGCGGCAAGGTCTTCATCAACACCGCCAATTGGTTTTCCAGCCAGCTCCACAACCAGGCGGCCAAGGCGTCCTGCGGGCTAATTCCCCACGCACGGGCAGCCAGCGCCCAGCCCAAAGCGAAATGCGGCTCAGGCAATTGCTCGAAAAAGGTTCGTGCGGGGGCGTCCAGTTCTGGTAAGCCGCTGAGCAATTGGTGCAGGGAGTAACCCATCTGCCGGCTTTCCTGAAACAACTCACGGGTTTCCCGGCTGGCGCGGTGTTCCTGGCTCAGTTGCAGCAGTTGCGGCCAGTCTTCCTCGGCCGCCGCTGTGCAATGCGCTAGTAACAACGGTGCTTCAAAACGGGCCAGATTTAACAGCAGTTGATCGCCGATCCAGCGTCCGGCGCTGCGGGTGTCATTGACCAGTGCGTTCTCGACTGCCATTTCCAGACCTTGCGAGTAGCTGTAACCACCAATCGGCAATTGCGGACTGGCCAAGCGCAGCAGCGCCCACGCGTTGTTCACGTGCGCACGCCGAATTGATGCAGGCGCGGTGGGTAATTGAAATCTTCTTCACCGGGCCGAGAGTGATGATGGCCACCACCATACGCACCGTGTTCAGGGTGAAAGGGCGCTTCGATGGCTTCGGTGGTGGCACCCAGTTGATCAAGCATGGCTTTGAGCACGTAATCGTCCAGCAAGCGCAGCCAACCGTCGCCCACTTGCAACGCGACGTGTCGGTTGCCCAAGTGATACGCCGCACGGGTTAGTTCATAGGCATTCGTACAGGTGACGTGCATCAACTGTTCGGGGCGTGCGCAAACGCGAACGATACGGCCGTCCTCCGCTTGCAGGTATTCGCCATCACGCAATGGTGGTTGACCACGCTCCAGGAACAGCCCGACGTCTTCGCCTTCGGCACTGACGCAACGCAGGCGGCTTTTGCTGCGCGCCTCGAAGTTCAAATGCAGTTCGGCAGCCCAGTCAGCTTGAGAATCGATTCTTCGGTGAATCACCAGCATCAGCATGCTTCCAGCTAGATTTCGATGGAGTAGTTAGAGCAAGGGTCTTGCCAATATAGGAATGCGCCTACACACGGCGATGGCGCTTAAACACAGAGTAATGGAATGCATCAAGTGGGGGCTTTGATTATTGGGGTGCACCGGTAGGGGTCACTCGGTGCTGCCAAGCCCTTGCCAGTGGTTGGCGCCGATAAAGATAAAGCGCAATTGCTGAGTGATTTTGGCGCGAGGGGTGAGGTGATCGGCGAGGGTTTCTGCGGGAGGGTCTATCAATTCCGGGAGCATGGCAAACACGCTTTTCACCACCAGGTCAGCCATTACCGATAAATCGTCAGCGTCCAGGTGCTGTAATTTGGGCATCAATGCCAAGTCGGCGGCCAAATCAGCGCTGATACCTTCGCGCAAGGCACCCAAGGCTTGGCGCACTTGCAGCGAGCCACCATATTGTTCGCGGGCCAGAAACAGAAATTGCGAACGGTTGGCGGCCACCACCTCCAAAAATATTTTCACCGAGCCTTCGATGATGCCGCCCACAACGGATTTGTTGTGACGCACCAAACGAATGGTTTTACGAAAGGTCTGGCCCACTTCACAGACCAGCGCCAAGCCCAGTTGGTCCATGTCTTCGAAGTGACGGTAGAACCCGGTCGGTACGATACCGGCGGTTTTCGCGACTTCACGCAGGCTCAGGCTGCCAAATCCCCGGCCGCTCGCCATCAAACTATGAGCCGCGTCGAGCAAGGCATGACGGGTTTGTTGTTTCTGTTCGGCACGCGGCAGCATGGGCGGGTGATATCTGAGAGGGGACTGCGCGGCACTTTAACAAATGCGCTGTAGTTGCGTGAAGCAAAGGCTGAAAAGCACAAACCCGGCAATTAGCCGGGTTTGTGGACATGCCGTCAAATCAGCTCTGGCGGCGATGCTGTTCGAGCAAACGATCAGAACCACCTTCAGCCACACGCTGGTATTGCTGAATCAAACGACCTGTGCCGGTATCGGCGATGCGGCCACTCTGTTTGTTGGCGTGATCTGAATCGCCTTCAGCCAGTGTATTAAAGGTAGCTGCCAAGACCGGTTTGGCCTGAGCGGAGACTGCCTGTTCGCTGACGGGCATCGCAAAAGCGCAGGACGCAATCAACGAAAGGGTCAGGCTCAGCAGCAGTGGGTGTTTCATAAGAGTGCTCCACGCGAGGGCATTAAAACTTTGAGGCGCGCATCTTACTCCCGAGATGTCGATATGAAAGTTCGTAAAAATGATTCTAATAATCGATGAAATTGATTCGTCGTCACAGCCCTTGGGCGCTGAGGCCTGTGCTAATTTTTTCGCTCTGTTTTGGGGATTTTCGATTTTTTTGCCCGTACCGAGAGCGTCTATCTAATAGGTTACCGGCTCATTTCAGCTTATTTTCATCCGGGTCAAAACCTGCGGCGCTTTTTCCAGTCGAAGGACAAAGCTCTAAATAGTCGAACCGTCTACGCTTAGGGCAGATGCGCCATCGCTGGCAGGAAGTAGAAGACATCTGGAGAGTCATGTAATGACGCGTCGCCGTAAAATTGTGAACTGGACGGGCATTATCCTTGTGCTGCTGGTGGCCATTCTGGCCATTGTGATCGTCACGTTTGACTGGAATCGAATCAAACCCACGCTTAACGAGAAAGTCTCTGACGCCCTGCATCGGCCCTTTGCGATCAACGGTAACCTCGCAGTGCTGTGGCAGCGTGAACCTGATCAGGGCGGCTGGCGGGGTTGGTTGCCATGGCCGCACTTCGTCGCCGAAGACCTGACCTTGGGTAATCCCGACTGGTCGAAAAATCCGCAGATGGTCACCCTTAAACGGGTCGAATTCCGCCTGGCGCCGTTGCCACTGCTGCTACACCAAGTGGTTATCCCCAGGATTGACCTGACCGCGCCGGACGCGAAGCTTGAGCGTTTGGCCGATGGCCGCGCCAATTGGACGTTTGATTTACCTAAGGCCGACCCTAACGCCGAACCGTCGAAATGGGTGCTGGACATCGGCGCGATTAAATTCGACAAAGGGTTGGTCAGCCTCAATGACCAAAGCCTGAAAACACAGCTGGACCTAGTGATCGATCCATTAGGCAAACCCATCCCGTTTAGCGACATTGTCGGCACTAGCGAAGCGAAGAAAGCGCAGGACAAAGGCACCGCGCCGCAGGACTACGCCTTCGCCTTGACCGTTAAAGGCCAATACCACGATCAAAAACTCAGCGGCAACGGCAAAGTCGGCGGCTTGCTGGCGCTCAAAGATGCCGCACAGCCGTTTCCGGTTCAGGCTGATGTGCAAATCGCCGACACCCGAATTGTGTTGGCTGGCACGTTGACTGACCCTGAAAACCTCGGCGCGCTGGATTTACGCCTGAAGCTGGCGGGCAGCAGTTTGGGCAATCTGTACCCATTGACGGGGGTTAACTTGCCGGACTCACCGGCGTATTCAACCGACGGTCACCTGATCGCGAAGTTGCACGATGCCGCTGGAGCGTCGTTCCGCTATGAGGGCTTCAATGGCAAGATCGGCAGCAGTGATATCCACGGCGATCTTGGCTACGTTGCCAGCCAACCGCGCCCGAAGTTGACAGGTGCGCTGGTGTCCGAGCAGTTGCTGTTCACTGACCTGGCGCCCTTGATTGGTGCTGACTCCAACGCCGCGCAGAAAAAACGCGGTGGAGACAGCAAACAGCCAGAGGGCAAAGTGCTACCGGTCGAAGAGTTCCACACCGATCGTTGGCGGGTCATGGATGCCGACGTTGAGTTCACAGGCAAGAAAATCGTCCAGAGCACCAGCTTGCCATTCACCGATCTGTACACCCACGTCGTACTCGACGACGGCCGACTCAACCTGCAACCTCTGCGCTTTGGCGTAGCAGGTGGCAAGCTGGATGCCGACATCCGGCTGGACGGCCGCTCTACACCCCTTCAGGGGCGGGCAAAAATCACTGCCCGCAACTTCAAACTCAAGCAGCTATTCCCGACCTTTGAGCCAATGAAAACCAGCTTTGGTGAGTTGAATGGCGATGCGGACATTAGTGGCAAAGGCAATTCGGTCTCGGCGCTGCTAGGCGCGTCCAATGGCGAAGTGAAGATGCTGGTCAACGACGGCGCCATCAGCCGCAGCTTGATGGAAATCGCCGGACTCAACGTCGGCAACTATGTGGTCGGCAAAATGTTTGGCGATAAGGAAGTGAAGATCAATTGCGCCGCTGCTGATATGGGCATCAAGGACGGCTTGGCAACCACCAAACTGTTTGTCTTCGACACTGAAAACGCCATCGTCTACATCAACGGCACCGCAAACTTCAGCAGCGAGCAACTGGACCTCAAGATCAATCCAGAATCCAAAGGCTTCCGCGTGTTCTCCCTGCGCTCGCCGCTATACGTGCGCGGCACCTTCGGCAAACCCGACGCGGGCGTACAGTCCGGCCCATTGATCCTGCGTGGCGCGGGCATGGTGCTGCTCGGCGCGGTCATTGGACCTGCTGCCGGGTTGTTGGCTCTGGTGGCTCCGAGTGGCGGAGAACCCAACCAATGCGCACCGTTGTTGGAGCAGATGAAAGCCGGCAAAGCGCCGAAAACGGTGAAGTAGGTCAAAGCGATTCGGTCCCACGAATTTTGGCGCTGCACATTTATATTTGTTCAATGGGTTATACCTTATTTGATAAGACCGATTGATTATTAGTTGAACGACAGATTCTGACTCGTCCTAAAGATTATTCACCGCGAAAACATTAACGTCGCACCTTGATTTCAGGGAGCTTCGTCAGTGAGTGAAAGGAAATGGGTGCTGGGCATTCCCGCCCTGGAGGGCTCCCCGCAGTTAGGGGGCGTGTACGTCTTTCCAGTGGCCGAAGATGCCGAGAAAATGTACTCGCACCCGGCGCACCCACCCGATTATCAAGACGCGATTATTTGGTTCCCAAGCAGGCCGGAATTTTCGCCGATTTACCTATCATTGAATCTGCGTGGTGCGCCGGGTGTAGCCACTGGAATAGGCGAAGATGTGACTGGCATTTGGCTTGCCGGAGCAAGTGTAGGGCTGGGCGTTCCCGTACCCACCCGAATTGCAGACAAACTCAGGGATCGCGAGTTCTCCAGCTTCGATATGTTCAGGAAGGCGTTTTGGATTGAAGTGGGGAATGATTTGGAGTTGAGTGAGCAGTTCAACCCAGACAACATTAAAAGGCTTACGAGAGGCTTGGCGCCAGCAGCCCGCATTAGGGATCAGGCAGGAAAAAGATTCTCTTTCGAGCTTCACCACCAAGTGCGAGTTACTGATGGTGGTGCGGTCTATGACGCTGATAATCTACGAATCAACACTCCTAAAAACCACATAAGCATTCATAAGAAGACACAGTGATGGATCTCAAAAGCGCACTTTCTGAATACACCGAATACCAGTTCGCGAAGGTGATTCAAGCAATAAAGGACTGTGAGGGGTCCGAGGACTTTCAAGCTCAGTTGATCGTCCATCTCAACAGCTTGGCAGCAGACGCTGGAGGCTCCGACTTGATTTACTACCCTGAAGAGGGTGCAGATAGCTCCGCTGAAGGGGTCGTCCGGAGTATCCAAACGTGGTGCTTATCCAATGGGTTGCCAGGTTTTAAACCGCCTTTTTGACACCATATGAATGTTAAAAACGGACTGTCTGACTACACCGAATATCAGTTTAAAGAGCTGATAAAAGCGATTGAGGATGTTGAAACAGAAAGTTGACATGCCGAGTTGTTATTCCATTTCAACAAAATTGCTCCCTCACCCTGCCGGGTCAGACCTTTTGTATTACCCGCAGCCAGGTGCAGATGAGTCGCCGGAAGGTGTCGTTCAAGAGATTCAGACGTGGTGCCTGGCCAATGGCGTACCAGGTCTCAAGTCGGCTTTCTGATGAAAAATAGCCTCTCGGATTACACCGAGTTTCAGTTTATGAAGTTCGTGGAAACAATTTTCGAAGAGAATAATGCGGACAGAAATGACGTTCGTTTAAATGAGTTACTGCGCCAATTTGAACAACTGACCGGGCACCCCGCCGGTATGGATTTGATTTACTACCCGGAGTCTGACGAAGAATGCACACCAGTGGGTATCACTGAGACCGTAAAAAAATGGCGCGAGGAAAACGGTCTGCCCGGATTCAAACCGGCCTTTTAATCTCTTTTCGGAGGTGTGGGTGGAACTCAAGAACGTGCTTTCTGAGTATCCATACGTGGTGCTCAGCTCACGGATTACCAAGTTTTAAATCGTCTTTCTGAGTCGGCCGAAGGCACTATCCCAAACACAAAAAACGCCCAGTTATTTTCTATCAGCGAAAACCAACTGGGCGTCGCTTCAAACGACTTACATATCTTTCAAAAGATCGGCCATGTCATCGGCGTGTTCTTCTTCTTGCGCCAATATAGTTTCGAAGATCCGTCGTGATGTCGGATCTTGATCGCCGATGTATTGGATGATTTCGCGGTAGCTGTCGATGGCGATTCGCTCGGCGACCAAGTCTTCGTAGACCATCTCTTTCAGCGTGCTTCCAGCAACGTATTGCGCGTGGGAGTTTTTCGACAGCAGGTCCGGGTTAAATTCTGGTTCGCCGCCCAGTTGTACGATGCGCTCGGCGAGCAGGTCGGCGTGTTCGTTTTCTTGCCCCGCATGTTCCAGAAACTCTTCGGCGGCCACGTGCGCTTTCAGGCCGGTGGCCATGTAGTAGTGGCGTTTGTAACGCAGGACGCAGACCAGCTCAGTGGCCAACGATGCGTTGAGCAAACGAACCACTTCTTCGCGGTTAGCGCTGTAGCCCTCGGTCACGGCACCGTTTTCCACGTTCTGACGCGCGCGTTGGCGCAGGGTATTTACATCGGTTAATTGCTGCACATCGCTCATCATTCATCTCCAGGGCTGATCCGGTTTCCGTCTCGCTCTATAAGCCGCCCGTCAAGGATCAACGGTCGCTCCGGCATGATCGGTACCTAGTTGTGAGTGATGAGGCGCGAGAAAGTTTTATCGCAGGCCCGACAGAAAAACACAAAAGCCCGAGGCGCGCGGCGTCAGGCTTTTTGTTTGGAGCACCGCAGGCGCGGGTCTTACATGGCGCGTTCGTTTGCCTCGCGCTGGTCGCAGGTCATGAAGCCTTTGCTGTCGACCTTGCCATTGCCGTCGAACGCCACGTAATAGGTTTGTTTGCTGCCTTCGTGGTTAAGCACGTAATTGTTGCAGCTACCGGGATGGGCTTTGCGGTGCTGTCGGGAAGACGGTTCACCGCCAATCGTCAGAACCTGTTGTTCGTTCATGCCTTTTTCAACTTGCTTGACCAACGGCTCGTTGCGATAAGTGACGAAATCCACCGGGTTTTGGGTGGTGGTCGAACAACCCGCCAGAACGGCAAGAACGCTTAAGGTTGCCAAGGTTTGTTTGTACATGGGAAGGCTCCTGATGACTGGGCCATGGTCGGCCCGATGAAGCTTTGAGCGACGGAAGGTAGAGAGAGTTCGATTTAAAGATGGCGTTCAGGCATCAGCCGATATTGTTGGCTAAGGTTGAATCGCCACCCTCATGCAAAAGGACCGTGCCATGACGCAAAAATTTGCTACGCGCTATCCGTTGATCATGGTTCCAGGGTTGCTGGGGTTCGTTCGTTTGGTGCTGTACCCCTACTGGTACGGCATCGTGACGACCTTGCGTCGCGGCGGCGCAAAGGTGTTCCCGGTCTTGGTGTCCTCGATCAACTCCAGCGAGGTGCGCGGCGAACAATTATTGCAGCAGATCGAAAAGATTCTGCTGGAAACAGGGGCGGCCAAGGTCAATTTGATCGGCCACAGCCAGGGCGCCTTGACCATTCGTTACGCCGCCGCTAAGCGCCCGGATCTTGTGGCGTCCGTCACCAGTGTGGCGGGGCCCAATCATGGATCGGAGTTAGCCGACTATCTGGAGCGAAGTTTCCCCGCCGGTACTCCCAGGGGGCGTTTGCTCAACATTGCGCTGCGGCTGTTGGCGTGGTTGATGGCGTTGTTGGAAACCGGCTATCACGGCCCCAGGTTTCCAGTAGACATCGACGCATCGCATCAATCGCTGACCACTACCGGCGTGGCGTTGTTTAACAGCCGCTACCCACAAGGATTACCGCAAACGTGGGGCGGGCAGGGGCCGGAGTTGGTCAATGGCGTGCGTTATTACTCTTGGTCCGGCACGTTGCAACCGGGGCTCACCGACGGTGGGTTCAATCGGATCGACGGGACAAATCGCAGTTGCCGTCTGTTTGCCCGTACTTTTACCCGCGAAGTCGGGCAGTGCGACGGCATGGTCGGGCGCTTCAGCTCGCACTTGGGCACCGTCGTTGGCGACGATTACCCCCTCGACCACTTTGACATCGTCAATCAGTCGTTGGGCCTGGTGGGTAAGGGCGCAGAACCAGTGCGCCTGTTTACCGAACATGCCGAGCGCCTTAAAGCAGCGGGCCTATAACGCTTTTTGTGCCAGGCCCAGCGGTGTAGTCCAGCGTTCCGCCAGCACCACGCCGAACAAGGTTAATGCGCCGCCGATCAAGTGATAGGAGGCCAGATGCTCGCCCAGCACGGCCGAGGCGATCAGCGCCGTCGTGAGTGGCATCAGGTTGAGAAACATGGAGGTGCGACTTGGGCCCAGGCGATGAATAGAATGCATCCACAGCAGCGGAGCGAGCATTGAGGTCGGGATGCACGCGTACAAAATCAGCGGAATATTACTTGGGTTAAGCCCGGCCTTAGGCGACAACATAAACATGGGAAACAAAACCGCCACGGCGACCCAAATCTGCAAATACAACAATTGCAGAGGTGGCAGACGCATCTGCCATTTTTTCAAGAGCGTGCTGTAAACCGCGTAAGCGAACGTGGCGATCAGGATCATTGCGTCGCCCAGGTTCAGGCCCCGTTCCATCAAGGCGGTAAGGCTGCCGGCCGATACCACCACTGTTACTCCACTGAACGACAGCACTGCGCCTACCAAGGCGCCGGTTGTTAGGCGAGTGCCCAGGGTTGTAATTGACAACCCCAGAGCGATCATCGGCATCAACGACAAAATGATGCCCATGTTGGTGGCGGTGGTCATCGACGCGGCGAAGTACGCCAGGCTTTGGTAAACCGCCATGCCCAGCACGCCCAGCACGAAGATTTTTTTCAGGTTGAGTTTGATCAAGTCCCAATTCTTGATAACCGGCCTTAGCAAAAATGGGGTAAACAAAATACCCGCCAGCAACCAGCGGTAAAAGCCGATCTCGGCTGGAAAGATCACCCCCACTGTGAGTTTGTTGACCACATTGTTGGCTGACCAGATAACGATTGTCAGCAATGGAAATAGGTATTGGATGGGAGTCTCCCACGTAAATGAGGCTGAATTATCCGTCTGTCTGTCTCGATGGCTATACTCCGTTTCGGACAATTTTCACCCAGCGGCAGACAGTATGAAACCCAAACTCCTGAGCATTCCCGATTTTTCCGGCCTGCCTTGCCCTGTTTACCTAAGGCACGACGAGTTCGGGGCCGACACCCACAGCGCGCCCCATAGCCATGCTTGGGGGCAGCTCAACTTTGTAAAGCACGGGGTGATGGAAATCGAGATCGCTGGGCAGCGCTTTATGTCGCCGCCGCAATATGCTGTGTGGATTGCGCCGCGGGCTGAGCACAGCTGTTACAACCGCGAGGCCGTTACTTACCGCTCGGTCTATCTTTCCCTCGAACACAGCGCCCACATGCCGGACGAACCCTGCACCTTGGTGATCAGCGACGTTCTCAAGGCGATCCTCAACGACTTTGCTGATCGTGACGTGAAGATCCCCCAAAGCGAAGCCGACCAGCGGCTGGCGCAGGTTATCGTGGATCAGTTGCGTGTAGCGCCGGTGCAAACGCGTTACCTGCCTTATGCGCATAGCCCTGGTTTGGCGTCGGTACTTCAAGCTTTACAGGCTGAGCCGGGCAATAACCGACCCTTGGTCGAGTGGGCCAATCAAGTGCATGTCAGCGAGCGAACGCTGGCGCGGCAATGCGTGCGTGAGTTAGGCATGAGCTTTGGTGACTGGCGCCAGCGCTTGAGATTTCTGAAAGCTATTGAAGCGCTGGAGGGCCGTCGCAGCGTGCAGGAAATCGGTTATGACATGGGCTACAGCAGCGCTTCGGCGTTTATCTCGATGTTTCAGCGCCAGGCCGGTTGCTCGCCTGAACAGTATCGGCGGCAAGCCAAAAAAGCCTGAGAGCAGCCAATTACATCCCGTAACGTATCTCTCAGCCTTGGCTACACTTGAGCGAAGCCACGCTGATCGGCGTGGGTCATCAGGATATAACTCCATGAAAATGCTACGTGTTCCTTTATTGGTGATGGGTTTGTTGATGTGCGCACAAGGATTTGCCGAGACCGCGCAGCAGAGCAAAATGACTACCTGCAATGCCGATCCTCAGGCAAAAACTCTCACCGGCGATGCACGAAAAGCGTTTATGAGTAATTGCCTCAAAGCCGCGCCAGCGGCGGCCGTCAAGCCTGTAACGGCGCAGCAGCAGAAGATGAAAGACTGCAACGCCGACCCCCAGGCAAAAACCTTGAAAGGAGATGCGCGCAAAGCGTTCATGAGCACCTGCCTGAAGAAGTGATCGGTTGATCGTCGGCAGCGCCCTTTTGAGCACTGGTCCTCAACTCGGAACGCTGGCAGACTGCCCACCTTTTCGCGCCGTTCGTTTTTGAGGCTGTCATGCCAACGTTTTCCCCGCGTCATGTGTTGTTGGCCAGTTTGATCATTGTGTGTGTCGGGTTACTGGCGGCTATACCGCTCAAACTTCTGCCGAGTCTGCTGGCTGGGCTGCTGGTTTTTCAGCTGGTCAACATGCTCACCCCGAAGCTGCAATTGCTGATTGCCGGCGAGCGTGCACGTTGGTTAGCCGTGGCGCTGTTGGGTACGTTGGTGGTCAGTGTGCTGACGTTGCTGTTTGCCAGTGCCATCAGCTTTTTCCTGCATGAAGCCGAAAATCCAGGCGCGTCATTGGGTAAATTCATGACGGTAGTTGATCGCGCCCGCGGTCAGTTGCCACCCTTCATCGACAGCTATCTACCTGCTAGCGCTGACGAGTTCCGCATCTCGCTAGGCGCCTGGATGACCAAGCATGTGGGCGATTTGCAGTTGTTGGGCAAAGGCGCTGCGCATACCTTTGTCACGCTGCTGATCGGTATGGTGCTGGGTGCAATCGTCGCGTTGCAGCGAGTGGTTGTCGGACATAAACGCAAGCCCTTGTCGGCCGCGCTGTTCGAACGTCTGGACCTGCTCAACGAAGCGTTTCGCAATATTGTGTTTGCCCAGATCAAGATTGCTCTGCTCAATACTGCATTCACCTCGGTCTTCCTCGCTATCGTGTTGCCGCTGTGCGGGATTCACCTACCGCTCACCAAAACCTTGATCATCCTGACCTTCCTGCTTGGCTTGTTGCCGGTGGTGGGCAATCTGATGTCCAACACGCTGATCTTCATCGTCGGCTTGTCGTTGTCGATTTGGGTTGCCATCGCGGCGTTGGGTTATCTGATTGTCATCCACAAGTTTGAGTATTTTCTTAACGCACGGATCGTTGGCGGCCAAATCAGCGCCAAGTCATGGGAATTGTTGCTGGCGATGCTGATCTTCGAAGCAGCCTTCGGCTTGCCAGGCGTGGTGGCGGGGCCGATTTACTATGCATATTTGAAAAGTGAGTTGCGTCGGGCAGGGTTGGTTTAACACGGCCACACACACGTCACCCTGTGGGACCGAATTCATTCGGGAAGGCGTCATATCAGACGCTGATGAGTTGGATGTGAAATCCATTCCCGAATAAATTCGGTCCCACGGATCTCCAGGCAATCCACATCCAGTCTGTCACTGTGGGACCGAATCAACTTAGCCGTAACGCTTTTTGGCTTCAATCGCCAAGCCGCTGCCGATGCTGCCAAAGATGTTGCCTTCTACATGGCGGGCATGGGGCAGCATCGCCGAGACGCTGTTGCGCAACGCTGGAATCCCGCTTGAACCCCCGGTAAAAAACACCGTGTCCACCAAGTCGACACTTACGCCGGCATCGTTCAGCAACTTCGATACGCTGTTGCGTACGCGGGTCAGCAGCGCCTCAATGGCCGACTCAAACAATGCGCGGCTCAGTTCGACGCTCAAGCCCGGTTGTATGCGGTCCAGCGGTACATGGCGGCTTTCTTCATGGGTCAACTGGATCTTGGTTTCTTCCACTTCCATCGCCAACCAATGTCCGGCGCGCTGCTCGATCAGCTTGAACAGGCGATCAATACCGCCCGTGTCGACGATGTCGTAGCGCATGCTGGCCAAGGCGATTTGCGATTTCTGGGAATACACCGCGTTGATCGTGTGCCAGGTCGCCAGGTTCATGTGGTGGCTGGTCGGCATGTACGCCTGACTTTTCATCCGGCTGCCGTAGCCGAACAGGGGCATTACGCCCTGAAGGCTGAGTTGCTTGTCGAAGTCGGTCCCGCCGATGTGAACACCGCCGGTGGCGAGAATGTCGTCATGCCGATCAGCGACAAAGCGACGCTCCGGCGCCAAGCGCACCAGGGAGAAGTCCGATGTACCGCCGCCTATATCGACGATCAGCACCAGCTCTTCACGTTCGATGGTCGACTCATAGTCGAACGCCGCTGCAATAGGCTCGTACTGAAACGACACTTCCTTGAAGCCAATTTTGTGCGCGACTTCCACCAGAGTGTCTTCGGCTTCCTGATCGGCAGCGGCGTCGTCATCGACAAAGTGCACCGGGCGACCCAGCACCACTTCGTCGAAGGGACGGTCGGCGGTGATTTCTGCACGTTGTTTCAGTTGGCCAATGAACAACCCCAGCAAGTCCTTGAACGGCATGGCTGTGCCCAGCACGCTGGTGTCGTGTTTGATCAGCTTGGAACCGAGCAGGCTTTTCAGCGAGCGCATCAGGCGGCCTTCGTAGCCTTCCAAATACTCGTGCAACGCCAGGCGGCCATACACGGGACGACGCTCTTCCATATTGAAGAACACCACCGACGGCAGGGTGATTTTGCCGTCCTCCAGCGCGATGAGCGATTCCATGCCCGGCCGTAGCCAGCCAACAGTGGAATTGGACGTGCCGAAGTCGATACCGCAGGCACGGGCTGGAGATTCGTTTTTCATGTGCTTCATGTTCCAGTCAAAAAAACGGCCGCGCAGTGTATGTCAGCCCACCACAGATGCGTAGGGTGAAACGTCGTTTAGGTGCAGTTAAATCCGAAAAAGAGCATGCTACGCGCTGAGCATGGGCCTTTTGAGGCTGCGCTGGATAATTGGGGATGGTGACCGTTACATGGACTTCAAAGACTACTACAAGATTCTTGGGGTGGAACCGACTGCGGACGACAAAGCGATCAAGGTCGCGTACCGCAAGTTGGCACGCAAGTATCACCCTGACGTCAGTAAAGAAAAGGGTGCAGAGGAAAAATTCAAAGAAGCTTCCGAGGCTTATGAGGTACTCAAAAGCCCGGAGAAGCGCGCCGAATATGAAGAGCTGCGCAAGTATGGCCAGCAGGGTCGGCCGTTTCAGGGGCCGCCGGGCTGGCAGAACCGTAGCGGTGCGCCCAGTGGCGGCTACGGTGAGGACGCTGGCGATTTCTCGGATTTTTTCAGTTCGATCTTTGGTGGTCGGGCACAGCAAGGTCGCCCGCGTAGCGCGGGTCGTCGTGGACAGGATGTAGAAATGGAATTACCGATCTTTCTCGAAGAGACCCTGTCTAACGAGTCCAAACAAGTCAGTTTCAAGGTGGCCCAACATGGCGCTGATGGTCAGCGAATGGCAGATATCACCAAAACCCTGAACGTGAAAATCCCCGCCGGTGTTGCTGACGGCGAGCGTATTCGCCTCAAAGGACAGGGCGCACCGGGTGTTGGCGGCGGCGAAAATGGCGATTTATACCTGATCATCCGTTTTGCGCCGCACCCGATGTTCGATGTTGAAGGACATGACTTGATCATCACCGTGCCATTGGCACCGTGGGAAGCCGCGCTGGGTACTAAAGTGGCGGTGCCGACCCTCACCGGGAAGATCAATCTGACCATTCGTCCCGACAGCCAGAGCGGCCAACGCCTGCGCGTCAAAGGCAATGGCTTGCTCGACAAGCAAGGTCAGCGCGGCGATTTGTATGCGCAGTTAAAGGTCGTGATGCCGAAAACCACCGACGAGGCCGCCAAAGCACTTTGGCAGAGCCTGGCCGATACCGCCGCATTCGATCCGAGAGCCCAATGGAGTAACTGATCATGAGCAGCACCCTGATCGTAGAGCTGGATATGAAGGAATTCTGTCAGGTGACCGAGATGCCGGCCGCCTTCGTGATCGAAATTGTCGAACACGGCATCCTCGAACCTCAGGGGCAGCGCCCCGATGATTGGTTGTTCGACGCCCATGCCCTGGCCGTCGCCCGACAGGCCATCAAGTTGCAGCATGATCTGGAGCTTGAATGGGACGGCGTGGCCTTGGCGCTTGACCTGTTGAGTCAAGTTGAACGCTTACGGGCTGAAAACTTCATGCTCAAACAAAGGCTGGGGCGGTTTTTGCTGGATTGATTTTTAGTCCAGACATCATGCGATGTGCCGAAATCCTGTGGGAGCAGGCTTGCGTGCGAAGCCGCCAGTGTACTCACCGCTGAACCTGTGCTGTCTGTACTCACGCCTTCGTCGGCAAATCGACGCCCACAGGTTTTGGTTCTACGCGACCTAACTCTTGGGCAATACCACGGTAAACGTCGTCCCGTCATCCCGGTTCGACGTCACCGTAATACAGCCGTTGTGCGCACTGACCACTTCCTTGACGATGAACAACCCCAATCCAAGGCTGGTTGATGGATGTCCCAGCTCTTCGCTGGCGCTGCGTACCAGCGGATCGAAGAGGGTGCCCATCGCGTCCTCTGCAATCGGCTCGCCGAAATTTTGCATCACCAGCGTCACGCTGGTTTCGTCTGCGCTCAATGTCAGCCGGATCTTATGATTGTTAGAACCGTGCTGAAGTGCATTGCCGATCAGATTCTGCAACAGCTGATCGATGCGTCCACGATCCCATTCGCCATGGGTGTCACCACTGACGTCAAACGTAGGGTCGCACTCGGGCTGCCCGGCACAAGCTTCCTCAATGGCCTCGCGGCAGGCACTGGCCAACTCCATGGGTTTACGCTGAATCGGCAGGCTTGCACCCAAGCGACTGCGAACGAACTCGAGCAAATCCTTGACCATCGCTCCCATGTGTCGCGTGCCACCTTTAATGCGCGCTATGTAGGACAGTGCAGCATCGTCCAGGCCAACCTTACGGATCAGCAGCTCGGTGGACATACTGACTGCCTGCAATGGCGCGCGAAGGTCATGGCCCAGGATTGCCAGAAAGATATCCCTTGATCGTCCCACTTGCTCGGCATAGGCGGCAGTCGATTCGGCCAGCGCCTCGTCGATGGCTTCGTTAAAACGAATCATGTCCTGAAAATATGTCAGGTCCGGCGACTTCAAGCTGCTAACCCACAGGCGAATGACGCTGGCACGCAAATGACGAAACTCGGAGGTCATTTGCACCAAATCGAAGCCCACGGTATGCCGCAACTCACCGTGGCTGGCGGCGGCCTGGTCCAGCGTTGGGGATTTTTCCGGCCCTTCACCTCTGGATTTTGCCGTCTGCTCAAGGTTGGTTTGGGTGGTGTTCATGTCTCTGGCAGACGCCAGAAGGATCGCTTTGGCGTGATCACGTAGGGATTCACGGCCCATGTTGTCTGCCGCCGGTTGGATAGTTTTCGCGAATTTTTCCCACTCGTCGACTATTCGGTCCACGTTCAGGACGATGAACTGAGAAAGGCGCATGAAAGGTTACCTGCTGGCAGATACGATGAACGGGGTCGCATAGTAGCTCTTTTGCCGAGTGTGAAAAAATCTGCGTTTAGGAGCCAACCCTTGGCGAGAGGGTCGGTGGGGTGTATCAGACACGGCCCATCTCTGACTCGTTGGCTCCTTGGTCATCCGCCGATCAGAACAAAAAGTAGCGTTGCGCCATCGGTAAAACTTCAGCGGGTTCACACCACAACAATACGCCGTCGGCCTTGACCTGATAGGTCTGCGGGTCCACATCAATAGTGGGCAGGTAATGATTATGGATCAGGTCTGACTTCCGCACATTTCGACATCCCTTAACCACGCTAATGGTTTTTTTCAAACCCAGGGATTCCGGAATACCGGCATCCATTGCGGCCTG
This sequence comes from Pseudomonas sp. AB6, assembly GCF_034314105.1. Classification (NCBI taxonomy): domain Bacteria; kingdom Pseudomonadati; phylum Pseudomonadota; class Gammaproteobacteria; order Pseudomonadales; family Pseudomonadaceae; genus Pseudomonas; species Pseudomonas sp. AB6. Next base: position 4,722,902 of record NZ_JAVIWJ010000001.1, read on the forward strand.
GCTGATGAATGTCAGGCTGGTGGCGTGCAGCGAGCCGCCGTAGCTGGCGAACATTGGGCGGTAGTGGACTGGTTGCGGGGTGGGGATGGACGCGTTGGCATCGCCCATCAAGCTGGCGGCGATGGCACCCCCCTTGAGTATCAAGCTCGGCTTTACTCCGAAAAACGCCGGGCGCCACAGCACCAGGTCTGCCCACTTGCCCACTTCAATGGAGCCCACTTCATGGCTAATGCCGTGAGTAATTGCAGGGTTGATGGTGTATTTGGCGATGTAGCGTTTGGCGCGGAAGTTGTCGTTGCCGGGGCCGTCTTCTGGCAATTGGCCGCGCTGCTTCTTCATTTTGTCGGCGGTCTGCCAGGTGCGCATGATCACTTCGCCGACCCGGCCCATAGCCTGACTGTCGGAACTGATCATGGAAAACGCGCCCAGATCGTGCAGGATGTCTTCGGCGGCGATGGTTTCGCGGCGGATACGACTTTCAGCGAAGGCCACGTCTTCGGCAATGCTCGGGTCCAGATGATGGCAAACCATCAACATGTCCAGGTGTTCGTCGATGGTGTTGCGGGTGAACGGTCGCGTGGGGTTGGTTGAGCTGGGAAGCACGTTCGGCAAACCGCAGGCCTTGATGATGTCTGGGGCATGCCCGCCGCCCGCACCTTCGGTGTGGTAGGTGTGAATCGTACGGCCCTTGAACGCGGCTAACGTGGTTTCGACGAAACCGGACTCGTTTAGCGTGTCGGTGTGGATCGCCACCTGCACATCGTATTGATCGGCCACGTTCAGGCAGTTGTCGATGGCGGCGGGGGTGGTGCCCCAATCTTCGTGCAACTTCAAACCAATGGCGCCGGCCTTGACCTGTTCAATCAGCGGTCCCGGCAGGCTGACGTTGCCTTTGCCGGTGAAGCCGATGTTCATGGGGAACGCATCGGCGGATTGAAGCATGCGCGCCAAATGCCAAGGGCCCGGTGTCACGGTGGTGGCGTTAGTGCCAGTGGCTGGACCGGTGCCGCCGCCGATCATGGTGGTAACGCCGCTCATCAGCGCTTCTTCGATTTGCTGCGGGCAGATGAAGTGGATGTGGGTGTCGACGCCGCCAGCGGTCAGGATCATGCCTTCCCCCGCAATGACTTCGGTGGCCGCGCCGATGGCGATGGTCACACCGGGCTGGATGTCTGGATTTCCGGCCTTGCCGATGGCGGCGATGCGGCCATTCTTCAGGCCGACATCGGCCTTGACGATACCCCAGTGATCGATGATCAACGCGTTGGTGATCAGCGTGTCGACTACCTCTGCGGCCATCATTTGGCCTTGGCCCATGCCGTCACGAATAACCTTGCCGCCGCCGAACTTCACTTCTTCGCCATAGACGGTGAAGTCTTGCTCGACCTCAATCCATAGCTCGGTGTCGGCCAACCGCACGCGGTCGCCGACGGTAGGACCGAACATGTCGGCGTAGGCGTGTCGGCTGATCTTCATTTCTCGTTCCTCGAATAGCGGGCAGAGCGGCGAGCTGTAAGCTACGAGCCGCAGGTAAAATCAAATTCAAAATCAGGCTGCTTTTGAATCTCACCACTCATAGAGCCCCCATCACCCGCCCAGCAAACCCAAATACCCGGCGATGCCCGGCCAAATCAACCAACTCCACGTCCCGCGATTGACCTGGCTCGAAGCGCACGGCGGTCCCCGCGGGAATGTTCAGGCGCATGCCGCGACTGGCGGTGCGGTCGAAGGTCAGTGCGTCGTTGGTTTCGAAAAAATGAAAATGCGAGCCGACCTGGATCGGCCGGTCACCGCTGTTGGCAACGTTCAGACGGAGCGTGCGGCGTCCGACATTGAGCTCGATGTCGCCAGGCTGGATCTGATATTCACCAGGGATCATTCGGTTTTCCTCAACAGAGTTTTGAAATAGATAGCAGTCGGCTTGTACTCCCCGTCTGGGTTGCAGGCGTAGTCAGGTAGTTTTCCGATGTTGATGTAGCCTGCTGAGCGGTAGAAGGTCTCGGCAGGTGACCCTGCCTCGGTGTCCAGGTACAGCAATCCACGTTTATGCTGTTGCGCGGCCTGTTCCAGCGCGCTGATCAGTTGCCCGCCCAAGCCCCGCCGCTGCGCCGGTTTGAGTACCAAGAGCTTTTGCACCTCGGCACGGTTCGAGCCGTTGGGCTTTTGGCACAAAGACAACTGCACGCTGGCCAGAACCTGTTCCTCCTGAACCACCACCCACAATAGTCGCTCGCCTTTTTCCAGCTCTGCCCGCACGCCATCGAAATAAACCGCCGCTTCTGTAGCGCTTAGGCTGGCCAAGAAGCCCACGGATGCGCCTTGCTTCACGGCGTCCAGCAACAGATCAACTAGACCTTGGCGATAGTGGGGGAAACTTTCGGCGTTAACACGACGTAACTGGGCGGCGTTCATGGAGTGGATCTCCTTTTTATAAGGGCGTTGAACGAGGCGCTGAAGGCGCAGCGCCGGGTGTCAGGTTCAGTTGCATGAAGGTCAGGTCCAGCCAGCGACCGAACTTGGTGCCGACTTGGGCCATTTGACCGGTGATCGAAAAACCGAGGCGTTCATGCAGGGCCACGGATGCAGCGTTACCACTTTCTATGGCCGCAACCATGATGTGCTTATCGCAGCGCCGGGCGCGTTCGATCAGTGCGTGCATCAGTTGCGGCCCCAAGCCACTGCCTCGCTGATCGGCGCGCACATACACCGAATGTTCGACGGTGTGGCGAAAACCATCGAATGGGCGCCAGTCGCCAAATGAAGCGTAGCCGAGCACTTCATTTTGAGCGTCGACGATCACTAGAATCGGATACCCCTGAACCCGCCGAGCGTCAAACCAGGCTTTACGGTTAGCCAGGTCGATGGCTTGTTCATTCCAAATGGCCGTGGTGTTGAGCACAGCGTCGTTGTAGATATCAAGAATGCCTAAAAGATCGGCTTCCAGTGCGTCACGAATGGGGTATGTCATTGAAAAACTCGCATCTTGAATTCAGGCAATCGGTTGATGGACGGTGACCAGTTTGGTCCCGTCTGGAAATGTGGCTTCAACCTGAATATCCGGGATCATTTCCGGGATACCTTCCATCACCTGCTCACGGGTCAGCAAGGTGGTTCCCAAGTGCATCAGTTCGGCAACCGTCCGGCCATCGCGGGCGCCTTCCAATAACGCGGCTGCAATGTAAGCCATGGCTTCTGGGTAGTTCAGCTTCACGCCTCGGGCCAAGCGCCGTTCGGCCACCAGCCCGGCAGTGAATATCAGCAGCTTGTCTTTTTCGCGGGGGGTCAGGTCCATGTTCGGTTCCGTGTCATATCAATTGAGAGGCGCGATTCCCCTGTGCAGGCTGTGTGGGAGCGAATTCATTCGCGAATATCGCGACGCAGTGCATCAGGTACTCCATATTCTCGGTGCAACCGCTGCACGCCCCAGCAACTCGGGGCGCAACAGCTTCCATAGTTCTATCAGCCAGGCGCGGGCGTGCAGGGCTTCGTCGGCCAGGCAGCGGGCGACCAACAGGCCGGGTAGTTGGGTCAGGTCGCCGCGAACCGGCAGGTTATCCGCCAGATTCCGGCAGGCTTCCAGCAACTCGCTGCTGGCTTCGCCCGTCACTAACAATGTGGCCAAGACCGATTTGCCATCTAAACCAATGGGTGAGTCCAACAGGCCATCGTTACCCTTGATCCTCTGACGTTCATGCCACAACAAACGTCCGTCGCGGCGGATCTCGACCCGTGATTGAAAATACCCCAGATCAAAACGCTCGCCACTGGCTGGGCGACCCAAGGCAACCACGTCCCAATACAACGCGCGGGCATCGCCTTGTAGCTCAATGTGTGTGGAGAGTTCTGCCTGGGCGGCGCTGAAGACGATGGTTTCTTGCGGCAGCCATTCCAGCGTGGCGCCCGTTTCGACGCTCAGTTCCAGTTGCTGAAATGCCGGGCCGGCTGCGCTATACCATTTGGCCGCGCCGGGGCTGGTTAATTGCGCCCAGGCATCGGCGCCGACATGCACCGAAATATCGAGCCGATCACCGCCCGCGATCCCGCCCGGCGGATGCACGATGATGTGCTGACACACCTCAGGGCCTTCGGCATACAGATGCTTTTGCACCCGCAGCGGGCCTTGATGGCGGCGCAAGGTCGGGCGCGTGCTTTCACCAAAACGGCCATAGCCCAACTCCAGCTCGGCATGCCAACTGGGGGTAAACAGCGCGGTGTGGGCAGGAAGGTTCATGGTCGTGTCATGTTAGAGAAGTCGCACCTTAGCGGATTAGCGCATCAAATTGTAACCAGACCACGCACCCCTTGCGCTTCCATGTCTTCGCCACGGCCTTGCTGAACGATCTCGCCACGGGACATCACCAGGTAATGATCGGCCAGCTCAGCGGCAAAATCATAAAACTGCTCGACCAACAGAATGGCCATGTCCCCTTGTGCCGCGAGCTTCTTGATCACCGCGCCGATTTCCTTGATCACCGAGGGTTGGATGCCTTCAGTGGGTTCATCGAGAATCAGCAGGCGAGGGCGGCTCGCCAGCGCGCGTCCGATGGCCAATTGTTGTTGCTGACCGCCAGACAAATCGCCGCCGCGTCGCTGCTTCATTTGCAGCAACACCGGGAACAGCTCGTAGATAAACGCCGGGACTTCTTTCGCTTCACAGCCAGGGAAGCGCGACAGGCCCATCAACAGGTTTTCTTCCACCGTCAGGCGGCCGAAGATTTCACGGCCTTGTGGCACGTAGGCAATCCCGGCCTGCACACGCTGGTGCGGCTTGAACCCGGTAATGGTTTGGCCTTCCCACTGCACCGCGCCTTCTTTGGACGGCAGCAGGCCCATCAAAACTTTGAGCAACGTGGTTTTACCCACGCCGTTACGCCCGAGCAGGCACGTCACTTCGCCGATGTTCACCTCAAAGGACAAACCGCGAAGAATGTGACTGCCGCCGTAATACTGATGGAGCTTGTCGACTTGGAGCATGTTCGTTCCTCACTGGCTCAAGAGCGGCAAGCTGTTAGCTGCAAGCCGCAAGTGAGATCAAAATCGGGCCGCATTCTCTTGCAGCTTGAATCTGCGTTACCTTCCCAGATAAACCTCAATAACCCGTTCATCGGCCTGCACATCTTCCAGCGAGCCTTCGGCCAATACGCTGCCTTGGTGCAAAACGGTGACGTGGTCGGCGATGGAACCAACGAAGCCCATGTCGTGTTCCACCACCATCAACGAGTGCTTGCCCGCCAGGCTTTTGAACAGCTCGGCGGTGAATTCGGTTTCGGCGTCGGTCATGCCCGCCACGGGTTCGTCGAGCAGTAGCAGTTGCGGGTCTTGAACCAGCAACATGCCGATTTCCAGAAACTGTTTTTGCCCGTGGGACAACAACCCCGCAGGCCGGTGCATCGAGCCGGTCAAACGAATGGTTTCCAGCACCTGATGAATGCTGTCTTGCTGCTCGCCAGTCAACCGTGCGCGCAGGCTGGCCCAGACGGACTTGTCAGTTTTCTGCGCCAGTTCAAGGTTCTCGAACACGCTCAAGGCTTCGAACACGGTGGGCTTCTGAAACTTGCGACCAATACCGGCTTGGGCGATATGTACTTCGCTCATTATCGTCAGGTCCAGGGTTTCACCGAACCAGGCTTTGCCGTGGCTGGGCCGCGTCTTGCCGGTGATCACGTCCATCAGCGTGGTTTTACCCGCGCCGTTAGGGCCGATGATGCAGCGCAATTCGCCCACGCCGATGTACAGGTTCAGGTTGTTCAGGGCTTTGAAGCCATCAAAACTGACGCTGATGTCTTCCAGGGTAAGAATGGTGCCGTGCCGGGTGTTTAGACCCTCGCCGGTCATTTGCCCGAAGCCAATGGCATCGCGGCTGGTGCCGGCGTCTGAATTGGGGGCCAGGATCGGTTCGAGCATGAAGACTGGGGTCGGAGTGGTTTTCATTGCTCCCCCTTTTTTTTCAACAGGCCAATCACGCCTTTAGGCAGGTACAAGGTCACGATGATGAACAGCGCGCCGAGGAAAAACAGCCAATATTCCGGGAATGCCACGGTGAACCAGCTCTTCATGCCGTTGACCACTCCAGCGCCCAGTAACGGGCCAATTAAGGTGCCCCGTCCGCCGAGCGCTACCCATACCGCCGCTTCGATGGAGTTGGTCGGCGACATTTCGCTGGGGTTGATGATGCCGACTTGCGGTACATACAACGCTCCAGCCAAACCACACATGACGGCGCTCAATACCCAGACAAACAGCTTGAAACCGCGAGGATCGTAGCCACAGAACATCAAGCGGTTTTCCGCGTCACGCAACGCAGTCAATACCCGACCGAACTTGCTCAGCGCCAGGCGCCAACCGATAAACAAACACCCGAGCAGTAACACCACGGTTAGCAGAAACAGTGTCGCCCGAGTGCCCTGCGACGTAATGCTGAAACCAAGAATGCTGCGAAAATTAGTGAAGCCGTTGTTGCCCCCGAAACCGGTTTCGTTGCGAAAGAACAGCAGCATTGCGGCGAAGGTCAGGGCTTGCGTCATGATCGAAAAGTACACACCCTTGATCCGTGAACGGAAGGCAAAGAACCCGAAGAACAACGCCAGCAATCCCGGCGCCAATACCACCAGGCACATCGCCCAGAGAAAGTGATTGGTTCCGGTCCAGTACCACGGCAGCTCGGTCCACGACAGGAAAGTCATGAATGCAGGCAACTGATCGCCCGAGGTTTCACGCATCAGGTACATGCCCATGGCATAACCGCCGAGGGCGAAGAACAAACCGTGGCCCAGCGACAGCAATCCGGCGTAACCCCAGACAAGGTCTAGTGCCAACGCAACGATGGCGTAACAGAGGATTTTGCCGACCAGCGTCAAGGTGTAGGCCGACACTTGCAGACTGTTTTCTGGCGGCAGCAACGACAGCAGCGCCAGTGCGATTAACAGCATCACAATCACGGCACCGATCGCCAGGGTGATTTTTGCGCCGGCTTTGCCTGCAGCGGTGACTAAAAGAGGCTGGTTCATCAGTCAATTACCCGCCCTTTGAGTGCGAAGAGCCCTTGCGGACGTTTTTGGATAAACAGAATGATCAGCGCTAGAATCAGGATTTTGCCGAGCACGGCGCCGATCTGGGGTTCGAGGATCTTGTTCGCAATGCCGAGGCCGAAAGCCGCCATCACGCTGCCCGCCAATTGCCCGACGCCGCCGAGTACCACCACCAGGAACGAATCAATGATGTAGCTCTGGCCCAGGTCCGGGCCGACGTTGCCGATTTGGCTCAGCGCAACTCCGCCCAATCCTGCGATGCCTGAGCCCAACCCGAAGGCCATCATGTCGATTCGACCGGTGGGCACGCCGCAGCAGGCGGCCATGTTGCGATTCTGAGTCACCGCCCGCACGTTAAGGCCCAGGCGAGTCTTGTTCAGCAGTAGCCAGGTCAGCACCACCACGAACAAGGCGAAGGCGATGATCACGATGCGGTTGTACGGCAGCACCAGATTCGGCAGCACTTGAATGCCGCCAGACAGCCATTCAGGGTTGGCGACTTCGACGTTCTGCGCCCCGAACACCAGGCGCACCAGTTGGATCAGCATTAGGCTGATACCCCAGGTGGCGAGCAGGGTTTCCAGCGGGCGGCCATACAAATGGCGAATCACCGTGCGTTCCAGCAGCATGCCGATCAACGCCGTGACAAAAAACGCCACCGGCAGAGCGAGCAATGGATAAAGCTCAATGGCACCGGGGGCGTAGCGCTGAAACATCAACTGCACGACGTAGGTGCAATAGGCGCCCAGCATCAGCATTTCGCCGTGGGCCATGTTGATCACGCCCAGCAAGCCAAAGGTGATCGCCAAGCCCAACGCTGCCAGTAATAAAATTGATCCCAAAGACAGACCGCTGAAAGCCTCGCCGAGGACTTCGCCTACCAGCAGCTTGCGTTTGACCTGCGCCAGGCTGGTTTCGGCGGCAGTGCGCACACCAGCGTCGGTCTCAACCGCAGGTTCGAGCAGGCTTTCCAGGCGCGTCTTGGCCAGCGGGTCACCGGTTTCACCGAGTAGGCGAACGGCGGCAAGTCTCACGGTGGGGTTGGTGTCCACCAACTGTAAATTGGCCAGGGCCAAGGTCAACGCGGTGCGCACCTCGGCATTGGTTTCGGCGGTGAGTTGATGGTTGAGGAAATCGAGTTGCGCCGGTTTGGCGTTTTTTTGTAGCTGTTGCGCAGCGCCCAGACGCAGTTTGGCGTCGGCAGCCAGCAGTTGATGACTGGCCAACGCGGTATCAATCAAACCCCGCAGGCGGTTGTTCAGGTGCAGCACTTGGGGTTGGCCGTTGATCGTTAGCTGGCCTTGCTCCAAGGCATTGATCAGCTCGACGCGTGCGGGGTCAGGTTGGGCAGCCCAGGCTTCCAGCAGTTTGGCTTGTTGCACCGGGCTTGCCGCAACGAAGTCAGTGGCATCGCTGGCGTGGGCTGTAAACGGCAGCAGCACGGCCAAGGCGAAGATGAAGCGGTACAGGGCATTTGGCATATCTTTGGCCTTGCGTGGACTGAAGGTCCATTCGCAGGCAAGCCTGCTCCCGCCGTTACATTGCATATCCTGCGGGAGAGGCCTGCCTGCGAAGGCAATGGATCAGGCACACACACAGCCTGATCGGTACGACTTAGTTGCTCTTCACCGCATAGTCCGGCTTCTTGTCGTTGCCAGGAATGTACGGGCTCCACGGCTGAGCGCGGATCGGCTCTTTGGTCTGCCATACAACGCTGAACTGACCGTCGGCCTGGATTTCGCCGATCATTACTGGCTTGTGCAGGTGATGATTGGTTTTATCCATGGTCAGCACAAAGCCTGATGGTGCATTAAAGGTTTGACCGGCCATGGCTTCGCGAACTTTGTCGACATTTGTAGACTTGGCTTTTTCAGCAGCCTGGGCCCACATATGGATGCCGACGTAGGTGGCTTCCATTGGGTCGTTGGTGACGGCTTTGTCAGCGCCCGGCAAGTTGTGCTTCTTGGCATAGGCTTTCCAGTCCGCGACGAACTGGGTGTTGACCGGGTTCTGTACCGACTCGAAGTAGTTCCAGGCAGCGAGGTTACCGACCAATGGCTTGGTGTCGATACCGCGCAGTTCTTCTTCGCCGACCGAGAAGGCTATAACCGGTACGTCGGTGGCTTTCAGGCCCTGATTGGCGAGTTCTTTGTAGAACGGCACGTTGGAGTCGCCGTTGACGGTGGAGATAACAGCGGTCTTGCCACCGGCAGAGAATTTTTTGATATTCGAGACGATGGTCTGGTAATCGCTGTGACCGAACGGGGTGTAAACCTCTTGGATGTCCTTGTCAGCAACCCCTTTGGATTTGAGGAACGAACGCAGGATTTTGTTAGTGGTGCGCGGGTAAACGTAGTCAGTGCCCAACAAGAAGAATCGCTTGGCGCTGCCGCCTTCTTCACTCATCAAGTACTCAACCGCAGGAATGGCCTGCTGATTAGGCGCAGCGCCGGTGTAGAAAACATTCGGCGACATCTCTTCGCCCTCGTACTGCACAGGGTAAAACAGCAAGCCGTTGAGCTCTTCAAACACGGGCAATACTGATTTACGCGACACCGAGGTCCAGCAACCGAACACCACGGCTACTTTGTCTTGGGTTAGCAGCTGTCGGCTTTTTTCAGCAAACAGCGGCCAGTTAGAGGCTGGGTCGACGACCACAGCTTCGAGCAGCTTGCCGTTCACGCCGCCTTTAGCATTGATTTCGTCGATGGTCATCAATGCCATATCTTTGAGGGACGTTTCAGAGATCGCCATGGTTCCGGACAACGAATGCAGAATGCCGACCTTGATGGTCTCTGCGGCCTGGAGTGTCCAACTCATGCCCAGTGCAGCAACAGAGGCAGACAGCGTGAACGCTTTGATCAGACTGCGACGCTTCATTTGGCGATCTCCATTCTTGGATTTTTCAGAGGGCAGGTTCGATGGGTGGAACCGAGTGTCTGAAAGATCTTTAGCAAAGGCTGGGCCAAATCTGAAAACGTCGCAAAATGGTACGAAATGGTCGTACTTTCCAATCGTCGCGCACCGCCATGGACCTCAAATAAGTGGGTGGTGCGCGACGCTGCGCCGATATGGTGCGGTCAACTGTTTAGTTAAAAAAACGCAGCCCGTCGACCGGTGAATATATTTACATAGTCCGTGGGGATCTGTTCTGGTGCAGAGAAGTAAGCGTAATTGATGTTGTTGATTTTCTTGAATGCCATTAGTTGGAGCGGTGTATTCGGGGCTATGCCTACATGGTCTCCCAAGAAGTTGGTGAACATGTTTTTCTTCGACACCGAGTCATCGAAAATCAGGAAAATCGCGTGGGTATCCGGGCCTGCGCTTTGGCGGACAAACTCATCGTTCGCCCATTGGAGGGCATTTAGCGGGCTGACAGACGCGGACTGAATTCCTGTGTCGGCAAAAATAGTCCCCACTTGGCCTTGGAGCTTCTCAAGGCTAAAAGTGGACACATAAGCCGCTCGGTAAGCCAGGCCGTGATACTCATCCAACTGATAAAACTCTCGGCTAAAGGCAATGGATTCCTCGGTTTCGATGCCCGTTCTTAATGCGCTATTTATTTCGGCAGAGCCACCTTCGCAATAGGCTGCCACCTCTGGGAATGACTCAGCATTCGATTTCGCCATCGACAGGTAATCAGTTTCAAAGCGCAGACGTTGTGCTGGCGTCAATGCCTCTGCTGAGGCAGGCCACTGAGCGATTAACTGTCCCAGCTCGTGGCTGGCTTCCTCATATATTTTCGGGCTGGTGCCTTGGCCTTGATACGGTGCTTTAGTCCAATTGCCGCTTTGGTCGGGCACCGCAAATTCCCCACGCTGCGTCTGCAACTGTGTGTTCTCGCGCAGCCGACGGTAGAGGTTCATTTCGCCGAACAGGTTGGCGTGGGGGCCGATGTAAAACGCTTCATCATGGATTTCAATACGGCGGTATTTGAGCGCATCGAACACAATGTCCGCTCCTGCGTCGCTCGATGTTGCCATTGTGCGGTTCTTTGACAGAACGCCGATGTGCACCTCGCCGTCAGCACCGGTGTAGCGGGTGAGCGGTCGAGGGGCGGGTCTGAACAGTTTGAGCGGTAGTGCCGCGCTCCGAGTAAGTTCAAGCTTGCTGATCCCACTCGACACCAGGTAGTCGAGGGCGATGAGAAGCTCCTTCGCCGCACCTTCGTAGTTGTTTTCTTCGATGTACCTGAACCCGTTCCAGGCTGTGTACATGGCCAGGCCTAACGTTATGGGGATAGAAATGGGCGGCGGTAAAAACAGCAGCATCACGTTGGTTGCCAAGTGCATGGCGGTATGGTGTTCGTCGGTCACGATTTCACGTGCATTACACAGGTTTGCTGTCCCATCCACGATCAGGTGTTTGATTTTAATACCGTGGCTTTCATCTATAAAATCCCGGGTTTGCTCAATCAGACTCAAGGGGTTCCAGATCAACTTGGGCACCGGAAGCGTCGTAGGTATCAGCTTGAACACATTTGGAAGGTGGTAGTGTTTTTGCCATTGATCCAGTTTGATGGCTCTCATTGCCAGCGGTCGCTTGGCGATTGGAAGTTGAAGCAAAAGGTAGCGGGTAAATGTGGGGTTCTCCAGGAAGCGAGTCTTTACGCTTTCCATGTCAGCGAACCAGCGAAAGACAATGCCATCTGGCGCATTAAGGGTGCACAGCACTACACCTTCCTCGCCGTCGGCTTGCGGTCCAATCTTTAGCACGTTCGACAATGGCACATCGGTAATAGCCAGAAACTGCACCAGGATTTTTTTACGACCTACCTGCCGGTCAGCTATTGCCTCGGGGGCATCTACGACGGCTTTGATCCAGCGCTGGCAGAGTTGAGGTATGTCTTGCGTAGCGCCGAACAAGCCTAAGTTAAGCTGTATTTGGCCAAGTCTTAACGCCAAATCATGCAGTGATTTTGCATACGCCGAGGTCTGAAGTCGCGTAATCAGAAATTGATCAATCGTGGAGCCGCTGTCGATTCGCGACACCAGCGCGCGTACAAATAATGCGTCGAGGCCATTGATGGACCCCCCGTTGCCGTCAGTCACAACAATGCTTTGGGCACTCGAGAGCTTGAGCATGCCGGGCTTTTCAGCGGCTAATGAACTGAGCGTATAGCGTTTAAAAATGCTGTCTTCATCCGACGGCGGTAGTGCCAAGCCTGGGGCATAGGGGGGCAGCAGAGGAGGGCGATAGGTGACGTCAATGTTGATGTCGTCAGGGTTGAGCAATACATGCTTGTCGGCCAGGGCGTCTTTGATCACGGTGGCCGTGTAATAGCCTTCGAGCGTCTGGTCCGAGAGTTGCGGGTTGACCAGGTTATCCTCCGTCAACTGATTCAGTTTGATAATCGACTGACCCAATTTTTTAGCGGCGATAAGCCAAAGGTCTTTTTTCTCGGCGCTCATTGCCCTCCACCATTTAGGCATCGAGCTGTAAAGAATGTACCTGTCGTTCCAGTTCAAGTTTAGAAAGTTGTTGAATTGATAGCCTGGGTCAAGTGAGCGCGACAGGACTTTCAGAAAGGCGTTCGATTTAAGCCTCTGCACTTTCGCCGTTTTGACGCAGTGTTCAAAATCCGTTTGCTGCTTGGCAATCTGAGCCAGAAACTGGACGTTTAAAAAATCCCCTTCGATGGGTGAGAACGTCCAGGCTTGAGCGGTGATGGTTGTCGCTTCGAGCGATGCAATGGTGTCGGGATCTTCCATTGACACATTTTTCAGCAGCCATTGTTTTTGCGCCGTATCGGTCATTCGTTTCGATAGCGACTGGATGAGTAGCGGAAACGAATCGAACCCCTCTAAACCGCTATTAGGTGAATACATCAGTACCGGCCCCAGCCGCCCGTCTCCAACAGTGGGCTTGTTGAGCGTGCAGGCGTGGCTAAGAATAAAAACCCCGGCGAAGTTCAAAGGGGGGATGTCGCCAAGCGCCAGCGCCAAGCTGAAAACGCCGTGTTTTTTTACCGAAGTCGAGCTATAGCTTTGGCGGTATTGGAGCATGGTCTCCAGCATGGAAACCTGTTGACTGGTCAAGTGCTTCTGATCCATGCCTGCCCGCGCTTCCATCCGCAACGCCAATACACGTTCTTCTATGAATAACGCCATGCGGGTTGTTTTAGCTGCCTCAATCACGCCCCAGTAACTGAGCAGAGAGTGTTGATAGAGGGTGCTCAGCGTTTCGGACAGCTCAGTGTAAATAGCATGAAGCTGCCGATAATTGAGCGCCGTAATTTGATGGGTGACGGCAACTGAATCCGCCGCGATAAACCAGCCGGTGCGGTCTTCTTTCAGCTCCAGGGCCCCTAGAAAAAAATCGATCAGGCTGTCGCGCACGGTGATTGAGTGCGTGATCTTGCGAATCCACTGTATGGGCGGCGTAGGGCGCTGTGTCGGGAATTTAGTGAATGGCGGAATGTTGCCCTGTTTATGTTCGTACGAACTCAACCACGTTGTGTGGATGTCAATCAACAGATTGGGATGATTACGGTTGAGAATTTTATGAAACTCAATTTCCACCGTGTCGAGGAGGCTGGGTGGAAATAGCTTTGGGGCAGTGGCAGTTGGCGTGTGAGTCCCCTGTAAGGTGACAGGTGAGGCGGGTTGCTGGATCGTCATGGTCTGGTCATTTTCATGGGTAATAAAAAGAGATGCCTCGGTGCAGTTGCACGCGAGTACCTGACCATGAAGTCACTGCAAACAGTTCGTGTCTGTCAGTCGGTAGACATCCGAGAGACCGAGTTTGGCGTTTTGTAGGTAGGAGCTGTCTGACGGGCTTAGCGCTTACGCATCAGCCCGATGAAAAACAAACCGCCGATGGCTGCCGTCGCGACTCCGATGGGCAGATCTTCCGGGGCGATCAAGGTGCGCGCCGCCACATCGACCCAGACCAGAAAAATGCTGCCCATCAACACGCAGACCGGAAGCAGTCGACGGTGCTCGGCACCCACCAGACGGCGGGCGACGTGAGGCACCATCAGGCCCACAAACCCGATTGAGCCGCTGATTGAAACCATCACGCCAGTCATCAGTGATGCAATCAAAAAAACCCTGATCCGCACGTTGCGTGCGTTCAGTCCTAATGTGACTGCGGTTTGCTCGCCTGCCATCAGGGCGTTGAGCGCACGCGCCATGCTCAACAGCAAGGCCAGCCCGATCAACATGCTCAACGCTGGAATCCCGAGCAGTTCCCAACGCGCCAGACCCAAACCGCCTAGCATCCAGAACATCACCGCTGAACTGGCGCGATGATCACCCATGAACAGCAGTAAATTGGCCAGCGCCATCATCACGAACGACACCGCAATGCCGCACAGCAGCAGTCGGTCACTGTCCAGTCGACCATGGCGATTGGCGATGGCAAGCACCATCAACATGCTGCACAGCGCGCCAATGAAAGCGGCGAGGGGTAGGGTCATCAGGCCGATGACCTCGCCGACGTGCACCACCACGATCACCGCGCCCAGTGTCGCGCCGGAGGTCACGCCGAGTAGATGCGGGTCGGCCAGTGGATTACGGGTCGCGGCCTGCAGCACGGCACCGGTCAGCGCCAAGCCCGCGCCAACCAACGCACCGAGCAACATCCTCGGCACGCGGATCAGCCACACAATGTGTTCCTGGCCAGCACTCCAGGTCGGCATGTCGGGGCCCCCTCCGAACAGCTTGTGCAGAAGGATCTGCCAGACGATTTGCGCAGGCACCGGTGCGGCACCAAAACCCAGCGACAACACGCAGGAGATTAACAGCGCCAAGCCCAGACCCAGCATCAGCAGGTTATAGGCGCGCGTTCCATTCATAGCGGCTTGCCGTGAAAGCCTGCGGCCAAGGTTTCGATGGCCTCGATATTGTCGATTCCCGGCGTGGCTGCTACGTATGGGATCACGATGAAGCGCTTATTGCGGATCGCGTCCATGGATTGCAACGCCGGGTTGTTCAGCAGGAAGCGTTCTTTCTGTTCGGCGGTGACTTCGCCGTAATCAACGATGACGATCACTTCGGGGTTGCGTTCCACCACGCTCTCCCAATTGACCCGCGTCCAGCTGGCGTCGATGTCGTCCAATATGTTGCGCCCGCCTGCCGCTTCGATCAGCGCTTGGGGCATTGCCAGTCGGCCCGAGGTCATGGCCCGGTCCTCGCCACTGTCGTAGAGAAATACCCGTGGGCGGTCAGCGGGCAGGCTCGCTTTGATCGTCGCGACCCGCATCTGCATCTGCCCAATCAACTGATTGGCGCGATCCTGCACGTCGAAAATTCTGCCGAGATTTCGCAGGTCGTTGTACATGTCTTCAAGGCTCGCCATCGGGCGCTTCATCACAAACGCGCAGGATTCGCTCAGCTCATACACCTTGATCCCCAGTGGGGCGAGGGTCCGCGGGGTGAGGTCACCGCCAACGCGCATGCCGTAATCCCAACCGGCAAAAAAGAAATCGACGTTGGCATTGAGCAGGGTTTCCACCGACGGGTACTTGCTCGCCAGCTCCGGCAGACCGTCGAGTATTGTCGCCATCTGCGGCGTGACTGATTTCCAGCCAGTGATTCCGCTGTAGCCGACCATGCTCGATTTCAAACCGAGGGCGATCATCATCTGCGTCATGTTGATGTCGTGGCTAAGGGCATGCTGCGGCGCTTTATCGAAGGTCACCTCACGGTTGCAGCTTTGAATGGTCAGCGGGTAGTGGGTGGTTTCGGCCCACGCGTGGGCGTTGGTCGAGAGCAGGGCGACAGCCAGGCTGATAGGCCGCAGAAAAAACAACTTCATGGGTGGGTGATCCAGGTAATTCGTGGGTAATCGCAAAGTGGGTGAGTATCGACCAGTGCTTGGACGCCAAATACTTCGCGCAATAGCGCTGTGGTGATCACTTCAGTAGGCGTGCCACTGGTGACGATGCGCCCGCGATCAATGACGTACAGCCGGTCACAAAACGCGGCGGCGAGATTGAGGTCGTGGAGGCTGGCCAGCACCCCGATGTTCAAGCGTTTGATCAATTGCAACAGCTCGATTTGAAAGCGCGGATCAAGGTGGTTGGTCGGTTCATCGAGCATCATTACGGTGGGTTGCTGCGCCAAGGCCCTAGCGAGAATCACACGCTGCTTCTCGCCGCCGGACAGCGTGGCAAATGTGTGGTTTTCGAAGCCGTGCATGCCCACCGCCAGTAGCGCTTGTTGGGTGATATGCCGGTCCAGCACGGTATCGGTCTCGAACATGCTTTTGTGCGGCGTGCGGCCCATGGCAACCACTTCATCGACGGTCAGGCCAAAGGCGTCGGGAAACTCCTGCAACACCACTGCTATTCGCTGAGCGCACCAGCGGGGTGACTGCTGCCAGACATTGCCCTGGTCCAGCAGCACCTCACCTGTGGTCGGTCGACTGAAGCGATAGGCGCAGCGCAACAAGCTGGTTTTGCCGCTGCCGTTAGGCCCGATCAAGCCCACGAATTCGCCTGCCGCCACACTCAACTGGACCTCACGCAGAAGGAATGGTTGATGGCCATGGGACGACCAAGCGATGTTTTTCAGCGTGAGAGCGGTCATGGGGTTTAGATCAGCCGAGTTTTGCTATGGGGCGCTGGAACCGTGAGAGCACCAGCCAATCCAGCGCCCAAACAGTCACCAGCGAAATGCCAACCAACGGAAACGCCAGCCCCAGAACAATCATGATCACGATGGCGGTTTTCCAACGCGGCAGGTCGTGGCGTAACGGCGGAGCACCCAGGCCACCCTGTGGGCGACGCTTCCACCAGATCACCAGTGCGCTAATCGAACTGAGCAGCACCATCAGGCAAATCAACAAAATCAGCAGTTGATTGACCCAGCCGAAGAACTTCCCTTCGTGCAGCATCACGCCCAATTCCGTGGCGCGAGAGACGTTGCTGTAATCCTTCCAGCCAACGTCGGCCAGCACCTTGCCGCTGTATTGATCGACATGCAGCGTGGCGTCGTTACGAGGGTCGTCGGCGAACACGGCGATGGTGAATACCCCGTCGGCCTTGGTGGGCGCGGTGATGCTATAGCCCGGTTCGATGTGCCGCTCGGTAGCAATGTTTACCACCTGTTGCAGCGACAGCGTCGGGTTCGCAGGCATTGACACCCCGCCCCCCTGGTTCATGTGTTCGGCATGCTCGCCGGACACCGGCATTGGCGTGTTTTCCAGCGCCCACGGCACGGTTTGGCGCGTAGGCGTATTGAGGGCACCGGCCAGTTGGTCCGATTTAGGAACGTCGTTCCACATGACCGCCGGGAAGGTGTTCCAGACATCAGCGAATTGCTTGCCCCACACACCGGTCCATGTCATGCCGCTCAATAGCATAAACAGCAGAAACACTGCGCCCCAGAAACCGGTCACCGCATGCACATCACGCCATAACAGGCGTCCCCGCTTGCTCAAGCGTGGCCATAGCACCCCGGCCATCGAGGCGCCGCGTGGCCACCACAAGTACAACCCCGAAACCACCAGCACAATCGCCCAGCCGGCGGCTAACTCAACGATCCGGTCACCGACTTTGCCCAGCAGTAATTTGCCGTGCAGTGAACGGGCGAGGGCTTGCAGGTTGTTTTTGCCCTCTTGAGTACCCAGGATCTCGCCGCGATAGGGGTCGATAAACACATTCAGCTCTCGGCCCCCCTGCAGGATCACGAACTGCGCACTGCCTTGCGCGTTCAGCGGTGGCAGGTATTTGCTGACAGGCGCCTGTGGAAAAGCGGCTTGCACCCGCTGTTGTTGCGCGTCGGCACTGAGCAATTGTTGGCCCGGCGTGACGTATAGCAAGTCGCTGTACATCACGTTGTCCAACTGGGGTTTGAACAGGTAAATAATCCCGGTCAACGACAGCAGAATCATGAACGGCGCAACGAACAGCCCGGCATAGAAGTGCCAGCGCCAGGCGAGGTTGTAGAAAGAAACCTTTGTTTGAGTCATGTGCAACGCTCCCGGCAGGGATAAACACGTATCGACCGGTACGGTCACCTTTGCGGTGAGGACCGGTTCGTTTTATTGAGGGTTTACCGTGTGGTCGAGAGCGGCGGAGCGCGGCTGCGGGCATTGGGGAAGGTGGTCTGCCGTGCATGGCCTTGTTGCGATGCCACGTTGAAAAAGCCGGTCGGCTTGGGAGGATTGGACGCAACGAACGCCAACGCTTGAGGTAGCGCGGGGCAACTGAACAGTAGCGTGCAATACCCACATTTGGCCCAGATCACATGATCGGTCGCCACCGACGCGTGTTCGGCACTGTGGCATGAAGGCGCCTCAATTGCCTTGTCCACTGATGCAGGCATCGACATGGAGGCCGACATCGACATTCCGGCGTGCTGGTCCATCGGCATCGCTTGAGAAATCAGCGGACCGATAAAGATCATCAACATGGCGAACAGACTCAGCCATGCGCCTCGGGGTTTACCGGGGCGCAGGACGAAGCTGGCGTGGGGCGAAGCGCGGTTCACTTCAATCGCTCAGGGTATTTAATGGTCGTGCATGGCGTCTGCGTCGGGCGCCTGCTTTTGGACGGCAACCTCAACGGTGACAGCGCCTGATTGCTCGAAGTGCAGCGTCAGCGGGAAATGCTGGCCGTCGATCAGCTTCGATTTGTCCTTCAGGTCCATCAGCATGACGTGATAGCCCATGGGTTGAAATTTCACTTCGCCACCGGCCGGGACGTCAACGGTTTGCACCTGTTGCATCTTCATCAAACCGTCTTGCATCAGGTGTTGATGCAGATCGGCCATACCGGCGATAGGGCTGTCGACACTGAGCAGGCGATCGGCGGTTTTACCAGTGTTGTGAATCACAAAATACGCCGCAACGGTGGGTGCATTGGGCGGTAACTCCAAGGACCACGGGTGGGCGATGTGCAACTCGCCGACCATGGAATCATGGGCATTGGCAAAGCAGGCCGGCAGACATAAAGCGGCCAGGATGAGGATCTTCTTGATCATGGTGATTCTCCAGCGTGAACGATTCCGGTGCGCCGGACTTTGCGGTCAGCAGCGCTTTTTTTTGCTTCGGATCAGGCGCGGGGAGACGCTCGGGGGTTGAGGCTCGGCCATTGCTGGCGTGGGGACAATGCGGTTGGGGATTGGACGTCGCGCGCTAGCTTCGTTTCGACTTGCACCGCATACCACGGGGTGAAGCCGGATGGCACAGACACCAGCGGCGCCGAACCTGCGCAGCACCAGCAATGCTGCATGGCGGCATGATCGTCTTTCTGCGCAGGGCTTTGTTCAGTTTTGCCCAGTGAAATCGCCACCAGTCGAGTGCCGCTTGCCGAACAAAAACTGCCCCACAACAACGCTTCATCAACGGTTTTCGGTGCGGCGCTGGTCATCGGCATGGCGAGCATGTTGAACAGCACTGCAAAGCAGGCAATCCAGGCAAATGCCAACCGGCGTCGAGACATGGGGTGCTTTCCGTTTCATTAAGCCGTCAAAGGCGCTATTTAGCCTGAATGGCCGGAATAAGTAAAAAAAGTGCCCGTGGCGAGATGCCGCGGCACGTTGGCGCAGATCCCCAGTAAAGCCCGCTTGTAGGCGAAGAATTCCCTGTGTCGTATCAGGGCCCGCCACTTCGCGACAGGTTTAGGTAGAAAAGCAGCCAGTAAAAGTGAATCCACTGAGCACAACGTCTGGTGGTGGGTCGCTCTATTGTCTCCAATGAGCCCCCACACCTACCCGCCATCAACTCAAAAACCGCCGCGTTCTCGAAGGCGGTTTTTTTATAAATAGCGTTTGGGAAATTTCCTAGGGCGGTCGCGGATGCATCCTACATACGACGTGGGTCGGCCTGCGTGAGCATGTGTGCCAAAGAATTTTGGCACTACAAAAAGAGGGTCCATCCATGCCGATCTTAAACATTCAGAACGCATTTACCCTGACAGTCGCCTACCCAAAAAGGCGGCGAAACCTAGGGGTGTTCAACTTTTCCGAAATCGTAGCGGCTCCAGATCACGTCAACGAACCCTTTAACGTTCCGTCCCAAATAGAAGTGCCCTCTGTATGTCTAGCTTCTTGAACCCCGGCTCGGCTCACCGCGTATTGGTGATATTGGTCGCTGCGGTACTCGCTTGCATCGCCCTGCAAGCGTGCAGCAAAGCACCGCCCGACCGACTCGGCATTCCCATCGAGGGCTACAACCACACCTCGGCGGCGATCAATCATTTCGACGTCAACGGCAACGGCGGTCCGAACATCGGCCCGTTTGGCGGTGGCGGCAGCCAGATGTGCTGCGTGGCCATGCCGCGCAAATGGCATCCCGGCCTGACCGTGGTGGTGGAGTGGGAGAAGGACCCAACACCACACGACTACGCAGATTGGCCAGAGCGCAGATTTTCTGATGCCTGGAATGCTCGGATGAAGAAAGCAAAAACCAACAACACCCGCCACCGCGCCGTCGTGGAGGTCGCGCCCTATGAAGAACTCGGGGTCATTGACGTCCATTTTTTGCCCTGCGACCAAATCGCGGTCTCCGCCGTTGCCGAGCTGCCGGGTAAACCCGGCTACCCCTTCTCTTATCCCCGCAAAATGGAAGTACCTCCCGTATGCCCAGCTTCATGAACACCGGTTTAGTTCGTCGCGTGCCGGTGTTTTTAGCCGCTGCGGTGCTTGCCTGCGTTGCGCTGCAAGCGTGCAGCAAAGCGCCGCCAGACCGACTCGGCATTCCCATCGAGGGCTACAACCACACCTCGGCGGCGATCAATCATTTCGACGTCAACGGCAACGGCGGTCCGAACATCGGCCCGTTTGGCGGTGGCGGCAGCCAGATGTGCTGCGTGTCCATGCCGCGCAAATGGCATCCCGGCCTGACCGTGGTGGTGGAGTGGGAGAAGGATCCAAACACCGGTGATTCGGTGAACTGGCCGAAGCCTCGCTATTCAGACGCGTGGAGTGAAGCAGCAAGAGTGCATCAGTCCAAATACACCCGCCATCGCGTGGTCGTTGAAGTCGCGCCTTACGAGCGATTGGGCGCAATCACCCTGCATTTCCTTCCCTGCGACCAAGTAAAGGTCTCTGCCGATCAGACCTACCCCGGCATCGCAAATCACCCCTATGACTACCCGCGCAAAATGGAAGAGCCCTCTGTATGTCCAGCTTCTTGAACCCCGGCTCGGCTCGTCGCGTGCCCGTATTTTTAGCCGCTGCGGTACTTGCTTGCATCGCCCTGCAAGCGTGCAGCAAAGCGCCGCCCGACCGACTGGGCGCGCCCATTGAGGGTTACAACCACACCTCGGCGGCGATCAATCATTTCGACGTCAACGGCAACGGCGGTCCGAATATCGGCCCGTTCGGTGGCGGCGGCAGCCAGATGTGCTGCGTGTCCATGCCGCGCAAATGGCATCCCGGCCTGACCATGGTGGTGGAGTGGGAGAAGGACCCAACACCACACGACTACGCAGATTGGCCAGAGCGCAGATTTTCTGATGCCTGGAATGCTCGGATGAAGAAAGCAAAAACCAACAACACCCGCCATCGCGCCGTCGTTGAAGTCGCGCCTTACGAGCGATTGGGCGCGATCACCCTGCATTTCCTTCCCTGCGACCAAGTAAAGGTCTCTGCCGATCAGACCTACCCCGGCATCGCAAATCATCCTTATAACTACCCACGCAAAATGGAAGTACCTCCCGTATGTCCAGCTTCATGAACCCCGGTTTGGTTCGTCGCGTGCCCGTGTTTTTAGGCGCTGCGGTGCTCGCCGGTATCGCCCTGCAAGCGTGCAGCAAAGCGCCGCCCGACCGGCTTGGCGCGCCTATCGAGGGTTACAACCACACCTCGGCGGCGATCAATCATTTCGACGTCAACGGCAATGGCGGTCCGAACATCGGCCCGTTTGGCGGTGGCGGAAGCCAGATGTGCTGCGTGTCCATGCCGCGCAAATCGCATCCCGGCCTGACCGTGGTGGTGGAGTGGGAGAAGGATCCTAATGTTGGAGCCTCACGATATTGGCCTGAACCCCGTTATTCAGATGCATGGTTCAGAGCCGGAAGAGAGCATCAGTCCAAATATACCCGCCACCGCGCCGTCGTGGAGGTCGCGCCCTATGAAGAACTCGGGGTGATTGACGTCCATTTTTTGCCCTGCGACCAAATCGCCGTTGCAGCCGTTGCCGAGCTGCCGGGTAAACCCGGCTACCCCTTTTCCTACCCGCGCAAAATGGAAGTGCCCCCCGTATGTCCAGCTCCTTGAATTCCAAATCGCAACGCCCCCAGCCGTCGCCGTTAACACCTACGCCACGGTTCAAGAAAGAAGGCCTGCTGCCTCTTAATTCCGACGACGTCGGGCTCAATTACCGTAAGCAATATCGCCCCAAACTTATGTTTTCCGATGCGGTTGAGCGGGCTACCCGAGCCAGAGGCCATACCTATTTAGTTTCCTCATGCATGGACGTGTTGAACATCACTCTGTGTTTTGACGGCACCAATAACCACGAGCCCTCGGACAAGCGGGCTCAACCGCCGACCACCACCAACGTGGCGCGGCTGTTCCATGCCAGTTTGGGCGGGGAAGATAACGGCGCCAAGAACCGGGACAACCAAGAAGGTTTTTACCGCTACTACATCCAGGGCGTCGGCACCGAATTCAAGGAAATTGGTGAGTTCGAGCCTCGATTGCTGGGCTTGACCGGGGCTGCGGGAGGCGAGAATCGGATCGATTGGGCGTTCACCCGCTTGCTGGATACTCTCCACAGAGCCTGCGGTGAAAAGCGTCTAGAGCCCGTAGAGGCTTACGCACTGGTTCAGCAGATGAGCGCTTCATTAACCGGCGGGCTGTTTAGTAACGGAAACGCCTTGCGCCGCCAAGTGCTGCAAGCGCCGATGCTGGCGCTGCAAAAAAAGATCGAGAACCTGCACGCCCGCAGTGCGATCCCCCGGATCATCGGCATGCGCCTGTGGATCTACGGTTTCTCTCGAGGGGCTGCCGAGGCTCGGGCGTTTGCCAACTGGCTGGAAGCGCTGACCAAGATCGAGGTGGACGGTGAGACCTGTTATTTGTTTGCCGGAATCCCCATCAGTATTGCTTTCATGGGCCTGTTCGACACCGTGGCCTCCACCGGCATGGCCTATGCAATGCCCTTCGCCGACGGCCACATGGGCTGGGCGGATGACACCCTGCGGCTGCCGGAATCAGAGAAGTTTCTTGAGCGTTGCGTGCACTTGGTGGCGGCTCATGAACAACGCAACTGCTTCCCGGTGGATTCTATCCGGCGCAAAACCAACCCTAAGGATCCCAACTGCCCCTCGACTTACCGCGCCGGAACCTTTGAATACCTCTACCCCGGCATGCACTCTGACGTCGGCGGGGGGTATCCGCCGGGTGAGCAGGGTAAATCGCTGGCCGGACCTCAGGATGTGCTGTCGCAAATACCGCTGCAGCATATGTATGCGGAGGCCTATGCCGTCGGTGCGCCATTACAAGCACCAAAAGATGCGTTAAATGAAGAGCAAAAAGGAATGTGGCCATGGCTGGAAATGGACAGAGCAACTTTTGAGGCCTTCTCAGTCTCCGACACCCTAACCCACCGCTTCAACACCTGGCTCGACGCCCACCAAACCGGCCCGCTAGAAGATGCCATGGAGCATCAAGCCGCCCTGATCACTGCCTGGCGAATCAATCGGTACGCGTCCTTCCGCCTGCGGGA
The DNA here is from genome assembly GCF_034314105.1 of Pseudomonas sp. AB6. Taxonomy (NCBI): domain Bacteria; kingdom Pseudomonadati; phylum Pseudomonadota; class Gammaproteobacteria; order Pseudomonadales; family Pseudomonadaceae; genus Pseudomonas; species Pseudomonas sp. AB6. The sequence goes on from NZ_JAVIWJ010000001.1 coordinate 4,746,553, forward strand.
GACGTCGGCTTATCACCACGTTCAGGGCAAGGACATGACGGACGAAGAAAAAAACGCCTTCGAAGCGCTGTACGCCCGGCAGTCCGAAGAAAATCTGGCGCAGCACAACGGGACAGAGCCGTCGGCCCTGTCAGACAAGGAACAGGCAAAACGCGACAGCCATCTAGCGATCAAGCAGGCCTACGAACAGCGCACCGGGGCTACACAGCCCATGACCTTCAATACGCACAAGTCCTTTGAACCCATCCTCGACCAGAATCAGCTGGAAATGGCGATGAGCGAGTTTCGCCGTGACTATACGGGGAAGTGGGCGTTCGCCGACTCCAACGAGGCGACGTCGGCTGGCACGGTGATCAACACGCTGTTCGGAGGGCTGGTGTACCTCATCAACGAACAAGACGAAGCCGAGGAATACGTCAAAATGCGCCGAACGGCCAATATAGCTTTCAACAAGCTCTACGCCCCCGGCAGGTTTGAACCCCTCAGTGATAAAGCGCAGACCCTTACCGATTTTTTTGACGAGCAAGTCCACGACTCACGCGCCTGGTTCATGAACGCGATGCTCAATGAGCGTGAAGTGTTCGGCGATTATTTCCGTTTTCGCGCAGTGTTCTTCGATGATCAATCCAACAAGTCGTTATCGCTGATCGCCAGGTCCGGGCAGGTGATCGGGGTCGGCATCGCGCTTGCCAGCGTTGGCCTGAGCATCAAGCGCAACGACCCGCGTTACCTGATTGGGCTGATTATTCCGTCGCTGGGGATTCCGGCGTTTCGCGGCAAGCTCAACGCGCTGGCCATGCCGCAAGTGCGCGCCTTTGACCCGGTTACGAACATCGACCTGCCGATGCAAGACGTCGGCGCCCTCAGGACCTTTACCAAAAACACCGGCGACGTGCTGAAACTGGCCAAGGCCTTGCCTCTGCCTGAAGCCCTCAGCGACGAAACCGCCACCACGCCTGAGCTTAAAGCCCTGCTCAAAGCCCAAAAAACGGCGAGGGTCGCAGAAATGGCCAAAGAGCTGTTCGACAGCCTGCCCGCCGAAGAAAAATCGGGATGGCTGGACCAAATCAAAGGCGTGGTGGGTAAATCCACCCGAGTCTGTAGTAGCCAACGTGTTGGTGCAGGGGTTTGAAGCGTATGCCTGACACGCCGCCTCGTGAGCACGTTGGCTTCTAAAGAAATCCAACCTGAGCTAACCGTTCCAGCAGCTCACTGACTTCCGTAAATTCCAGGTCCACGTTCGGCAACACCGGCCGACGCAAAATCAACACCGGCACCCCACGCTCTCGCGCCACCTCAAGCTTTGCCTCGGTTGCGCTGCCGCCGCTGTTTTTGCTGATCAGCACGTCGATGTCTCGACTCGCAAACAACTCACGTTCGCCCTCCAGCAAAAACGGCCCGCGTGCGGCGATGACGTCGCAGCGATCATTGCCGGGGGTATCGGTGACGGTGTTCTCCAATGCGCGCAAGGTCCAGAACTGCTGGGCGGGTATTTCATGAAGGTGCTGCAAGGGCTCGCGGCCAAGGGTGAACAGCGGTCGCTTGAACCGGGCGAGGGCGGTGATCAGTTCGGGCCAATCAGCGACTTCACGCCAGTCATCGGTGACTTGCGCTTGCCACCCCGGTCGGCGCAAGGCCCAACACGCGGTAGCGCTGAGCTGCGCGGCTCGCGCAGCGTTGTGGCTGATCTGGGCGGCGTAAGGGTGGGTGGCGTCCAGCAGCAAATCGATGCCTTGATCGCGAATAAACTGCGCTAATCCTTCGGCACCGCCGTAGCCGCCGACACGCACCTGGCAGGTCAAGTCAGTCGGCACCCGGCCTACACCGGCCAGGCTGTAGATATGCTGCGGCCCCAATCGACGGGCGATGGCCAGTGCGTCGGTCACGCCGCCCAGTAATAACAGGCGCTTCATGCCGAGACCCCGGCATGCCCGACAATGCCGCCTTGGCGGTCGATGGCGAACACTTCCACTTCCACTTCTCTGGGCACCACGCTTTGGGCAAACCGCAGCGCGTGACGACACACTTCATCACCCAGCGCGATGCCGACGGCGCTGGCCATGGCCAACGCTTGCTGGCTGGTGTTGGCGCCACGGATAGCCTGTTGCAGCGCGTCGTTGGCACCGAGGGAGGCGGCCCAATGGGCCAGTTGCGGCGGGTCGATGCTGGAGTGGCGGCTGTGCAAGTCCATATGGCCCGCCGCCAGTTTGCTGATTTTGCCGAAGCCGCCGCAGATGCTGAGTTTGGCCACCGGCACTTTGCGCAGGTGCTTGAGCACGGCGCCGATAAAGTCGCCCATTTCGATCAAGGCAATTTCCGGCAGGTCGTAGACCCGGCGCATGGTGTCTTCGCTGGCGTTGCCGGTACAGGCGGCAATGTGCAGATAACCGTTGGTTTTTGCGACGTCGATGCCTTGATGAATCGACGCGATGTACGCCGCGCAGGAAAACGGTCGAACGATGCCGCTGGTGCCGAGGATCGACAGCCCACCGAGAATGCCCAAGCGCGGGTTCATGGTTTTCAAGGCCAGGGTCTCGCCGCCCTCGACACACAGGGTCACCTCGAAACCACCGGTGTAGTTCGATGCCTGGGCCAGTTGCAGCAAATGCTCGGTGATCATTTTGCGCGGCACCGGGTTGATCGCCGGCTCGCCCACGGCAAGTACCAGACCCGGACGCGTCACCGTGCCCACGCCTGGACCCGCTTTGAACCGCACGCCGGGTTCCGCGATCAGCCGCACCCGAGAAAATACCAGGGCGCCATGAGTGACGTCAGGGTCGTCGCCTGCATCCTTGATCGTCCCGGCTTCGGCACCGTCGGCAAACGCCCGGCAAAACTCCAGGCGCATGTGCACCTGCTTGCCCTTGGGCAGCACGATTTCTACCGCGTCGTTGATTTCGCCATTTAACAGTAATCGCGCCGCCGCCAGACAGGTCGCCGTCGCGCAACTGCCGGTGGTGTAACCGGAGCGCAGGGGCGCGGGTTGTTCGGCGGTCTCGGCGCGCATCAGGGTTTGATCGCTTCGAGCAGGGTGATGGGCAAGGCTTGGCGCCAGGTGTCGAACTCACCCAGGGGCTTGGCCTGGGCCACATGCAGGCGGGTCAGTTCGCCGCCGAACTGCTCGCGCCAGACCACCAGCGTGGCTTCGCTTTGCAGGGTGACGGCGTTCGCGACCAGACGCCCGCCTGAGCGCAGCTTTTGCCAGCACACGTCGAGTACGCCGGGGCGAGTGACGCCGCCGCCGATGAAAATCGCATCTGGGGTTTCCAGATCAAACAACACCTTGGGAGCTTGACCGCGAATCAATTGCAAGCCGGGCACGCCTAGCGCATCGCGGTTGTGTTCGATCAATAGCTGACGGCCTTCATCGGCTTCGATAGCCAGCGTGCGGCAGCTTGGGTGCGCGCGCATCCATTCAATGCCTATAGAACCGCAGCCCGCGCCGACGTCCCAGAGCAATTCACCCGGCGTAGGTGCAAGGCGCGCCAAGGTGATGGCCCTTATATCGCGCTTGGTCAGTTGGCCGTCGTGTTTGAAGGCGCTGTCGGGTAGGCCGGCCAGCATCGACAAACGCGGTGTGTCGACGTCGGCGCGGCATTCGATGGCAACCACATTCAGCGCGGCAATGGGCAGGTTTCTCCATTGGCTGGCGATCTCTTCGACTCGACGCTCATCCGTGCCGCCTAAATGCTCCAGCACCGTCATGCGGCTGGGGCCGTAACCTCGGGCACGTAATAGCTCCGCGATCGCCGCCGGACTGCTGCCGTCGTTGCTCAAAACCAACAGGCGCACACCGTTATGAAATTGAGCATTCAACGCCGCCAATGGCCGGGCGACCACCGATAACGTGACCACATCTTGCAGCGGCCAACCCAAGCGGGCAGCTGCCAGGGAATAGGACGACGGCGAGGCCAGCACGCGCATTTCCTCGGCATCGACCTGCCGTGCAAGGCTGGCGCCGACCCCAAACAGCATCGGATCGCCACTCGCCAACACGCAAATCGGCGTGCCGCGTTGGTCTAGAACCGGGATTAGAGAAAACGGGCTGGGCCAGAGCGTGCGTTCGGCACGAATACAGGCAGGCAGTAAATCCAGCTGACGCTGACCGCCAAACACCTGAGTAGCGCCCAGCAGCGCGTGGCGAGCCGTCTTGCCCAGGCCTTTGAAGCCCTCTTCACCGATTCCCACGACTGTCAGCCAGGGCGCCATGTATGTTCCTCAACCGACTTAAATAAGCAGTTCCGACAGAGCGGCTTTTCATGCCTGCGGACAAAGCAGGCATAATACCGCGCCCACAGGGCTGTAGCGTTTTTCAAATTCAGTTTGGGTGACCCTTTGAACCAGCCGACGTCCGCATCGCCTTTACGCCCCTCGGCTTGCCCGGGGTTGTTGCGTATCGTCCCGGCGCTGGACGGCGGTATCTGCCGTATCAAGTTGGCCGGCGGTTCTATCACTTCGATTCAGGCCGCCGCCGTGGCTGAAGCGGCGCAGCGTTACGCTGGGGGGGTGATTGAGGCGACAAATCGGGCCAACCTGCAGATTCGCGGCATTGGTGCCGAACAGGACGCTTTGATTGCGATTCTGTTGAGCGCCGGTCTTGGGCCGAATAACCCGGCGAGCGACGACGTGCGTAACCTGATGCTGAGCCCGACGGCCGGAATTGACCCGCAGCAGTTGTTCGACAGCCGACCGTTGGCTGCGCAGATTCTCGGTACCTTGGAGAACGAGCCTCGTTTTCATGACCTGTCGCCCAAATTCGCCCTCTCCCTGGACGCAGGCGAAGCGCTGGTGATGCGTGAACACCCCCATGATCTGTGGTTGTCGGCGCTGGAAGTCGACGGGGAAGTCCTGTTGGCGTTCGGGTTGGCGGGGTGTCCTGGGCATGATGCACCGCTTGCTGCGGTGGCGTTAGCCGAGGGGCATGCGCTGGTGATTGCGGTGCTGGACGCGTTTCTTGAATCGGCGCGGCCGGAGCAAACACGGATGCGCCATCTGCTGGCAGCGATGCCGATTGAGGAATTTCTTCAAGCCGTAGGGCGGCGGTTAATCGGTCCTCTTCGCAGGCAAGCCTGCTCCCACAGAGCCTTGGAACTCCCAAACCCTGTGGGACCAGGTTTGCCTGCGAACGCGTTGGGTGTGTATCAGCAATCGGTGGCTGGGCGTGTTGCGGTCGGCGCCGCTGTGCCATTGGGACGGCTCGATGCCTCGATGCTGCGCGCCGTTGCCCAATTGGCCGCGCAATGGGGCGACGGGACGTTGCGTCTGACGCCGTGGCAAAGCGTTTTGCTGCCCAATGTGTGCGGCGAACACGCTTCAACGGTCATGGCCGGCCTGCACGCGGCGGGCTTGATCTGCAACCGCGAACAGCCGTTGGCAAACATCATCGCCTGCACCGGCTCAGCTGGCTGCGTCAAAGGCTTGGCCGACACCAAAACCGACGCCTTTAAGCTGGCGGTTTTGTTGGAGCATCATGGCTTGAACCTGCCGGTACACCTGACGGCCTGCTCACGCAGCTGCGCCGCCGCGCATATCGCCCCGATGACCTTGCTGGCGACCCGCGCCGGACATTACGACCTTTATTTTCGCGACACGCAGCAGCCGGGTTTCGGCGCATTGCGGGCGCGTGACCTCACTATAGAAGCAGTCGGCGCGTTATTCGCTGCCGACTCACGGAGCAGTACTGATGATTGATTACATCCGCGACGGCCAGGAGATTTATCGCAACTCCTTCGCGATCATTCGTGCCGAGGCCCGGCTCGACAAGATCCCGGCCGACCTGGAAAAACTCGCCGTGCGGGTGATTCATGCCTGTGGAATGGTTGAGGTTATCGAAGACCTGCGCTATTCCCCCGGCGCCGGTACTGCTGGCCGCAATGCCTTGGCCGCTGGCGCGCCGATTCTCTGTGACGCCCGTATGGTGTCCGAAGGCGTAACCCGCACGCGCCTGCCTGCCAACAATCAGGTGATCTGCACCCTCAAGGACGACGGCGTCCCGGAGCTGGCTCGCGAATTGGGTAATACCCGCTCTGCCGCCGCACTGGAGCTGTGGCGTCCGTATCTGGAAGGCGCGGTGGTGGTGATTGGCAACGCACCGACTGCGTTGTTCTACCTGCTGGAAATGCTCGATGCCGGTGCGCCAAAACCGGCGTTGATCCTCGGTTTTCCGGTAGGTTTCGTTGGCGCGGCCGAGTCCAAGGCGATGCTCGCGGCCAACAGCCGGGGCGTGCCGTTTGTGATCATGCAGGGTCGTCGCGGAGGTAGCGCGATGGCGGCCGCTGCGGTCAACGCCTTGGCCACGGAGATCGAATGATGCAGCAACCCGGTCGTTTGATTGGTCTGGGAGTCGGCCCAGGTGATCCCGAGCTGATAACCGTTAAGGCCCTGCGTCTGCTTCGCGAATCCCCTGTGGTTGCCTACTTCGTCGCCAAGGGTAAGAAAGGCAACGCGTTCGGCATCATCGAGGCGCACCTGCAACACGCGCAAACCTTGATGCCGTTGGTCTACCCAGTCACCACCGAAGCATTGCCAGCGCCGTTGTCCTATGAGCAAGTCATCAGCGACTTCTACGACGAGGCCAGCGAAGCCTTGGCGGCGCATCTGGATGCCGGACGCGATGTGGCGGTGATCTGCGAAGGCGATCCGTTTTTCTATGGTTCTTATATGTACCTGCACGACCGTCTTGCTGAACGCTATGAAGCCGAAGTGGTGCCCGGTGTTTGCTCGATGCTGGGCGGCGCTTCGGTGCTGGGCGCGCCGCTGGTCTATCGCAACCAAAGCTTGTCGGTGTTATCCGGCGTGCTGCCCCACGATGAACTCAAGCGGCGTCTGGCGGATGCCGATGCGGCGGTGATCATGAAGCTGGGCCGCAACTTCACTAAGGTCCGCCAGGTTTTGGAAGAGCTGGGCATGGCCGAGCGCGCTTTGTATGTTGAGCGCGCGACCATGTCCAACCAGAAAATCGTTCCGTTGGATCAGGTCGAACCCATGTCGTCGCCGTACTTTTCGCTGATTATTGTTCCCGGCGAACGGTGGCAAGGCTGATGACTGCTCATGCACCGGCCATTGTGATTCTGGGCAACGGCAGCCTCGACACCGCGCGCCGCATTCAACGGCTGTACCCGAATTCGTTGATTCATGGTCTTGCAAGCCGGGTCGATGGCGCGGACCTCACCTACATCGAATTTGGCAGCACCCTGCGCCAGCTCTATCAACAGGGCACGCCGATCATTGCTTTGTGCGCCGCCGGGATCGTGATTCGTACCTTGGCGCCGCTGTTGCTGGAAAAGGGCGCCGAGCCGCCGGTGTTGGCCGTGGCCGAAGACGGCAGCGCGGTCGTGCCTTTATTGGGCGGTCTGGGCGGCGTGAACATCATGGCTCGGGAGATTGCAAAAGGGCTGAACGTGGCTGCGGCGATTACTACCAGCGGCGAACTGCGTTTTGGCACCTGCCTGCTGAATCCGCCCAGTGGCTATGCCTTGGCTGATCTTGAGTTGGGTAAGCGCTTTGTCTCGGATTTGCTTTGCGGCGAACGCGTGCGTATCGAGGGTTCTGCACCGTGGTTGGCTGACGCGCAGTTGCCCGAAGACGCCCAAGCGCGACTGGCTATTCATGTGAGTAGCGCTGAGCGTGAACCGTCGGCCAATGAATTATTGATTTACCCACGCAGCGTGTTGGTGGCGGTAAGTGCATCGCTGCCCGAATTAGCGTCCAGCGTTCGCGCTGCCTTGCATCAGGCTGGCCTCGCCCTTCAGTCGTTGGCCTGTTTGCTGGCTAGCGATACGGAGATGGCCAATCCTCAATTACATCAAGCCGCGACTGAGCTGAATGTGCCGTTGCGATTTGTCGCTGCGCAGGCATCGGTTTGCGCGTTGGCAGAACACGCGGTGCCGCAGGTGTTGGCGCCGATTTGCGTCGGTGACAGCATCGCTATCGCGGCGGCTGCGAAGCCGTTAGGCGTGCTAAACATCGGTCGTGGGCGCGGTCGTTTGGCGGTGATCGGCCTCGGTCCCGGTGCGGCAGAATTGATGGTGCCAGCGGTTAAGGCTGAACTGGCGCGGGCCACCGATATTCTCGGTTATGAAACTTACGTGCGCATGGCCGGGCCATTTCGCGCCGATCAGGTGCAGCACTGCACGGACAACCGCGAAGAAATGCAACGCGCCCGGCATGCTTTTGAACTGGCCGCGCAAGGGCGTTCGGTTGTCGTGGTGTCGTCCGGCGATCCAGGCGTATTTGCCATGGCGTCAGCGGTGCTTGAAGCGCTGCATGAGTCAACCAACCCCGAGTGGCACAGGGTTGATCTGGAAATTTTGCCGGGGGTTTCCGCATCCTTGGCGACCGCCGCGCAAGCCGGTGCGCCGCTGGGGCATGACTTCTGCGTGATGTCGCTGTCGGACAACCTCAAACCGTGGGACGTGATTGAAAAACGTCTGGAGCTGGCTTCCCAAGCTGACTTGGCTTTGGCGTTCTACAACCCGATATCTCGATCCCGACCTTGGCAACTCGGCCGCGCACTGGAAATCGTCCGCCAACATCGCACGCCGGACACCCCCGTGACCTTGGGCCGCGACATTGGGCGGCCAGGGCAAACGCTGCGGGTGATTGCATTGGGTGAGCTGACGCCAGATCAGGTAGACATGCGCACCATGGTGTTGATCGGCTCATCCACAACCTGCATCTTTCCCCGCGCAGATGGCGGTAAGTGGGTGTACACGCCGCGCTGGTATGGGAAAAAGCCGGTGGCATGAGTTGCTGGTAGAAGTTATGTGCGCAGTACAAATGAGTTGTGCAAGCGCGCTCCTACAGTAAGTCGGTGTGGGTGCCTGTTATTTCGGGTATTTTTCTTGTAAGAAAAATCTTTGGTTTGATGGGAAAACTCAGGCAGATGTTAGGTGGATATCTTCAAGACGGTGCTGAATAGTCGCCAGTCTTTGTATTTAGGTGCTCTGCGACGGCAGAGTGGATTTAACTAAATGTGTATTCAGTTATGGGGAATGAAAAAGATCAGCAAGATGCGCTAGTTTATTGGCTGCCCAAGAAGGGTAACTCTTAAATTAAAAGGAAGTTGCGCATGAATGAGTACGATAAAGTCCCGAGCAGTGTTGAAGATCGTCTGAATTATATTGCAAGTTGTCAGTTGCCTGAGGGTGATTCACGCGTGGCGGAGGTCATTAACCCCACCCATCGCCGGTCCCGCCGTTCGTTGGCGGTGGATGAAAAAGCCGAAGGTGCCGCGGTTGTTGCCAATAGCATTGTTTCGTTCGTGGCGGGTATGTCGAAGCAGAGCAAGGAAGATATCAAGAACGCGGTATTGTTCGCGACCTTGGTGGCCAACAAGGCGCACCCGAACATGAGCGGGCCGCTATGGTACGAGCAGTTCGTGAACGTCATGATCCGCGCGTGTGGATGGGTGCCCACTCGCCGGGAATATTCCAAATACACGGCTTCCGAACACATGTTCACCATGGATCAGGTAGGCCTTAAAATTCTTGCGTCGGCGGTTGCGGCGGTAACGGTCCCAGGTGCTACCGCTGCGGTACTGGTGGGCGTTGCGCAGCAAGCGCTTGAAGCACTTCAGGCCAGTGATAAACCGCTCAAGCTCTTTGAAGGAAAAAGTCGCCGTCACAACGGCGGAGCCTTCAGTATCGCTTCTTGTGTTGAATCAGCGGATGGTGAAGTCGCGATGGCCATGGGGTCAGTAGATTTTTCATCCGTCTTAAGCGCCAAAAATGTACTGTTCTGGGACTGGAACAGTAACTCAGTCAGTATTTCTCGGGCGGAGTCGTGTCTGGTATTGAATCAGAATATCTACGCTGAAGTCCGAGACAGCATTCTTCGCAAGCTCGGAACTAACGCCAAACAGGCTATTGAAGAGTACGAAATTTAAAAAGCTTTCTCCCGCCGCAGGTTCCTGCGGCGGACTTCCCGTGTAGAGACACTAAGGAGAGCGTGATGCGCAATGGAATGCCAACAAACTATATCAATGCCGGCGCGTTGATGTTTTTTGATGAGTCGGTAGGAGAGTTGAATAAGCGAGATATTCTCGACGCCAGCTTATATATCCAACTGGCTGCTTCGAAAAAAAAACCTAAGTTCTCCGAGTTTGACGCTTGGTATCAAACCTATTTGAGGGCAATGGCGACGTTTGGTTGGGTCGTGTCTGCGCGCGAATACGACAGTGATCCGATACAGAACCATGGGCAATTCGATGTGTGGTCGCTCTTTAAACATGAGCTTGAGAGACGAGTGCCGGGTTCACTTATTCAAACCGCTGAGTGCCTGGTAATGGATTCACCCCAACGCTTCTTCAGCCCTGCCGCACATTCTCTGCTTGGAGAATACGCGTTCCGGTGTGAAGGAGCCGAAGGCGGTGATCCACTCTCCAGGGTGGTACTTCAGCTAAGTTTTGTGCATGGGGCCTCTTCGATGACCTCAATGTTTGTCGCGTTCAAAACGTTGGCGTCAGGGGTGGAGCATGCGTTTTTCAAGCCGTTAGATCGTAATCAAATTGTGGGCAATCTTGAGCTTGCGTCGTTTTCGGCGCAACTGTCTGATTTGCGCTATGCGCAGTTTAGAGATCAATTCATTGCCGCTCTCGGTGCCAGAAGGTCGACATTGATTCTGGCGCTTGAGGAGCATCAATAATGATCAAGGAGCACACTCGCATCGCGATAGCAGGCAATAACTTGGTCTCGTTCGTGGCGGGTATGTCTACGCAGGAAAAGGAGGACGTGTTGGACATGTTGTTGTACGCGGACTTTTTTGCCAGCCAGGCATATGACCGACGGGTGCACTGGAAAAGTTGGCTGGATTACTATCGCAACAGATTGGTCAGACACGGCTGTGCGTTGAAAAGTCTCATCGTGAGGGATCCTGTGGTAATCACCGATCCCTACGAATTGGACCGCCTGACTTTTAAAGTCGTGGGCGCCGAGGGCTCGGCCGAGCTTGCCGGTTTGGTTCAAGCATCGTTTAGCGCCATACGAGTCAACGACTACGCCCGAGCGTTTTTTCAACGGGGCACAGGGGCGGGCCGCATCGGAAGTTTTCAAATCGTACCGTGCGATAGAACCCGCGATGGTCAGATCAGAATTTTCCTGTGCGCCTTGCAGATCAACGCACTTGAAATAGTCGATGAAGGATGGTTCTGGAATAACAATACGCGGGATTTGGTGTTGCGCTTGGTGGGCGGTGTATATGAGTTTAGTCGTGATAATTACGCCTCATCTCGCGATCAAATACGCACCAAGCTGATTCAGAATTCAACGCGCTTTATTCAAGACATTGAGCTCTAAGGGCCCTAAGGCAATAAATATCCTCTGACCCCGGTAAAGATAATTTGCGCTGCCAACGCACACACAAACAATCCCATCAGCCGACTGACGATCTGCAGGCCCTGATCGCCCAGAATGTTCTCGATGCGATTCGATAGATACAGCACGATGCCGACGGTCAAACTGGCGAGGGCAATGCTGAGGATGGCCGTGAGTTTGTCATCCCAGTGGGGTTGGCTGACGCCCATGACCAACAATGCGCCGATGGTGCCCGGTCCGACGGTCAGCGGAATGGTCAGCGGGACAATAGTGACGTCCTGCTGAACATTGTCAGTTTGCACAGCAGATTTACCTTGAGCCATTCCGAGCGCCGAAATGAACAAGACACTGCCTGCACCGATGCGGAAGGCATCGACGGTGATACCGAATACCGAGAAAATCAATCGTCCGAACAGGTACAGCAGCACGCTTGACATCAAGGTGGCCAGCGCGACTTTCCACGCAAGGCGACGACGCTCCTTGCTGGAGTAACCACGCGTGAGGCTGATGAAGCACGACAGAACGAAGAACGGGCTATAGAGCACTAACATCTTCAGATAAACGCTGAACAACACGTGAAGCATGGCTTGAGCTCGCGCGACTGGGAAAGGACGACAGGAAGTCTATCAGGCGGGGCGGCTTATCTCGCTGAGGAATATGAGCTTAAGGGGAGTAAAGGAACAATGAGCGTCTGATGGCGGTCAATGTGTCTTGGAATACCGCTGACTCTGTACGCGCTTCGCAACCCAGTGCTCAATAAGCTCGCGCAGCTGCGATAGCTCTACGGGCTTGGCCATGTGCCCATCCATGCCTGCCTGACGCGCCCGTTCCTTGTGCTCCGTCAGGATATGCGCGGTCAATGCAACCACGGGTGTACGAACTCGTTGATTGGCGACCTCCCAGATACGTAATTGTTGGGTGGCAGAAAAACCGTCAAGGATTGGCATTTCACAGTCCATCAGCACAAGGTCATAGCGCTGGGTTTTCATGGCAAGCAGAGCTTCTTCGCCATTGCTGGCGGTATCCGGTTGCAGGTTGAGCTTGCCGAGCATGCCGCGAATGACTTTAGTCGAGATGCTGTTGTCTTCGGCGACCAGTATGCGGAAATCACTCGGTACGTTAATTGGGCTGATCAGAGGATTGCTGGAAGCGTATGGCGTACCCGTCAGGGCACCCCGGCTACGTTGATTGAGTTCGTCCGCCAACGTGGTCTTGAGTGTGTAGCCTGCGACCGGTTTTGCCAAAATGCGTTTGATCCCTGCATTACGCGCAATGATTTTGCTCGGTGCATTGCTGATGCCGGTGAGCATGATCAGCAAGATGTCGTGATTCAGGCTCGGGTCTTCCTTGATCTTCGCTGCAAGCTGCATGCCTGTCATACCTGGCATGTTCTGGTCGAGCAACACCACATCGAAATAGTCGCGCAGGTGGGCTTTGGTCCGCAGCAGCGCCAGCGCTTCCTTTCCCGACGGCACGGCGCTGACATTCAAGCCCCAAGCGCTGCATTGCTGCACCAACACTTTGCGGCACGTGTCGTTGTCGTCCACCACCAATACCCGAGCGCCCTGGAGGGGGCCATCGAGATCGGTAGTCGGTTGCTCCAGCCGATCCGGGTCCAGGGGCAATGTCAGCCAAAGGGTGCTGCCATGGGTATTGCTGGTCTGAATGCCAAACTCGCCATGCATCAGCATGATCAATTGGCGCGCGATCACTAGCCCCAGATGACCGCCTAATTTGGTTGTGGCGAGGAAATTCTTGCTATGCAGTTCGGCGTGTAGAAGGGTGTCGCGTTCATGGGGAGCCAAGGGTTCGCCACTGTCCTGAACGGCTATACGTAAACGTGGCTTGCCGCTACGCGAATCCAGAGCAACCACGAGCAGGATCTCGCCTTCGTCGGCCTTTTTCATCGCGTTTTCGAGCAGGCTGAGCAGGGCCTGACGCAAACGTGTTGGATCGCCGCTGATGACCCGTGGGACTTGGGGCTGAATGAAGCTGATCAGCTCGACATTCTGCTGCTCGGCTTTGGCTCGGAAGATATTCAGGCAGTCTTCGATCAATGCGTTGAGATCGAATTGCACGTCGTCGAGTTCGATCTGTCCAGATTCGAGTTTGGTGATGTCTAGAATTTCATTGATCAGTGTCAGCAGCTCGTTGCCTGCGCTATGGATAGTTTGAACATAGTCACGTTGTTTGACCGAGAGCGGCGTACCCAGAAGTAACTCGGTCATGCCCAACACACCGTTCATCGGGGTGCGAATTTCGTGGCTGATTTTAGCCAGAAACTCAGCCTTGGCTTTAATTTCAGCCGTGCTAGCGGCGAGATCGCGGCTAGCACTGAACTCATCTTCGGTGATGCTGCGATGGCGCTCACTCAGGGCCACGCTCATCAATAGGCCCGAAGCACAGAACACACCCAGCAGAGTAATGATTAGCCATTGTGGCGCGATCATTGTCAGGCCCAGCAAGGCCGGCAGAATCACCAGGCAGCCCAGGTTGAAGATGACCATTCCCAATACAAAAAGGCGGGCCGGGTTGTAGCCCTTTTGCCAGTGATATACCGCGACAAACAGGATGCTCAGGCTGGCTAACGCCACTAAACCATAGGTAATTAGGTTCAGCGGCAAGCTGTTGACGAATAACTCCAAAAGGCCCGCTAATGCAATGATTAGCATGTCGGCTAATAGCAGTCGATTCAAAACAACCGAGCCACAGGGTGCGAAAAAGCGATAGGCAAACATTAAGCCGCTGAGTGCTGCCATAACCAACGCCCAATATGCGTTGGGGGTCTGGGCCACGTGCCAGTTCGGCACCCAGGATGCCAGAAGATTAAACAATAACATCGCGCTTAGCGTCAGCATCGCTTCGCACGCTGCCAGCCACAAGCTGGCGTGGGAGCGGGTATGGGTGAACCGGGTAATGTTCTGCAGGATCAGCATCGCCAGACAACCTAAAAATAGGCCGAGCAACAAAGGTTGACGCTCATCCGCCGCGATTGAAATGGCTGACTGCAGGGTAATGTTTGGTCGCAGTTGTTGTTCTGAAACCAAGCGCAGATAAATGTCCAGCATGCCAATGCTCTGCGGCATCGGCATCAGAAAATCAGTGGAATGCAATGACTGGATATCGCGAGGAATGTTGTTGCCGGTGCGCGAATGAGTAATCACCTTGTCGCCATCAAGCACGTAAAGGTCAAGACTGGCCAAGTCGGGAGCAAAAACTCTAAGCAATTGCTCGTGCTCATTGGGAAGCAGCCGATAGTGCAACCAGACAGCGCTATTACGGTCTCCTGCGGAGACTTGATCAAGGTTAATAGGGCTAAATTGATTAACGTACCGAGGCGAACGTACGTCGCTCAATTGCAGGCTGGCCTGATCATCGACCAGCGTCGACCATCCACCACGTTGCTCGGCATAGCCGGGAAGCATGCAGAGAAGTGTCAGCAGACCAATGGTGAAACCTATGGCAATCCTGAGCCAGCGCACGGCGAAATCCCTTCGTAGGTGAATGCCAGATAACTATGCGCGGGGCTGGAATTGACAGGCAGTCCCCTTTGAGAGTTCTGCCTGAGAGGCTGCATGCCTTATTCCAGATCTTCACCACGCTCGCGAGCAATGGCCCGATAGCCAATGTCCTTGCGATAGAAACAACCGTCCCAACTAATTTCAGCCGCCAGTCTGTAAGCCTGTTCCTGCGCGGCGCCCACGGTGTCGCCCAGTGCTGTCGCACACAGGACACGCCCGCCTGACGTTACTACCTGGCCATCCTGCAACGTTGTTCCGGCATGGAATACTTTGCCGGTCATACCCGCTACGACATCCAAGCCTTTGATCGCAGCGCCTTTAACGTAATCACCTGGATAACCGCCAGCGGCCAGCACGACGCCCAGACTTGGACGAGGATCCCACTGCGCTTCAACTTTATCCAAAGCCTTGGCTAGCGCGGCTTCGATCAACAACACCAGGCTAGACTGCAAGCGCAACATCACTGGCTGGGTTTCTGGATCGCCGAAACGGCAGTTGAATTCAATGACCTTCGGATTTCCAGCCTTATCGATCATCAAACCAGCATAGAGGAAGCCGGTGTAAATGTTCCCTTCCTCGGCCATCCCGCGGACAGTCGGCCATATCACCGAATCCATGACGCGCTGGTGAACGTCGGCGGTCACTACCGGAGCTGGGGAGTAGGCGCCCATGCCTCCGGTATTGGGGCCAGTGTCGGCGTCGCCGACACGTTTGTGGTCTTGGCTGGTGGCCATAGGCAAAACGTTCTTACCGTCGACCATGACAATGAAGCTGGCTTCTTCGCCATCAAGAAACTCTTCAATCACCACCCGCGAACCTGCTTCGCCAAACGCGTTGCCTGCGAGCATATCGCGTACAGCGTCTTCAGCTTCAGCCAGGGTCATGGCGACAATCACGCCTTTGCCCGCAGCGAGGCCGTCGGCTTTGATCACGATAGGAGCGCCGACTTTCTGCAAGTACGCCAATGCGGGCTCGACTTCGGTGAAGTTCTGGTAATCAGCTGTCGGAATCTTGTGGCGCGCCAGGAAGTCTTTGGTAAAAGCTTTCGAACCTTCCAGCTGCGCAGCAGCAGCGGTGGGGCCAAAGCAATCCAGGCCACGAGAGCGGAATAGATCGACCACGCCTGCCACTAGTGGCACTTCAGGGCCGACGATAGTCAGGGATACATTTTTTTCTGCAAAATTTGCCAGCTCAGCGAGGGCAAGTACGTCGATATCGACGTTTTCGCATTTGGCCTCTGTCGCGGTCCCGGCATTGCCCGGTGCGACGAAAACTTTCACAACACGTGGGTCCTGCGCGACTTTCCACGCCAGCGCGTGTTCACGTCCACCGGCGCCAATGATTAGAACGTTCAAATAAAAGCTCCTTCGGAAAGCTGCAAGCTACAAGCGGCAAGTAAAGGCAGGTTGCACGTGCTCTACCACCTGTTGCTTTGAATAAGTGAGGCTGCAAACTACAGGCAAGAGCGAACAAGTTGGCTCTTATAGGATAGAAATCAGTGCCTGAAGTGACGCATGCCGGTGAAGACCATGGCGATGCCTGCTTCATCGGCTGCAGCGATCACTTCGTTGTCACGCATCGAGCCGCCTGGTTGGATGACAGCGGTAATTCCAACCTTGGCTGCATTGTCGATACCGTCGCGGAACGGGAAGAACGCGTCCGATGCCATAACAGCGCCTTGCACTGACAAACCTGCGTGCTCAGCTTTGATTGCGGCGATGCGCGCGGAGTTGACGCGGCTCATCTGGCCCGCGCCGACGCCGATAGTCTGGCGATTTTTTGCGTAGACGATGGCGTTGGACTTCACATACTTGGCGACTTTCCACGCGAAGATCAGGTCATGAATTTCCTGTTCGCTCGGGGCACGTTGGGTGACGACTTTCAGGTCGTCGCTGCCAATCATGCCGATGTCACGGCTCTGAACCAGCAAGCCGCCGTTAACGCGCTTGAAATCCCAGGCTGGGCTGCGCTCGGTCGCCCATTGACCGCTAATCAGCAAGCGAACATTGATCTTCGTGGCAATAATGGCTTGGGCTTCAGCAGTAACGCTCGGCGCGATAATCACTTCAACAAACTGGCGCTCGACGATGGCCTGAGCGGTCTTGGCGTCAAGTTCACGGTTGAAGGCTATGATGCCGCCAAATGCTGACTCGCTATCGGTAGCGTAGGCCAACTCGTAGGCCTGACGAATGCCGCCTTCGTCATCCGGGCTCACTGCCACGCCACAAGGGTTGGCATGTTTGACAATGACGCAGGCCGGCTTGACGAAGCTTTTTACGCATTCCAGTGCCGCATCGGTGTCCGCCACGTTGTTGTACGACAATTCTTTGCCTTGCAACTGGGTGGCGGTGGCAATGCCGACCTCGGCAGGATGGGCTTCTACATAGAACGCCGCGCTTTGATGCGGGTTCTCGCCGTAGCGCATTTCCTGAGCCTTGATGAATTGGCTATTGAAGGTCCGCGGGAATGCGCTGCGGCCTTGGGTACTGAGGGTTTCGGTGGTCTGATCTATGCTGCCCAAATAGTTCGCGATCATGCCGTCGTAAGCGGCGGTGTGTTCAAACGCCTTGAGCATCAGGTCAAATCGTTGGGCGTACGTCAGGCCACCAGCCTTGAGGCTTTCCAGAACGTGGGAGTAGTCGCTGGCATTGACCACTATCGCTACGTCTTTGTGGTTTTTTGCTGCCGAGCGAACCATGGTTGGGCCGCCGATATCGATGTTTTCGATGGCGGTTGGGAGGTCGCACCCTGGTTTGGCAATCGTTGCTTCAAAAGGGTAAAGGTTGACCGCGACCAGGTCGATTGGCTTGATCCCATGCTCGGCCATGATGGCGTCGTCGATGCCACGGCGACCAAGGATGCCACCGTGGACTTTCGGGTGCAGGGTCTTGACCCGGCCGTCCATCATTTCTGCGAAGCCGGTGTAGTCCGCGACTTCGACCGCCGCAATGCCGTTCTCTTGCAGCAGTTTAAACGTGCCGCCTGTGGAGAGAATCTCGACGCCCAAGGCTCCGAGTTCACGGGCGAAATCGACGATGCCGGTCTTATCGGAGACGCTGATCAGCGCACGGCGGATCGGCAGGCGGGTAGTCTGGTCGGTCATTTCAATTTCCATCTAAAGCAAAAGGGTCAGCAAAAAAGGCGACCCGCTGAGGTGGGTCGCCTTTTTGATTAATGCTTACAGCAGATCGTACTGCTTGAGTTTTTTGCGCAAGGTGCCGCGATTAAGGCCCAGTAATTCAGAGGCTTTGGTCTGGTTTCCCTTGACGTAGTTCATCACACATTCGAGCAGCGGCGCCTCGACCTCCGACAGCACGAGGTTGTACACATCCGTGACGGCAGCGCCTTCAAGGTGGGCGAAATAATTATGCAGCGCTTTCTCGACACTGCCACGCAGGGTCTGACCCTCCTCGCTGGGCGTGTTGAGGTGCTGTTTCAAATTTACGTTTTCGCTCACGGGTGTTGTTCCACTCACTAAATTCTCGGTCATCATCGTC
The DNA here is from genome assembly GCF_034314105.1 of Pseudomonas sp. AB6. Taxonomy (NCBI): domain Bacteria; kingdom Pseudomonadati; phylum Pseudomonadota; class Gammaproteobacteria; order Pseudomonadales; family Pseudomonadaceae; genus Pseudomonas; species Pseudomonas sp. AB6. Next base: position 4,764,883 of record NZ_JAVIWJ010000001.1, read on the forward strand.
ATGCGGCCACCTCTTTTTCGTCCCCTGTTTCCGGGCTCTCATAACGCTCGCTGAAGAACTCACGAACGTCGGCGCACTGTGTTTCCGTATCTTCCAAACGATTGAAACGGGCACGAAACTCCCTGGCGCCCGGCAGGGTTGCGAGATACCAGCCGACATGCTTGCGTGCAATTCGCACACCCAACACATCGCCATAGAAAATGTGCAGCGCAGCCAAGTGCTCAAGCAGGATGCGTTCCACTTCACTCACCTGTAACGCGGGCAATATTTCGCCGGTACGCAGGTAGTGTTCTATCTCGCGAAAAATCCAGGGCCGCCCTTGGGCGGCTCTGCCAATCAATAATCCGTCTGCCCCGGTGGCGTGCAGCACATACCGGGCTTTGGCCGGTGAATCAATGTCACCATTGGCAAACACTGGGATCGACACCGCCTGCTTGATCTCGGCAATGGTGTCGTACTCGGCTTCGCCGGTGTATAGATCAGCACGGGTTCGGCCGTGCACGGCCAATGCCACAATCCCGGCTTGTTCGGCGATCTTGGCTACGGTCAGGCCGTTTTTGTTCAACCGGTCCCAGCCGGTGCGTATCTTCAAGGTGACCGGTACATCAACTGCCGCCACCACGGCTTGCAGGATCTCGGTGACCAGTTGTTCGTCTTTCAATAACGCGGAACCTGCGGCCTTGTTGCAAACTTTTTTTGCCGGGCAACCCATGTTGATGTCGATGATCTGTGCGCCCAGTTCAACATTGGCGCGTGCTGCGTTTGCCAGCATTTGCGGGTCCCCACCGGCGATCTGGACCGAACGGGGTTCAGGATCACCTTCATGGATCATGCGCAGGCGCGATTTGCGACTGTTCCACAGGCTCATGTCGCTGGTCACCATTTCCGATACCACTAGCCCCGCGCCGAGTTGGCGGCAAAGCTGGCGAAAGGGCTGGTCAGTAACTCCAGCCATCGGGGCAAGAATCAAGCCGTTTTGCAATGTATAAGGGCCGATGCGTAGCGCCGACATAGGTGTGCCTGTTAGGGGGCCGATCATCGCTGCTCTTGCGAAAACCATTGCATTCGTCGCTGCGTGTTCACGCTGCCCGAAGGTCCGTTTTCAGGTGCAGAAGCGAGTTTTCAGTCGGAACCCAGAGTATGAAAAAGGGTTGGCATGATACCCGCTCTCGATGACTGGATAAAGGCTGAATTGGATAAAATCTGAGCAGTTATTTTCTTATCGCCGCAAGTTTGGCTCAAACACTGGATGTCATAAAAGTGTCGCCAATAGCGGGTCGGGAATTGTCGCTCGGGTTAGCTTTAATCTATCGATCTTTCGCCGACCTGTGATCGCCCATCGACCGGCTGGCAAACGCCTGTGAGGGCTATCCGAGGTCTACTCAGGTGATCGAAAGCTTAGGCTGTAATTGACGGCTTTGGTACCGGGATCAAGGATGTCCAACGCGATATGAATGGGTGTCTGTGGTGGCATTTCAGCCTTGCCCGCCATTTCGCCACTCAAGTATTCGCTTGGCTTAAACCGACGACTGGCAATGAGCTGACCATTGGGGTCGGCAAAACGCAGTTCCAATAATGGGAAGGGCTGTGAAAACGACGCTCGGTTATAGATGATTGCATCGACTACCAGCGCACCTTTGAAGTCAGGATGGCTGCGTACGATCAAGTTGCTGCTCTTGAGCAGGTCTATGTTCACCTTGGATGGCACGTTGCAGCCGACTTGAGGGCAGGCGAGTTGAAACCAGGGGCGGTATTGATCCTGTCGCGCCATCTCGTCGAAGTGATACCAAACGTATTGTCCGGCCAACGCTGCGACAGCCAGCAGAATCAGAAGTCCCCAGGCAAAGCGACGACCCCAGCGAGGCTTGGGTTTTTGCCAGTCGAGCTGCAATGGGTCATCCGTGAGGTCGAGGATAGGTTTGTTGCGCAGCACATTTTCATGCAGGCCAGGCTCGGTGCGACTGCGCTTGAGTCGAGGCCCAGGACGCTGAGGCGGTTCGTTCAGCGGTTGAAGCTCTTCGTCATCAACAGCCGAAAATCGCTCGCCCGACTCATCGTAAACGGCTTCCCCGTGGTGAGTGATGGTCCCGGAATTTCCAGGCACCGCATTGAGAGGCTTGGGTTCGTGTTCCGAATCACCGGGCGCGTAGGACAACGACGGTTCGGTGCGCTCGTTACGTGTAGAGGGCTCGTGGGTAAGTTTCGCCTCGTGTGAGGTATCCACCGCCGACTCCCGCTCAGGGTCGCGGTCGGCGGCGTCATCGTTTAGCAAGCTGGCGTATTGTTCACTCTCGCCTTCTGTGTTGTCGCGATGAGCGCTCATCGCTGAATCACCCTTGCGGGAATGATCGGCTTGACCAAAGGTTTCCGGAAGCTGGATTTCTCGCTGTTCAAGCTTGGCCAATGCTTCGTCGAGATCAAGGTTATCCAGGTCAAGGCTGGCGAAATCGTGCGACGGAGTCTTCCACTCTTTGATGGGTGTATCGGATGGCCGTTCAACCGGTTGCTCGGTCGGCTTTTCGTCAAGCGCAATAACGGGTGGCAGCGCCCTGGGTGTCGTCGGTGGCGCAGGAGAGGGGGTCTGACTCTCTTCGACCAGTTTGCCAGCACGCTGTCCGAGCAGCTGTTTCGCAGCGTTGAAAACTTGCAGGCACGCTCCGCACCGGACGACGCCACGGGCCACGCTCAATTGAGCATGGCTCACGCGGAAACTGGTCTGGCAGTGCGGGCACTGGGTTACAAAACTGTCGGTCATGCGGCGATCCGGTTCATGCAGGCGCTGATTCTAGCCCGCGGCTTCAAGCAACGGTTAACGGCGACGGCCAGTGATGCGAACCCAGCCATCACGGTCAGCAATCGGGTCAAGGGCAAACGTTTCGGCGTAAGCGGCGGCCACTTCCTTGCCCTGTTCAGCGAGAATCCCGGACAACGCAAGGCGGCCACCAGCTTTGACCAGACTGGCGAGCGTTGGTGCCAATGACACCAGTGGACCGGCGAGGATGTTGGCCACCAGTACGTCCGCTTTTTCTTGAGGCAGGTCTTCGGGCAGGAACAGCGTAAAGCGTTCGGGTGCTATGTGGTTGCGCCCGGCGTTATCTCGCGATGCATCCAGCGCCTGGAAGTCGATGTCGGTACCGACCGCTTGTTTCGCCCCCAGCAGCAGGGCAGCGATGGCTAAAATTCCCGAGCCACAGCCGAAGTCCAATACGTCGCAGTCTTTAAGATCCTGATCGTCGAGCCATTCAAGGCACAGCGCCGTCGTTGGATGAGTGCCGGTGCCGAAGGCCAAGCCTGGATCAAGTAGCAAATTTACCGCGTCAGGCTCCGGCGCGACGTGCCAGCTTGGCACAATCCACAGGCGCTGACCGAAACGCATTGGCTGGAAATTGTCCATCCAGCTGCGTTCCCAGTCTTGGTCTTCGATGACTTCGCTCATGTGCTCCGGCAGCTCGACGCCGGTGAGCAGTTGCAGGTGGGCCAGCACTTGATCGGCGTCGGTATCGGCTTCGAACAGCGCCAGCAAATGGGTGTGTGACCACAACGGCGTGGTGTTCAGCTCAGGTTCGAAAATTGGCTGATCTTCGGCATCCATGAACGTGACGGAAACGGCGCCCACTTCAAGAAAAGCGTCTTCGTAGGTTTCGGCTTGTTCTGGGCTGATGGCGAGACGGACTTGCAGCCAAGGCATGGCGGGCACCTATGAAAAATGACATGTGCAGCGCTTGGCTGCGAGAAGCGCGCAAGTTTACTTGAGCGCGAAGGTGAAGGGCAAAAAACAACAACGCCGTTGTTGGCAGTAATGGGCCAACCAGAGCGCAGATTTTTTAGATGGCGCTAAGGAAAACTGACTTGTAAACACAATAACTTTAACGTTTCGCTGCTTGGCATGAATCAAATCCTCCACCCCGTGACCCTATTACAAGGGTTTGTTCAGCCTATTCGCCCACATTAACAGGCTTAGAGACAAGAAAACCTGGCTGCGAGGCCAGGTTTTCTTTGGGTACCAACTGCGCAAGCAATAGAGACCGTTATTCGTTAGCCAGTTTGTGTTCCAAGTAATGAATGTTGACACCGCCTTCGCAGAAGCCTTCATCACGGGTCAGGTCGCGGTGCAGTGGGATGTTGGTCTTGATCCCGTCGACTACGATTTCATCCAGGGCATTACGCATGCGTGCCATGGCTTCGTCGCGGGTTGCGCCCCACGTGATCAGTTTGCCAATCAATGAATCGTAGTTCGGCGGAACCTTGTAGCCACTGTAGAGGTGCGAATCGACCCTTACTCCATTTCCGCCCGGCGCATGGAAATGCTTGACCATGCCAGGGCTTGGCAGGAAGGTTTTTGGGTCTTCAGCGTTGATCCGGCATTCAATCGCATGCCCACGAATGACGACGTCATCTTGGGTGTACGACAGTTTGTTGCCAGCGGCGATGCTGAGCATCTCCTTAACGATGTCGATCCCGGTGACCATTTCCGAAACCGGGTGTTCTACTTGAACGCGAGTGTTCATCTCGATGAAGTAGAAGTTGCCGTTTTCATACAGGAACTCAAAGGTCCCGGCGCCACGGTAGCCGATGTCGATGCAGGCCTTGACGCAGCGAGCAAACACTTCTTGCCGTGCTTTTTCGTCGATACCCGGCGCTGGTGCCTCTTCCAATACCTTCTGATGACGACGTTGCAGCGAGCAGTCACGGTCGCCCAAGTGGATCGCATGGCCCTGGCCATCGGACAACACCTGAACTTCCACGTGACGTGGGTTGGTCAGAAATTTTTCCAGATAGACCATCGGGTTGCTGAACCAGGCGGCCGCTTCGGCTCGGGTCTGTTTGGCGGCCTCGATCAAGTCTTCTTCTTGATGCACTTCACGCATGCCCCGACCACCACCGCCGCCAGCGGCTTTGATGATTACGGGGTAGCCGACCTGACGGCCGATGTGCAGCGCTATTTCCTCGTCTTCCGGCAGCGGGCCGTCAGAGCCTGGGACCGTCGGTACACCTGCGCGCTTCATGGCGTCTTTGGCAGAAACCTTGTCGCCCATCAGGCGGATGGTTTCGGCGGTTGGGCCAATGAATGCAAAACCGGATTTTTCCACCTGTTCAGCGAAATCAGCATTTTCCGCCAGGAAGCCGTAGCCGGGGTGAATCGCTGTGGCCCCCGTTACTTCGGCGGCTGCAATGATTGCCGGGATGTGCAGGTAGGACAGGTTGGCCGGAGCCGGGCCGATGCAAACGCTTTCGTCTGCCAGGCCCAAATGCATCAAATCCTTGTCCGCAGTTGAGTAAACCGCGACGGTCTTGATGCCCATTTCCTTGCAGGCGCGCAAGATCCGCAGGGCAATTTCACCACGGTTGGCGATCAGAACTTTTTGCAACTTCGCAGGTTTCAACATCGTTGTTTCTCCGCGGCTCAAACGACGGTGAACAGCGGCTGGTCGTACTCAACCGGCTGACCGTTTTCTACCAGAATGGATTCAATCACTCCGCTCGTTTCAGCCTGGATGTGGTTCATCATTTTCATGGCTTCGACGATGCAGATGGTGTCGCCTTTCTTGATGGTCTGGCCCACTTCAACGAACGCAGGGGAGGTCGGTGCAGGGGTGCGGTAGAACGTACCCACCATAGGCGACTTGACCACGGTGCCATTCAATTTCGGCGCAGCCGGTGCTTCTGCAACAACGGGAGCAGCGACTGGCGCGGCAACCGGAGCGGCCATTGGTGCAGGCGCGTAATACTGCTGAGCAGGGGTCTTGCTGTGGCGGCTGATACGTACAGACTCTTCGCCTTCACGAATTTCAAGCTCATCGATGCCGGACTCTTCCAGCAATTCGATCAATTTTTTAACTTTACGGATATCCATGAATCGTCAACTCCCAAGGATCGGTCAGGGGCGCATAGCTTGTTGTTCAAGCTGTTCCAGGGCGGCCTCCAGGGCCAGTCGATAACCGCTGGCGCCAAGGCCGCAGATCACTCCCACCGCTACATCGGAGAAGTAAGAGTGATGGCGGAAAGGTTCGCGTTTGTGCACGTTAGAGAGATGCACTTCGATGAATGGGATGCTCACTGCCAGCAACGCGTCACGTAATGCGACGCTTGTGTGCGTAAAAGCTGCAGGATTGATCAAAATGTAGTCCACGCCTTCATCGCGGGCCGCGTGGATACGGTCAATCAATTCGTATTCGGCGTTGCTTTGTAAATACAGCAGATGATGGCCACCATCACGAGCTCGTTGTTCCAGATCCTGGTTGATCTGCGCCAGGGTTACCGAGCCATAAACGCCCGGCTCACGAGTGCCGAGCAGGTTCAGATTAGGTCCGTGGAGAACCAGTAGCGTCGCCATCTGTTGTTCCTTGTTATGTGAGCGAGCATGATGCGCAGCGACTATGCCGCAATCTGCCGTGGACTGTCCAGTTAACCGCAATAGCCAGCACGATGACCGATGTTCGCGCGAAGTTTATGACTCGACCTTTAGGTTTGGTCATTTGCCTTGTTAATGCGCTTTACCAGGTCGGCGGCGTTGATCTCACCCACTACCCGAGCCTCGGCCTGCTCTGCGCCGTTTTTACCGAAGAACAGCAAGGCGGGCGGTCCAAACAGGCGGTAGCGGTCAAGTAAGGCGCGCTGCTCGGCGTTGCTTTCAGTCATATCAAAACGGATCAATCGATAACCGGCCAACTGACGCTTGACCTCCGGGTCGGGCAGTACGTCGTGTTCGATCACTTTGCAGCTGATGCACCAGTCCGCGTACCAATCCAGCAACAGCGGTTGACCGGCGGCTTTCGCTTCGCTGAGTGCCCGGTCCAGCTCCGTCGCGGAACTGATGGTTTGCCAGGCGTCAGCGGCGGGTGGCGCGCCATTGGCCATCAATGCCGGTTGCGTTCCTCCCAGCGGCCGGAACGGGTCGGTTTGCCCGCTGAACGCGCCGTACCAGCACGCCAGCGCGTAAACCAGCAGGAACACGCCCAATAACTGCGCTAACCGCTCGGCGGGCGTTTTCGGTGAAAACTCCAACGCCCCAAGAAATAAGGCCACCCCCGCCCCCAGCAGACCCAGCAGCAGTAAGGTGATTTCGCCGGGAATAACGCGGCTGAGTAAGCCGATAGCGACTGCCAGCAGCAGCACGCCAATGATGTTCTTAACGGTGACCAGCCACGGTCCGCTTTTGGGTAACCAAGCGGCCCCACCGGTGGCGACGATCACTAGCGGGGCGCCCATGCCGAGGCCGAGGGCAAACAATTTCATGGCGCCACCCAAGGCATCGCCGCTGGCGCTTATATAAAGCAGCGCTCCCGCCAATGGCGCGGAAACGCAGGGCGAAACGAGCAAGCTGGAAACCACGCCTAGAACAGCCGCGCCCCACAACGATCCGCCTTCCGTGCGACCTGCGACGCGGTGCAGATGGCTGCTGATGAAGTGCGGCAAACGCACCTGAAACAGGTCAAACATCGCCAGGGCAAACACCACGAAGAACAGCGCAAAGGGCACCAGAACCCAGGCCGATTGCAGGCGCGCCTGTAGATTCAAACTCGCGCCGAACATGCCCATCAACGCGCCCAACACCGCGAAGCAGACCGCCATCGGCAACACGTAAGCCAGCGAAAGGCTAAACCCGCGCACGCCTCCAATCTGACCGCGCAATACCACGCCGGATAGAATCGGCAGCATCGGCAGTACGCACGGCGTAAAGGTCAGACCGATGCCAGCGAGGAAAAACAGGGCCAGTTCTTTCCAGTTCCATGCGTTTTTGCTGGGGAGGGAGGCAGGCAAAGCGGAGGTTGTTGCTGCAACATCGCCAATGGCCAGTCGTTCGGTTTCAGGCGGATAGCACAGGCCTTTGTCGGCGCAGCCTTGATAGGTTACCGCGAGGGTGAACGGGCGGTTGTCGCCAGGTTTGCGTGGGATGTCGACGTCCAGAATGCCGTGATAGACCTCGACGTCGCCGAAATACTCATCGTGTTTCTTTTCGCCGGGGGGCAGTTGTGCCTGGCCCAAACCAATGTCGGCGGGCTCTGCGCGGAACTGAAAGCGATGGCGGTAGAGGTAATAGCCTTCGGTGGGGACGAAGCGCAGCTTGATCGATTTATCGGTGACTTCGATCAGGTTCAGGCGAAAAGCTTCATGCACTGGCAGAAAATCACTGCTGTTGTTCAGTAATGAACCACCCAGCGTGGTGCTCGGGCGACTGTCCAACAAACTCGCGCCGACGGCGGGCAGGGCGAGGATCAACAGCATCAGGCAAAGCAGGCGGCGCATAGCAGTCTCGCATGTCGAAAGTTCGCGCATGATAGCGGACTGTTTCCCGTCGTGCTGTGCCGTGAGTTGTAAGGGCAAGTTTCTAAATCTACCCGTATTCTCAAGATCGTCGTTGCAAAAAAGCTGCAATCAGCCGGGAACCGGTCGAGGTGGTTTTATATTCATGAAGGCCGTTACGGCGCAATCACTGCGTCGGCCAACTCTTCAAGAAAGCTGGCGTTGGGCTTGAGATGACCGGCGTGCACTTGATTGCGCCCCGCATCTTTAGCGCGGTATAGCGCGTCGTCTGCCAAGGTCGCGAGCATCAGGCTGTCGGCACCGTCGCAAAATTCTACGACGCCAGCACTGAACGTGCAGGATAAATCCAAAGGTTGCGCCGGGTAATGGATTTCGGCGAAGCGCTGGCGAATCTCATCAAGCACCCGGTGAGCGTTATGCAGATCAGTGTCCGGCATGACGACGGCAAATTCTTCGCCGCCGTAGCGGCCGATGAAGTCAGTTTTGCGCAATCTCTGCTTGAGAAACAGTGCCAGGCTTTTAATAACGCGATCACCCATGGGATGGCCGTGGGTGTCGTTGACGCGCTTGAAGTGATCGATATCAATCATGGCAAAACTCAGCGGCCTGCCTTCGCGTCGCGCGCGAAAGCTACAATCTTCGAGCAGTTGCAAAATATGCGTGTGGTTATACAAGCCGGTCAGACTGTCGCGGACCATGCGTGACTTGAGGTTGCGCGCCCGCGCCGCGCGATTGCGCACGGTGGTGATCAGGTGGCGCGGCTTGATTGGCTTGGTCAGGAAGTCATCACCGCCCTCGCTCATTGCATCTAGTTGCTTGTCCAGATCGTCTTCAGCCGACAGATAAATGATTGGTACGCTGACATAACGGTCGTTATGGCGGATCACTTTGGCCAATTCCGGTCCGGTGCAGCCCGGCATGTACATGTCGAGAATGATCAGATCCGGCTGGAACTCTGCGAGCTCGGCCATGGCTTGGATGGGGTCAAGCAATGTGCGAGTAACAATGCCAGCGCTATTGAGTAGCCGCTCGGTGTGAGTGGCTTGGGCGCGTGAGTCATCAATGATCAGCACTTTATAGGGTTCGTATTGCGCCACGCAGGTGAGCACTTCGATTTTCTCCAGCAGGCTTGAAGCTTCAAGCGTGCCGGTCAAAAATTCTTGGCCACCTGCGCGAACCGCCGCAAGTCGCGTGGGCGTGTCGGTTTCAAGGTGACTGAAAAACAACAGCGGCAGCTTGAACTCCAACCCTTCCTGGACCTGTGCCGCCAGTTTCAAACCTTGGCCGGGGCCGCCGAAATCCACGTCCATCACAATCGCGGCGGGATGGCGCTCGGCCATGCTGGCGTGAAAAGAGGCTATGTTTTCCAATGCAACAGCGCTAAGCCCAAAAAACTCGAGCTGCTTGGCCAATCGATCGGCACGCTCATGCTCTTGTAGCATCACATAGATCGGCTTGCGCAACGGCGGCAGAGAGGTTTGCTCCAGCCGATCGCCGTGCCGCAGGCCTGTACGGGAGAGACGTTGCATCAATTGATTGAGTTCAGTAATCAGGCCGCTGCTCAAGCGCCCGCGGTTGGCTTCAACCGCCGCGAGAGCCAGATTGATACTGCGCGCCAGTTGAACATGTTCGAGTTGTTCAAATCGTTCGGCAAAACGTAGTAAGCGAAGCGTTGACTCAGCAAGTTCAGCCATGTCGGCCGCCGACCATTCACTTTGTTGCAAGCGTTGCCAGACCTCAAGAATTTGACGTGCCTGATGCGTTACCCGCTGGGCAAAGTGATGTTTGAGTCGATCACGACTCGGGTCTTCTGGCTCGGTCATATCCTGGCTACTGATTATGGTGTGCGCTGAGGTTGACTGGTGGCGGTATGCTAGCACTTCTTCACGCTATCTAGTGTGTCGCAGGTCAATTAACTGCTAACTGTAGGTAAAATTGGCGCCAAAAATTTGGTGGGTATATACGATCGTATAGCTTCTCTTAAACTGATCGAGTTTTCTGTCCGAGCAACGGCATCTGTAAGTTTTTTCAAATTATTAGTGTGTATTAAACGAAAATTCCGGCTAACAAACATATCTCAGAGGTCACACTCCCCGGCGTTTTAGAGAGGCATGAGTAATATAAAGATTACTAACAGGGACGATAAAACTGTTTGAGCAGAAGAGAGGCGTCGGAGAATTATAAATTGAGTAAAATTCGTATTTTTAAATCATGCTCAGAAAGCCTCTGCGGTAGCGCAGCGTTAGAGGCGAAGTGCCATCGCCTGTGAGTGCGCTTGGCCATGAGATCGCTAGTCTCACTCCCACACCAAGGCACCTTGCTGTAAGGTTGCGGTCGAACCATTGAATTTCGTGATTGAAGGGACATAGCCATGCTGGACTGGAAGAAGCGTGCTGGCAGCGTAGGGGATCGTGTTGACGAGCCCGCGGTTGGGACTCGCTCCCGTGGTTACTGGGGGGGCGTTTTTTTTAGCCGTGCGTTAGGCATCGTACTCGCTGTTTATCTGCTGGTGGCGGTGCTGATCGGGTGCTATTGGAGCAGCGAACCGAAGTTGTTCCCGGTTCAACAGAACGCCCAAGCGGCCGCTCAGCGTGATGGCAAGCAGATGGTGGTGGGCTACACCACCGTCGAAACGCTTAAGACCGTTGCGACGACATTGCTCGACAAGCCCGGCGGTTATCTATCTAACGATCGTTTCCCGCCGGGATTGTGGTTGGACAACATCCCGAGCTGGGAATATGGCGTATTAATTCAGGTGCGCGACATGAGTCGAGCGCTGCGTAAGGATTTCGCCCGCTCACAATCGCAGTCGGCTGAAGACAGCGACTTGGCCAAAGCCGAGCCATTGTTCAACTTCGATAACAAAAGCTGGATTCTGCCCTCTACCGAGTCGCAGTATCGAGACGGTATAAATGCGCTGAGCCGTTATCAAGCGCGGCTGTCGGACCCGAATCAAAAGGGTGCATTGTTCTATACCCGCGCTGACAATCTGAATAACTGGCTGGGCGACGTAGGCACCCGACTGGGATCACTGTCGCAGCGGTTGTCGGCCAGCGTCGGTCGGGTCAAGCTCAACAGCACGTTGAAGACCGAAACGCAGTCGACTATGACTCTCCAACCAGGCGAAGTGCCACAGGTTGACGAGGAAATTGTCGAAACCCCATGGATGCAAATCGACAACGTGTTCTACGAAGCGCGTGGGCAAGCCTGGGCGTTATCACTGTTATTACGTGCCGTCGAAGTTGACTTCGCCGATGTGCTGGCGAAGAAGAATGCGACTGTCAGCGTCCGCCAGATCATCCGTGAGCTGGAGGCATCGCAAGAGCCTCTGTGGAGTCCGATGATTCTTAATGGTAGTCCGTTCGGTGTTTTGGCCAACCACTCGCTGGTGATGGCCAACTATCTTTCCCGGGCTAACGCTGCAGTGATCGACCTGCGCCAATTACTGTCACAGGGGTAAATGATGCAGGTCTCCCCTCGAGAGGCGGCTCACCGTGCCGCTTCTGATGCAGAACAAATTGCTTGGGTTGATGAGCAGGACCTGCCGCTGGGTTCCATCAAGCGGGCCCATTTGCGCAAAAAAGGTCTGATCGGGCGAGGCACCTATATTTTGTTGTTCAATTCGGCCGGTGAGCTTTGTGTTAATCGGCGCACTCTGAGTAAAGCGATTTATCCAGGTTACTGGGACGTGGCGGCAGGTGGGATGGTGCTCTTCGATGAAACCTATGCGCAATCAGCTGCGCGAGAACTGGAAGAAGAATTGGGCGTGAGCGGCGTGCCACTGCTTGCCCATGAGCGTTTCTTTTTTGACCAGCCGGGCAACCGTTTGTGGTGCGCAGTGTTCAGTGCGGTATGGGACGGTCCGCTGATCTTGCAGCCTGAAGAGGTGCTTGAAGCGCGATTTATTCCGGTTAACGAGGTCTTGCAGGAAACTGAGCACAAACCTTATTGCCCGGACTCCCTGGCTGCGTTAAAGCGCTATTTAGGCCGGTCTATGCGTAACGCATAAAAGATGATGATCGGTGCATATTTGCGCTTAGCATCTGCACTTTTTGCCGTTACACTGCGCGACCTTTTCAAGCTGAGCCATTGATTGGTTCAGTAGCGCTGCCCCTGCCTGAGTGGGGCTTCGCGGTCGGTCTACCGCAACGCCGGAGCCGACCCGTCTTTGTCCTCCAATAGAGGATTGCCGGTGGCCAAAAAAGCCGCATCCTTCGCCGCCCTTGGCGGTTTGGTATTTTCTACGGACGCAGGACGGCATTGCCCCGACTGTAGTCAGCCCGTGAATGCCTGTGCATGCAAACAAACCACTATTCCCGAAGGGGACGGAATTGCCCGCGTACGCCGCGAAAGCAAGGGCCGTGGCGGCAAGACGGTGACCACTATCACCGGTGTGCCGCTGGCCGAAGACCCACTCAAGGACTTGGCCACTACGCTCAAGCGTCGCTGCGGAACTGGCGGTGCGATCAAGGAAGGGGTGATCGAGATTCAAGGTGATCACGTCGAGCTGTTGCTGGCGGAGTTGGCGAAGCTTGGGTTCAAAGCCAAGAAGTCAGGCGGCTAGATCCGTTTTCTAAACTCTGCGTTTCAAAGCGGGTCTATTCCTCAGCCTCCGCCAAGGCGTTTCAACGCTGACACGCGTCAGCGCCAAATCGTCATTTCCACTCTTTACACTGCGCCAGCCCATCGTGGCTGATGCCATTTGACTTCTTATAGGGGACTTCGATGTCCGTACGACGCACACGCAAAGACGATGGCAGCCAATGGACAGTTGCGGACAGCCGCAGTGTTTATGGGATTCGTCATTGGGGGGCTGGTTATTTTGCAATCAACGAAGCCGGCCGTGTTGAAGTTCGCCCGAAGGGTCCGAGCAGTTCTCCCATTGATTTGTATGAGCAGGTCGACGCACTGCGTAAAAGTGGCCTGTCCTTGCCGTTGCTGGTGCGCTTTCCTGACATCCTGCAGGACCGGGTTCGTCAACTGACAGGTGCATTCGATTCCAACATCGAGCGCTTGGGTTACCAGAGCAAATACACCGCGTTGTACCCGATCAAAGTCAACCAGCAAGAAGCTGTGGTTGAAAATATTATCGCCACTCAGGATGTGTCCATCGGCTTGGAAGCGGGTTCCAAGCCCGAGCTAATGGCCGTGCTGGCGCTGGCGCCTAAAGGTGGGACGATTGTCTGCAACGGTTATAAAGACCGTGAATTCATTCGCCTGGCATTGATGGGGCAGAAGCTGGGTCACAACGTTTTTATCGTGATCGAGAAAGAGTCCGAGGTCGCGTTGGTGATTGAAGAGGCCGCCGAACTCAAGGTCGCCCCTCAGATCGGTTTGCGTGTGCGTTTGTCTTCCTTGGCTTCTAGCAAATGGGCTGATACGGGCGGCGAGAAATCCAAATTCGGTTTGTCGGCGGCGCAGCTGTTGTCAGTTGTCGAGCGTTTCCGCAAGGCGGGTCTGGATCAAGGCATACGTCTGCTGCACTTCCACATGGGTTCGCAGATTGCCAACCTGGCTGACTATCAACACGGCTTCAAAGAAGCGATTCGTTATTACGGCGAGCTGCGCAACCTCGGGTTACCGGTCGATCATATTGACGTCGGCGGCGGTCTCGGTGTGGATTACGACGGCACTCACTCGCGCAACGCCAGTTCAATCAACTACGACATGGACGATTACGCCGGCGTTGTGGTTGGCATGCTCAAGGAATTCTGCGACGAGCAGGCGCTTCCGCACCCGAATATTTTCTCTGAGAGCGGTCGGTCGTTGACCGCACACCACGCAATGTTGGTGGTTCAGGTGACAGACGTCGAAAGCCACAACGACGAAGTGCCAAAGATCGCGGACAAAGAAGGCCTGCCTGAAACTGTGCAGTGGCTAGTCGACTTGCTGGGACCAACTGATATCGAGATGGTTACTGAGACTTATTGGCGTGCTACGCACTACATGAGCGACATTGCCACTCAATACGCCGATGGCAAAATCACCTTGGCACAAAAAGCCCTGGCCGAGCAGTGCTACTTTGCGGTGTGCCGTCGCCTGCATAACTCGTTAAAAGCCCGCCAGCGTTCCCATCGTCAAGTACTGGACGAACTCAACGACAAGCTCGCCGACAAGTACATCTGTAATTTCTCAGTGTTCCAGAGCCTGCCAGATACTTGGGCGATTGGTCAGGTGTTGCCGATCCTGCCATTGCACCGTCTCGATGAAGAGCCAATGCGTCGTGCGGTGTTGCAGGATTTGACCTGTGATTCCGACGGTAAAATCAAACAGTACGTTGACGAGCAGAGCATCGAAACCAGCTTGCCGGTTCATGCACTCAACGAAGGCGAAGACTATTTGTTAGGCATTTTTCTGGTGGGCGCCTATCAGGAAATTCTTGGGGACATGCACAATCTGTTCGGTGATACCGATTCAGTGAACATTTACCAAAAGCCAGATGGTAGCGTTTATCACGGCGGGATCGAGACGCACGATACCATCGAAGACATGCTGCGGTACGTTCACTTGTCGCCTGAAGGGTTGATGAACCAATATCGCGACAAAGTCGCCAGCGCTAAAATTACCCCTCGTGAACGCACCCAATATTTGGATGCGCTGCGCTTGGGGCTGACGCGCTCGTCGTACTTGTCTTCTTGATTCGCAAATACATAACATTGGTTAAAAATAAAGTTGTAGGGGCTGCCGCTGGCTGCGATTGGACCTGGACCGGTCGCTTTTTAGACCGTTAAAAGTCGTACGGACCTAAAGCCTTCGGCAGCTCTTATAGGTGTTGTGTTTGCTGCGCGGCGGGGAGGAATATCCATCACATGTGAGCCTGCTCCCCAGGCAGCACGCTCAGGTGTGATGGATGCCTGTCCGTCTTGTCCTGTTTTTTTGTAGGAGGTTTCCTATTCTGCAATATGGCCCTCTACTCCGATGGTTCTCTCGGCGAGAATCCTCGGCCGTTCCCTCGTAGAGCAATAGCCGATGTTCGATCCAGTCAACGCACCTTTTTTTCGTCTGGATATCCCGAACCTGAATAACCCACTCACTGTGCTTTCGTTTACCGGTACGGAAGCGATCAGCCAGCCTTTTGCGTTTGAACTAGACGTGGTCATCGAATCTTCCGTTCTGAACGTAAAAAGCTTGATGTATCGCTCGGCGTGGCTGAGCTTCGCCGGGACCCAAACCGGTATCAATGGGCAAATTCAACGTGTGGTTAATATCCACCGAGACTCGAGCTCCGATCACTACCGATTATGCTTGGGACCACGGTTGGGCTGTCTTGCGCATCGCTACAATCAGCGCATTTTTCAAGACCTGTCAGTCCCGCAAATTATTGCCCGGGTTATCAAGGAGCACGGTATTCATGCTAACGCGCATCGCTTCGAACTAAAGCATGCCTACCGTGAGCGGAGTTACTGCGCACAGCATCATGAGTCTGATTTGCAGTTCGTTCAGCGGCTATGTGATGAAGAGGGTATTCATTACCATTTTCAGCACTCCAAGCAGCGTCACGTACTGGTATTTGCGGATACTCAAGGTGGATTTCGTCGAGGCCCGACGTGTTTTTTTGAAACCGTTCCCCGGCGCCTGATACCGGGTAAGGCTGAGCCTACAAGGCATCAGATTGATCGGTTTTCCGTGGGCAGCATCGACGCCGAGCCTTTCGGCCAGCGCTCCTTGGAGCGGGCTGAGGGTGAAAGTACCTCACCTTACCTGGGCGCGGGTTTGTTGCTGCCATTAACTGGACATCCGCGCAAAGAATGGAATCATCTCTGGCTGCTGACTGAAGTCCAGCACCAAGGCAACCAGGTTCACATGCTTGATCAGCTGTTGGCTGCCGACGTCAGCGCGTTGCCCTATCGCAATCGTTTCGTGGCGACACCCTGGGAGATCGGTTTTCGTCCAGCTCCGCCAGAACCTAGGCCAAAGATGTTGGGCGTGCAGCGCGCCCGGGTGATGGGGCCGGTCGTTGGTCAAGAACATTGCGACGCGTCAGGCCGTATTTGCGTGCAGTTTGATTGGGGGTGGCAAGGTCAGGGCGCCCACTACGCCAGTTGCTGGATACCCATGTCATCTACTTTGGGCGGCGAATTCAGCACTCGGCCGCGGGTAGGAATGGACGTGGTGGTGAGTTTCGTCGATGGCGACCCTGATTTGCCCATGGTCACGGCCTATCTGGAGGACTATGACGCGACACCTCCTATTGACGCCTGCGTAGATGCGCCCATCAGTGAGGGCGCCGAACAGCCCTCCCTTGAACTGTGCCTTGACCTGGACAGCTTTGCCGGCGCTGGTCAGAAAATCGCCATCACAGGCGGAATCACGCTGACGTTTGAAAACGATACACAATTGACGTTCGCGGTGGGAGACAGCTCGCTGCGCTTTGAAAACGATTGCTTGATGCTTCATAGTCGACAAATAAACCTGCAAATGCTCGGAGCGGCGACGGTCACTGATGCTACCGACGTCCTACCTGCGAGCGCATTGAACACCAATACCCAGCATTTGCTGGAACTCATAAAGGGCAGTCATCCGTTGATCGTGCTCTGCTGGCAACCGTCTGGAGGGAGTTTCGCTCATTGCCAATTACAACCATGCGACTGTCGGATGCGAACCGGTATTGATGGACGGGGCTTGTCATGATTCGCACCCATCAGGGTTCTTCTTCCGATCCTCAGCACGATTGGCTTTTGCTCGATACGCCTGGCGTACCGGGGCTGGCTGATCGATTCAAACAGCAATTTGGCGATAGCCACGGGTGGGACGAATTGCTCGCAGACACCGACCTGCACGTGATTCGTGATCAGGGACCGTTGTTGGTGCACCTGCCATTGGGCGACCCATTGAACAATGTACTCCCGCAAGAGACGGCACCATGGCCAGGTCTACGTATTGTTTGCGCGGCGCCCAAGCAGCAATTGCTCGACCATTTGCGCCGTATGCTGACTGTACGTTTCGGTGGCCACTACAAAAGTTTGCTGACCTATTACAACGTCCAAACTGCGAGTTATTTTTTCGACGAAATGGATGCGTTGGAGTTAAGTCGTTGGCTGGGGCCCATTGAGTCGCTGATGTGGTACGGCGGTCCTTGGGTGACAAAGGTAGAAGACACCCAAGGAGTCCAGTCGGTCATTAACCCAGCGCTTGAAGTAACGCCGCTGACCATCGAGCCTGAACTCGGTTTGAAGCAGGAAAAAAAGCTGCAGCAGTGCCTGATCGAGCGTCACGCGTATGTGTGGAGTCGCGCCACCGGCAGTAATTACCGTAAGACCCTTGACCATATTCATGAAGGGCTGCGCCACGGTTTCTGCGACAGTGCAGTGCTCGACAATTGGCTAACGTTGCGTGCAAGGTTTGCGTCAGCCGCTGTTCCGCCCATACTTCCGGGCGATAATCCGCATCAGCGTTTCGCGAACCTTGCCAACTATTGGCTGGGTGGGTGGTCGTAGTTTTACTGGCTTTTACGGAACCGCCGATTTCGGCCCATACGTGACGGGTCCTTCGTTAATGAGCATGAGGCAGTGTAATGACACCCTACGTATTCAAAGCGGTGCTGACTGGGTTGTTGGCCGCCTTACTGGCGGCGTGTTCACCGATCAATGTGCTCAATGCCCTAACCCCTGAAAGCACTTTTACTCGAGTTTCCGATATCGCTTATGGCAGCGATCCGCGTAACAAGCTGGACGTATATACCCCTGTAAAGGCACCGGCTAATGCGCCGGTGGTTGTATTTTTTTATGGCGGAAGTTGGAACAGCGGCTCAAAAACCGATTACACGTTTGTCGGTGAAGCGCTGGCTTCGCGGGGGATCGTGGTCGTTATTGCCGATTACCGGTTGTACCCTCAAGTGCGCTATCCGGCCTTCTTAGAGGATTCTGCTCAGGCAGTGGCTTGGGCATATAAGCACGTGCATGAGTATGGTGGCGACCCTGAGAACCTCTACGTAATGGGCCACAGTTCGGGCGCTTACAACGCCGCGATGATTGCCCTCGATCCGGTGTTTCTCGCAAAAGTCGGACTCAAGCCGTCGATGCTCAGCGGTTGGATCGGCCTAGCCGGGCCTTATGACTTCTTGCCTATCGACAACGAGGACGTCAAGCCGGTGTTTTTCTTTCCAAATTCGCCACCTGACTCTCAGCCGATCAATCACGTCAGTCCAGAATCACCGCCTGCGCTATTGATCGCTTCGAAAGGTGACAAGGTGGTAAATCCGACCCGCAATACCGGTGGCCTGGCGGCGCGTTTGCGAGCCGATGGTGTACCTGTACGCGAGTTGTACTTCTCTCGAACCGGGCACGCTACTCTAGTCGCCGCCATGTCCCGACCGTTGCGCGCACTGGCGCCAGTGCTGGATGACGTAATCGATTTCATTCACGCCGACTTGCGTACCCAGCCTCTAGCCACTCAGTGACCTGAAGCGGCAAACCAGCCGTCGCTGCGATTCAGGCCCCTGGCTACCACGCCCAGGGTTATGCCGCGCAATAGCATGAACAAAATGAACGTCAGCCACAGCCCATGATTGCCCAAGTCTTTGGCGAACCAGGCGAAGGGCGCTATAAGTGCCACGCTCAGGAGCATGGCATTGCGCATTTCCCGCGCCCGGGTAGCACCGATGAATAAACCATCGAGCAGGTAGCTCCACACGGCAACCACCGGCAGCGCGGCCAGGTACGGCAGGTATTCGAATGCCGTTTCGCGGACTTCGGGAATGTTGGTCTGCATCTCGATGAACAAATGCCCCGCAAACAAAAACAAAATCGCGAACGCCAAGCTTGCGAGCAACGACCAGCCGGCCGCAACCGTCAATGAACGGCGCAACGAAGTGCGGTCATGGGCGCCAATGGCGTGACCACACAATGCCTCGACTGCGTGGGCCAGCCCGTCTAATGCGTGGGCGGTCAGCAGCAGACCGTTGAGCAATAAAGCATTGGCAGCGACCGTTGCATCGCCCAACCGAGCGCCCTGTACCGTGATCAGGAAAAATACCGACTGCAGCGCCAGGCTGCGGATGAAGATGTCGCGATTGACCGCCAGCAGGGGGCGCCAATTTTCCCAGTGTTTGAGCGCCGCCCACGCTACTTGGCCGGGAAACGCGCGCAGGCCTTTGTGCGTCAACGCCAGACCGAGCAGAGCACCGATCCATTCAGCCAACACCGAGGCTCGGGCCGAACCGACAACTCCCCAATCCAGGCCCATGACGAACCACAGATTCAGCGCGATGTTCACCAGATTGGTTGTCAGCAGGATCGCCAGTGGCGCTCGGGCATTCTGGGTGCCGAGGAACCAACCGACTAATGCATAACTAGCCAGCGCGGCGGGCAGGCCGAATAAACGGGTATGGAAGAAGTCCAGGGTCAGCGCTTTGAGATCGGCTGAGGGCTGCATCATGTCCAGGGCCATGTGGCTGAACGGAAGCGCAAAGATGCCCAATACCACCGACAGGATCATTGCCAGCAGCAATCCTTGCAACAGGATTTGCCTGAGCGCTGCACCATCATTGCGTCCGGCGGCCTGTGCGGCAAACCCGGTAGTGCCCATTCGCAGAAAGCCCATCGCCCATGCGAGGAAGGTATACAGAGTAGCGCCGACTGCCACCGCACCCAGTTGGTGGGCGTAAGGTAAATGGCCGATAACGGCGCTGTCGACCAACGCCACCAAGGGAACGGAAATATTCGAGAGAATCATCGGTGCGGCCAACGCCCAAACTCGTCGATGGGTTGTGCGGTCGCGCCAATCGGTCATCAAGCTGGACATGGAAGCTCCTTGGAAGGCGCGCAGTGTAACAACCTGCACTCATCGTGAGCCCCACCTAACTCGATGCTAGCTAATCCATTGGCGATGGATCAACGGGGGTTGGCCGCTGATCAATGAATAATCCAGCTCAACAACCACAAGCCGAGAACCATCCAGATGATGCCGGAGATAATTGAGGCGCGCATGAAGGCGCGAATGGCGGAGTACAGCAACATCAAGCCGATGATCAGCGCGATGATGCTGATCAGTGAGGTGTTCATGCCCAGCGTGCGAGACAGGCCCTCGACAAAGTTGCCTCCGGCATGCCCCAGTATTTTGAATAGCCAATCCAATCCATCAACCACAAACCGAATGATGGCGCCCAGCATCTGACCGAGCCATTCGAAAAAGCTTTCTGTCCGCATATGCATGCCCTGAAGAAAAAAGAAGTCTGTCGCTTGGGCTACTTTAGAGGCCAGCGAGTTCCGTGGAGGATAGAGGCTATTTGCCTTAAGTTTTTAAAAACGTGCGGCAGGGCTTAGGGTCGTGCGTGTTCGACAACTTTCAATGTGCCGTAACACAGTGCTGCGCGTTATTCGGCAACAGGGCCAGGGCCAATTGAGTACGGTTATGCATGCGGTCAGGCGCAGTACTTGAGAAACATATAACTTCACGGTGTTTTCAGTAATGCCCAGTTCATCCAAGATCAACGGTTGTTTGGCTGGAATTAACCACTTGTTCGGTGCTGCCGCGCCTGACCAGCTTGCCGTCCCTGGCATCGAGCAAATCGATTTGCAGGGTTGAGACTTTGTAATCGACATTTCGGGTTTCAGTGATTCCGCCACCCCATCCGCCCCAACCACCGCCCCATAGGCTGCCGCCGTAGTTGGTGCTGACCATTTGCTGGCGATTCTCAACGATCAAATAGGTTTGTACTTTAATGTCCGCTTGGCTCCCTGGTGCGGCCATGCGCAGTCCTCGCTGATCCAGCTGGCCACTTACCGATTGACGAATACGTTGTTCAGTCAAGTCGCTCTTTATTCGCGGATCGTCGGGACGATATTGCACGCTGGGCTCTTTCCAGGTCCAGCTGCGGTAGGCGCCAAAATCGCGTGTAACGTCAAAGTCACGGTTGACCTGATTGGCGACGCAGGCGCTCAGCGACAGTGCAATAGATAATATGGACAGGCGCCGTAACATGACGTTTCTCCTTTTGCATCACGAAGGCGGATAGGTCGTCAGTGCTTGATTGACCGCTTGGCGCAAAGCTTTGGCGCGGCCTGACTCATCGCCACCGGTAGCAGTTTCAGCGCTAGCACTCCATACCGGTTGATGGCTTCGGTTGTCAAACAGGCTGATGCGCACTACCAATACTTGAACCTGATACGTGCGCACAATTGGCACCGTGGTATACCCGCCAAAACCGCCGCTGTTGTAGCCGCCATAACGGCCATAGCCCACTCCGGCTCCATTATCGTAGGCGTCGTCACGGACCTGGCGCACGCGCGTTTCCACATGCACGTCTGCCACTACACCGAGGTCTGCGGGAAGATTATTCATTGCTGGACGCAGACCGCGTTGATCAAGCCCGTTGCTCACTGCATCGGCCAGTTGTTCCGAGCTGGCAAAGGGTGATCCACTGGGCCGCTGGCCGTTAACCCAGGACCAATTGCGGTATCGACCAAAATCAATCGTTGGCGCTGGATAAGCGCTCATGTCCACTGCCGTGTTAGCAAGCCGCGGCGCAGGAGGCAGAGGGTTGGAACTGGCAACGTAGGGGTTGTTGCTTTGGCAAGCGCTAATGCTCAAGCACAGCAAAAGGGTGGCGATCCGGCGATTCATGATGGTCTCCGCAATAAACCGTGTGGGTTAAAAGCTCACAATGGCCTGCATAACCAATGCAGATAACGGCCCAGGCCAGCAAAGCTCGGGTGGCGACGGTGAGCTAATTCCATTTCCAGCAACGCTGCGAGTTCAACCTTGGCCTGAAACTCAACCGGCATGTAATCATGGAAAACCCTTACGCCACTTTGAGCTTCGACTCGCCACGTCCCTTCAAGTTGCGCTGACAATTCGCGCGGGTCCAGGGGGCGTTGCGGAGTCAGACTTTGTTTTTCTCCGGCCATGTCATTCTTGCGCATTTTGCGAAAGTGGCCCTTGAGCAGATTTCGATAGATCAACGCATCGCGGTTATAAAATGCCAACGACAACCAGCCATTGGCTTGGGTCAGTTGATGTAGCACTGGCAAAATCGCATGAGGTTCTGCCAACCATTCCAAGACTGCGTGACACAGTACCAAGTCATACGGTTGATGCTGCTGGCCGAGGAGATCCTGCCACGGTATCTGGATAAAGGTTGCCGTCTGGCCGGCGTCGGCAAAGCGCTGACGTGCGCCGTCGAGCATTGGCAGTGCCGGTTCTGCCAGCGTCACGGCATGACCGCGTTCCGCCAACCATAACGACATGTGGCCGAGTCCAGCGCCGATGTCCAACACCCGTAGTGGCCGATCGGGCGGCAGCACTTCAAGCAAGTCAGCCTGTAGTACCGCCAGACGGATAGCGCCTTTTGCGCCGCCATAGATTTTTTCGGCGAAGCGCGTCGCCAGCAGATCGAAATGTCGATCACTCATGTGTAAAACGCCGCTCGTTATCGGCTAGCTTACTGCGTACTACCTGTTCCATATCCAACCCTAATTCACTGCACAGCATCAGCAGGTACATCACAATATCGCCCACTTCTTGACCGGCATGTTCTAGCTGATCAGGCGGTAGTTGGCGTGACTGGTCTTCGCCGAGCCATTGGAAAATTTCCACCAGTTCAGCCATTTCCACGCTGGCAGCCATTGCCAGGTTTTTCGGGCTATGAAATTGCCGCCAATTATTTTGATCTCGAATCTTATGCAGGCGTTGGGTAAGGTCGTCGAGGTTCATCGGGTTCTCCTGAGGACGTGTAGCTTAAACGCAGTCCCCATTACGGAGCCACCGTGTTGGCGAGAAGGGTGATGCGATGCCGCAGTCTAACAATCGGCCTTCTTTGGTTGTCACGGCACGGCATCGTCTACCGAAGAGCCTAGGTCAATGGCTGCCAACTGCCGATCATGTGCACCAGATCAGGGTTCGACCCCGTCAATCGAAACTGCCCACTGGAGCCGGCCGCGCTGGCTGACAACGTAACATCGCTGGGCAGCCGCACCGGCTTTTGAAACTCTGCGCTGATGTGAACATTCGCTGCGGGGAGGTGGTCGTCCAAGGCGGCGAGAGTTCGCGCTTTTAGCCACAGGCCGTGGGCAATGGCGGTGGGGAAACCGAACATTTTGGCGCTGGTGGCGCTCAGGTGAATCGGGTTGTAGTCGCCGGACACTTTTGCGTAGTGGCGACCGATGTCCGCAGGCGCCTGCCAACGCGTTACCTCGCTGAGCGGCAACGGCGCAGATTCGAAGTCGCTTGGTGGCTCACCAGGCAATTGCATCCCTCTGCAAAGCAGGGTGCAGTCCTCTTCCCAAAGTGACCCCAGTGCATCTTCAACTTCGGTGATCAGGCTAAATGTTGCGCCCTTGGCATGGGGTTGCAGGTTGCCGACGTGAACGCTCACTCGCACTTGGCCGATACCGCCTAGCGGTCGATGAACGCTGATGCTGTTGCGCAGGTGAATAAGGCCTAGCAACGGAAATGGAAAGTTTTTGCCGGTCATTATTTGCATTTGCAGTGCAAAGGCCAGCACGTGTAGGTAGGTAGGTGGCATCAAACTACTGTCCGGAAATCCGCATACTTTGCGATAGGCTTCCACCTGTTGGCGATTGACCGACACCCAACAGCGCAAGCCTTCTTCTGGCAACACCGTTCCAGTGACTTTACGTCGCAGCGCCGCTTGCAAGAACAGCCTGGGCAATGCCGGTGATGCGGTGAGGTAGCTCCATTGTGAAGCCATAAGTCATCTCCTTTTATTCCAAAATCGAACAGGCAAGCATCAGGCCCCTACAACGCTCTGGCCACACACGCGCACCACCTGACCACTTACGGCGCCTGTCCCTGGTTGGCTGAGCCAGGCCACGGTTTCGGCAACGTCTTGAGGTAAACCACCCTGGCCGAGGGAGCTCATGCGCCGACCAGCTTCACGCAGGGTGAAGGGCATATTTTCGGTCATTCTGGTTTCAATAAAACCAGGTGCGACAGCATTGATGCTGATGCCGCGCTGCTGCAATAGAGGCGCCCAGGACTTGGCCATGCCAATCAGCCCGGCCTTGCTCGCTGCGTAGTTGGTTTGCCCGCGATTGCCCGCGATGCCATTGATCGAGGCCATCAAGATGACCCGGCCGTTGTCGCGCAACGCGCCGCTGTCCAGCAGGGCTTGGGTCAGCACTTGTGGGGCGTTGAGGTTCACCGCCAGTACGGAGTCCCAAAATTCGGCCGTCATGTTTGCCAGGGTTTTATCGCGTGTGATCCCGGCGTTGTGGACCACGATGTCGATGCCAGTCGGCAGGGCTTCGGTCAACTCCAGTGCGGCGCTCTCGGCGCAAATATCCAAGGTCACACTTTGCCCACCCAGACGTGCAGCCAGTGCTTCGAGGTCGGCCTTGGCCTGAGGGACGTCCAGTAACACCACTTCTGCGCCGTCTCTTGCCAGAGTTTCGGCGATTGATGCCCCAATGCCGCGTGCGGCGCCGGTGATCAGCGCTCGTTTCCCGCGAAGCGGTCGGCTCCAGTCCTGCACATGAGTTGCGCATGGGCTCAGGCGGATGACTTGACCTGAAATGAATGCGCTTTTGGGTGATAGGAAAAACCGAAGAGCACCTTCGAGTTGGTTTTCCGCGCCTTCGTCGATATGCAGCAATTGCACTGTGCCGCCATCACGCATTTCTTTGGCGAGGGAACGGCTGAACCCTTCAATGGCCTGTTGAGTGCTGGCCGCTAAGGGATCTTCGGTCAGGGCAACCGGTGCCCGGCCGAGTATTACGACATGGGCGCTATGATCGAAACTTTTCATGACCGGCTGAAAGAATTCACGCAGCTGTTTGAGCTGGCCAGTGTGAGTCATGGTACTGGCGTCGAACAGCACAGCCTTGAGTTTCGGGCCTTGGTCGGCAGTCCAGGCGGTGGCATCCGGTTGATCGCTGCCAAAGCTGTACAGTGAGTCGGTAAGGCGCTGGGCGAAAATTCTGACGTGATCGGCCAGCGGCCCCGCGCTGATCAACAATGTGCCCTCAATCGGACGCAAACGCCCCGCTTGCCAGCGTTCCAATCGCGCCGGAGTGGGCAGGCCCACTGCGCCAATCAAGCGACGGCCGATGTCAGAGTTGGCGAATTCGATATAGCGGTCGGACGACATGGAACACTCTCCTTGAGTCGGGGTTCAAACAATTGACCACTTGGGCCCAACGGCGTTCGCTGCAACCGGACCTAAGCTGTGCTCTATTAGGCTCAATAAAAAGTATTCAACAACAAGGAAGCTTTATGAATCTGCCACGTCGCGTCGCTATTGTTGGCGGCAATCGCATCCCATTCGCCCGCTCCAACGGTGCGTATGCCACCGCGAGTAATCAGGACATGCTGACCGCCACACTCGAAGGCTTGATTGAACGATTCAATCTGCACGGTCTTCGCATTGGAGAAGTAGCCGCTGGTGCGGTGCTCAAGCATTCGCGAGATTTCAACCTGACCCGCGAATGCGTACTGGGCTCGCGACTGTCGCCCCAAACACCTGCGTACGACGTGCAACAGGCCTGTGGTACTGGGCTGGAAGCCGCGTTGCTGGTGGCGAACAAGATTGCGTTGGGGCAGATCGACTGTGGGATCGCGGGTGGCGTAGACACTACTTCGGATGCGCCGATTGGAGTCAACGAAGATCTGCGGCGCATTTTGTTGCAGCTCAATCGCAGCAAAACCGGCGCGGATAAACTCAAAGCATTGCTGCGACTTCGTCCGCACAACCTCAAGCCTGAACTGCCACGTAATGGTGAGCCGCGCACGGGATTGTCCATGGGGCAGCATTGCGAACTGATGGCGCAAACCTGGAATGTCGGCCGTGATACCCAAGACAAACTGGCGCTGGAAAGCCATGTGAAAATGGCGGCCGCCTATGCCGAAGGCTGGCAAAACGACCTGCTGACGCCGTATATG
The DNA here is from genome assembly GCF_034314105.1 of Pseudomonas sp. AB6. Lineage (NCBI taxonomy): Bacteria > Pseudomonadati > Pseudomonadota > Gammaproteobacteria > Pseudomonadales > Pseudomonadaceae > Pseudomonas > Pseudomonas sp. AB6. The sequence goes on from NZ_JAVIWJ010000001.1 coordinate 4,790,986, forward strand.
GGGTTGACCCGTGATCATAACCTGCGGCCAGATCTGACGCTGGACACGCTTGCCAGCCTAAAACCAGTTTTTGAGCGCGGTCCTAAAGGCACGCTGACAGCCGGAAATTCGACGCCGCTGACCGATGGTGCCTCCCTAGTGCTGTTGGCCAGTGAGGAGTGGGCCAAAGAACGCGGGCTACCGGTATTGGCATTTTTACGTGATGGCGAGGCTGCGGCGGTCGATTTTGCCAACGGCGCTGAAGGGTTATTGATGGCGCCGGTGTATGCCGTTCCACGCCTTTTGGCACGTAACGACCTTCGTTTGCAGGATTTTGATTATTACGAAATTCATGAAGCGTTCGCTGCGCAGGTGCTCTGCACGTTAAAAGCCTGGGAAGACGAGGATTACTGCAAAACCCGCTTGGGTCTGGACTGCGCGTTAGGGTCGATTGATCGCGGCAAGCTTAACGTTAAAGGCAGCTCGTTGGCGGCAGGCCATCCCTTCGCCGCCACTGGCGCAAGAATCGTCGCCAACTTGGCGAAACTGTTGGCGGTTGCCGGGCAGGGGCGTGGGTTAATTTCTATCTGCGCAGCGGGCGGACAAGGTGTTACGGCGATTATTGAGCGGTAATGCATCGGAATATACGCGTGGACTATCTGGCCAGCACAGCCTCACTTTCTTGCACCTTCAGCAACCGATGCTGCGCTGCATAGCGCTCAGCTAAAACCGAACAGACGATCAGCTGCATCGGGTGATAAATCATGATTGGCAGCAAAATCAGGCCCAGCCCTGGGTCAGCACCGAAGATTAACGCGGCCATCGGCGCACCGGCGGCCAACGATTTCTTGCTTGCACAAAACACCGCCGCCACCTCATCTGCATGGTTGAACTTGAGCGCGCGAGCGGTGCGGGTGGTCATGAATAAAACGACAGCCAGCAGCAGCGCGCTACCGATGAACGCACTGAAAATTACCGCACCGCCTTGTTTTTGCCACATGCCTGAAACCATGGAATTGCAGAACGCCGAGTACACCAGCAGCAGGATCACAACCTTGTCGACAATGTTGGTGTAACGCCTGTGTCGGGTAAAAAATTTACCCAAAAATGGTCGCACCAATTGGCCCAGTACCAGTGGCAGCAACAACATTGCGCAGAGATCGAGCAAAGTTGCGCCGAGGTCGATCCCGCCAGCGCCGGAACCCACCACCAAACTCACCAGCCACGGGGTCATGAAAATCCCGAACACGCTGGACATGCTGGCATTGAGAATCGCTGCCGGAACATTACCGTTTGCGCTACCGGTCAGCGCCACGGATGAAGAAATGGTCGAGGGCAGAGCGCACAGGTAGAAGAATCCCAGCATCAGCAGCGCGGGCAGGTGCGAGCCAAACAGTTTGCTACAAGCCAGCCAGAGCAGTGGAAACACTATGAACGTAAAGCTCTGAACCATTACGTGCAGCTTCCAGTTCTTCAGGCCGTGACTAATCTGTTCGCTGGACAAATTCACGCCGTGCAAGAAAAACACCAGAAATACGCCGATATTGATCACGTATTCGGAATGCATTGCGCCGCCGGCGCTGCCGAAGGCAGGGAAAAAATAAGCCAGCAGCGTGGCAAGTAGCATTCCGCACAGGAACCAGTCGGTCACAACGCGCTTAAGGTGCATGAATATGTGCATATGAGTGGCCGGCCTGGATTCTAAAAAGAGTTTTTGTAAAAAATGATGTCGGCAGGGTAACGTAAGGGTTCTGTAGCCGTCTTGCGACACAAGGTCAATCGATGCCGACTAACGGACAATATGGGGCCGAACGCCAGGTTCCGGTGCTGGATGCTTTGCCGCGACCGTTGTATGCCCGTGTCGAAAGTTTGGGCGCGGGCTCATGGACGCCGCCGCATCGGCACGATTGGGTACAGTTTGCGTATGCCATTAGCGGCGTCCTTGGCGTGCACACTGCCGAAGGTAGTTTTTTCGCGCCGCCGCAGTGGGGTGTCTGGATTCCTGCGGGGCTTGAGCATGATGTAGTTACCTCGACGTGTGCCGAAATGCGCAGCCTGTATGTGCGTCCAGAAGACTGTAAATGGGCGCCAGAACGTTGCCGGGTTTTGGAGGTGACCTCGCTGGCTCGCGAGCTAATTAAGTCGTTTTGCTTGCTGCCTTCACGGTATCCCCAGGGTGATAGCAGCGAAGAGCGTCTGGTCAAGGTGCTGCTCGATCAACTATCGGAGCTGCCGGAGGTCGAATTCTCGCTGCCATTGCCGCGCCATCCGCGATTGCTCGGGTTGTGCAACGAGTTGATCGCTGATCCCAGCCAAGTCATTACTTTGTATGATTGGGCTGGACGGTTGGGAATGTCGGAAAAAACACTGATGCGTTTGTTTCAGCGCGAGACCGGTTTAAGTTTCCGTGGTTGGCGCCAGCGGGCACGATTGCTGTCGTCGCTGAGTGTGCTGGAGGGCGGTGAGAGCGTGACAAATACGGCATTGTCTTGCGGTTATGATTCGACTTCAGCCTTTATCGCTGCCTTCAAAAGCCTATTTGGCTTCACTCCTGGGGAGCTGTTCAAAAACTGAGACTTGCGCAGGCCTGCCGGTTGATGGTTGGCTATACATTGCTCGGCATAAAAACTGTTAAATAATTGAAGCCTTTCCCACATCCGTGAAGGTCAAAGGTCGGCATCTACTACTCGCTGTGCGAGGATTGCCGTATAACGAGCATCCATTGCGTATTTGGCCACGAAGGACCCACAAAAAAAGCTGATGAAGACTCCAAAACGCATTGAACCCCTGATCGAGGACGGTCTGGTCGACGAGGTGCTGCGCCCACTCATGAGTGGTAAAGAGGCAGCTGTTTATGTGGTGCGCTGTGGCGAAGAGCTGCGGTGCGCCAAGGTTTACAAGGAGGCGAATAAACGTAGTTTCCGGCAGGCCGCGGAATATCAGGAGGGTCGTAAGGTTCGCAATAGCCGGCAAGCCCGAGCAATGGCCAAGGGCTCCAAGTTTGGTCGCAAAGAGACCGAAGATGCTTGGCAGAATGCCGAAGTGGCAGCGTTGTTTCGTTTGGCCGCTGCGGGTGTGCGGGTTCCCAAGCCTTACGACTTCCTGGAGGGCGTATTGCTGATGGAGTTGGTCGCTGATGAGTTTGGCGATGCGGCACCGCGTCTGAACGACGTGACCCTTGACCCGGATCAAGCACGTGAATATCACGCGTTTCTGATCAGCCAAATCGTGCTGATGCTGTGTACCGGCTTGGTGCACGGTGACTTGTCTGAGTTCAACGTGTTGTTGACTCCAAACGGTCCAGTGATTATCGATCTGCCACAGGCGGTCGACGCGGCGGGTAACAATCACGCGTTCAGCATGCTGGAGCGTGATGTTGGCAACATGGCCTCTTATTTCGGGCGTTTTGCGCCAGAGCTGAGACTCACCAAGTATGCGAAAGAAATGTGGTCGTTTTACGAGGCGGGCACGTTGTCACCTGCGACGGTATTGACGGGCGAATTCGACGAGCCAGAAGAAGAAGCTGATGTTGGCGGAATTCTTCGAGAAATCGAAGCAGCACGTATGGATGAGGACCGTCGTCAAGCCGGTCGGGCTGCCGATGAGGCGCCGCCTAATAAAGCCGAAGAACCGCCGCCACCCTGGATGCAATGATAGGCTAATAAAAATCCGGCTTCGGCCGGATTTTTTATGGCTAACATTCGGCTTCAGATGTGTTGGCTCCGGTATCAGTCGCAACACCCACCGGACTCAAGATCCTTGAGGATTGGGCAATCGGGACGATGATCACCGTGGCAGTGTTCGACCAGCTCTTGCAGGGTGTCGCGCAAGCTAGCCATTTCGGAGATTTTTTGATTTAGCTCGGTGATGTGTTTACGCGCCAAATTCTTCACGTCGCCGCTTTCCCGGCCTTTGTCTTGCCAGAGCGTCAGCAACCTTGAAACTTCTTCCAGCGAAAACCCTAAATCTCGCGAACGCTTGATAAACGCCAGCGTGTGCAGATCGTCTGGCCCATAAACGCGATAGCCGCTGTCAGTGCGATGCGCGGCTTTGAGCAAGCCTGTGGACTCGTAATAACGAATCATTTTGGCACTCAGACCACTGTTTTTCGCCGCTTGACCGATGTTCATCGGGTCCCCTGGTTTAATAATGGGCTCAATATCCCAAAGAGGCAGGTTTCAGGTACATGCCACTTGGGCTATTGGCTATTTGGTATTTAACGATGTCACCGGCGTGTAGCTGTATAACGGTGATTTTTGGGATGGTCATGCCCGGCTCGCAACCGGATGCTTGTCCCGGCAGCAAGCGCAGACGCACATCAGTTTTGCCGGGTGCCAGATTGAAAGAGGTGGACTCTTCCTGAAACAGGCGGCCTACCAACTGATCCTGGATGTATATACCTATTTCGCATGACGTGGACACTTCCAGCCGCTCACGAGAGATGATCAGTACGCTATAGTCCTGAGATTCGGCTTGCGCCCAAGGTGCTGAAGCCATAAGGCCAAGTATGCTGAAAAGACTCCATGCTGCCCGGCGCATTGCAAATACTCCTGCGTGAAAATACGGTGATGACGCAGCTTGGCCGAGCGGCGCGATGAATACCAGCCCGGGAGATAAAACATACGCTTGACCTTACCGCTATGGAAAGGTTGAAGATGCTCGCTATCTTACGAGGAGTAGCGCTATGCAACTATTTAATGTTCAAGGCATGACATGTGGTCACTGCGTCCGAGCTGTTACACAGGCCATTCATCGCGTCGATCCCACCGCTGAGGTGAAGGTGGATCTCGCCACGGGGGTGGTGCAAGTACAAAGTACAGTTGCCACTCAAGCGCTTGTCAGTTTGATCAGTAGCGAAGGGTACGTGGCTACCGCTCAAGCGGTCTAAACGATGGGCTGAGAAAAAGATTTAATAATTTGGTGTTGAGGACGCTCTGAGGTTTCAGGACGGTTAGACTAGCCCGTTGCGCGGGGCATAGTTTTGGAAAACCGATGAACCTCAGAATGATCTTGATACTGGGCGCATTGAGCGCTTTTGGTCCATTGGCCATCGATTTTTACCTGCCCGGTTTTCCGGCCATTGCGTTGGCATTTGCAACTGACGAAAAACACGTGCAGATGACCTTGGCCGCCTACTTTCTAGGCCTGTCTATTGGTCAGTTGGCTTATGGCCCGGTTGCCGACCGCTTTGGTCGGCGAACGCCTCTGTTAGTGGGCGTAGGGCTATTCACTCTAGCCTCGTTGGCGTGTTCGTTTGCACCTAGCCTGGAATGGCTGATCGCAGCGCGATTTGTGCAAGCGTTAGGTGGATGCGCGGGTATGGTCTTATCTCGTGCCATCGTCAGCGACAAATGCAATCCGATTGAATCGGCAAAGGTTTTTTCCCAGTTGATGCTGGTGATGGGCTTGGCACCCATACTCGCGCCAATGCTCGGTGGGCTATTGGTCAATCTTTACGGCTGGCACTCGATTTTTCTGGTGTTGAGCATTTTTAGTGCCTTGTGCTGGCTAGCGGTTTTTCGTGGCTTACCTGAAAGCATGCCGGCAGAACATCCGCGCCACCCGTTAACAGGCGCTCTCACACAGTACCGTCGGTTGTTGGGTGACAAGATTTTCATCGGCCACGCTATGACCGGTGGTATCGCCATTGCGGGGATGTTTGCATATGTGTCGGGCTCACCGTTTGTTTTTATTAAGCTTTATGGCGTGCCACCAGAACATTACGGCTGGTTGTTTGGCTCCAACGCCGCGGGCTTCATTTTAACAGCGCAGATTAATGCCCGAATATTGAGCCGACGAGGTCCTGCATTTTTGCTGGCGCGAGCGGTGTGGGTGTACTTGACCGCCGCGTTGGTCATGTTGGGCGTAGCGGCGTTGCGCCCCGAAGCCCTCTGGCCATTGCTTATTCCGTTGTTCATTTGTATTGCCAGCCTTGGCTGCATCATCCCTAACGCCTCGGCGTGTGCGATGAGCGGCCAGTGGAAGCGGGCGGGCAGCGCGTCGGCCCTGCTCGGGTGCCTACAATTCAGCGTTGCTGCCGCCGCTTCAGCCTTGGTAGGTATCCTGCACGACGGCACTGCAATGCCTATGGCGACGGTGATTAGCTTGTGCGGAATATTGGCGGTCACCGCAGCCTTATTGACCCATCGACTGCAACGAAACCGTGACAAATCTGCCACAGAGGCAGCACGCGTTTAGAGGGGACAACAGACAACGAACCGATCTAGCTCGCTGCTTGCTGCCGTAAGGTCGGAAATGTGTGTGGTGCCTGAAGCCGAGACTCAAGCGTGCGAACAAAGGCACGAGCTTCGGCCTCACTGCGGAAGCTAACGACATGTTGGTCCAAACGGACCTGCCATTGGTTTCCTTCCAGGGATCTTGCTGATTCACTCATCAGAACTTTCATTGCTGACTTCCTCGAGGGTTGGCAAACTCAGCAAGTGTAATCCGGCTTCTGAACAACGTATTGATCCCGGTCAAGCGTCTGACTGACGGCGCTGTCTGTATGAACAGTATGCCGCCTCGTTCAATTAGAAGCCTTCTAGTACTATCTTGCCTTTGGCTTTACCACTCTCTAATACAGCATGAGCTCGACGTAAATTCGCTGCGTTGATGGTGCCGAAATGCTCACCAAAAGTGGTCTTCAACGTACCAGCGTCAACCAACTCTGCAACGCGATTGAGCAGCTTGTGTTGCTCGATCATATCGGGCGTTTCGAACAATGATCGCGTGTACATGAACTCCCAGTGCAGCGAGATGCTCTTGCGTTTGAGCAGGCCAACATCGAGCGACTTCGGGTCGTCGATCAACGCCAGACGTCCTTGCGGCGCCAAGGCATCAACCAGTTGATTCAAATGTTTATCGGTATGGGTCAGGCTAGCAACATGAGTCACCTGAGAAAGTCTCGCGCGGCTCAGCTCTTCGTTCAGCGGCTTGCTGTGATCGAGGATATGGTGCGCGCCTAGCTCACGCACCCATGCTTGTGTCTCAGGCCGGGAGGCAGTGCCGACTACCTTCAGTCCGGTCAATTGGCGAGCCAATTGGGTGAGTATCGAACCGACGCCGCCCGCCGCTCCGACAATTATTAAACTTTGCCCTTTATCTGCTTGGCCTTCGCCTATCTGCAGACGCTCGAAGAGCAATTCCCATGCGGTGATCGCAGTCAGCGGCAAGGCGGCCGCGTGGGCAAAACTCAGAGATTTGGGCATGTGCCCGACAATACGCTCATCGACTACGTGCCATTCACTGTTAGCCCCGGCGCGCGCGATTGAACCGGCGTAAAACACTTTGTCCCCGGGCTTGAACAGCGTGACGTGCGCGCCCACCGATTTGACGATGCCCGCAACGTCCCAGCCCAATACCTTAGCGGCGCCGTCTTCCGGCTGCGCGTTTTGCCGAACCTTGGTATCGACCGGGTTGACTGAGATGGCTTTGACTTCAACCAGCAGGTCGCGAAGGCCAGCGACCGGGGTTTCCAATTCGATGTCTTGCAATGACGCGGGATCGGTAATGGGTAAGCAATGGTAATAAGCGACAGCTTTCATGAAGGCTCCAGAAAAAGGGACAGTAAGACGACAACTGACGAATCGATCGTCAGGCCAGATGTTGAACTCGCTTAAGAATGAACGCTTCCAGGTGCTTGCCCACTTCGACCCTGAACGCTTGGATATGCGCACTGGCGGAATGGGCTTGGAGGGCAGCATCGTCGGTCCAGCGCTCGATCATATAAAAAGATGCGCTGTGCTCCAGGTCTTGGTGCAAGTCGTAACTAAGGCAGCCGGTCTCGGCGCGGGTCGGTTCCAGAATCGTGCGCAGGCATTTTTCCAAGTCTGCTTCGTGACCCGATTTAGCGATAAGCGTGGCGATGACGATTAACGGCGGGGACATGGTGATTCCTTAGAGGGCGCTCGGGCCGCTGAAAAGTGCAATGACGCAGATGATTGGCTATTTCCTCAAAAGATAAAACCCGCTAAAACAGCAGTCTCTTTCAATTTTTAATTGATAATCCGAGTTTTTATGCTTCGTTTTGATGATTTGCAATTGTTTGTTCGCGCTGCTGACTTGGGCAGCTTGTCCGCGGCCGCGCGAGTTATGGACATGTCGGCTGCCGTCGCCAGTGCGGCGCTTAAGCGTATCGAGCAGCAACTGGGCGCACGATTGATGGCGCGTTCGACCCGTAGTCTTCGTCTGACGGCTGAAGGTGACGGGTTTCTGGAATACGCACGGGCAGCCTTGAGTAGTCTTGAGGAAGGGCGTCGGTTATTGGCCAGCAGCCAAGATCAAGTGAGCGGCGTTTTGCAGTTGTCTGCACCTTCTGATTTTGGTCGTAATGTTCTATTACCTTGGCTCGATGAATTTCAGCGTCAACATCCTCAGCTAACCTTGCGCCTATTATTGGGTGATCGGATCGCCGATCTGTTTCGTCAGCCGGTAGATATAGCTCTGCGGTATGGCGAGCCAGAAGACTCCAGCCTCGTCGCTTTGCCTATAGCACCTGACAACCGGCGCGTGCTGTGTGCGGCACCGTCTTATCTGGCGCGCCAGGGTGAGCCGCAGCACCTGGAGCAGTTGGCGCAGCATAATTGCTTGCTTTTTATGCTGGGCAATAGAGTGCATGACCATTGGCGCTTCCATGATGGCAAACGAGAAATGAGCCTGACGGTGCACGGGGATCGTTTCAGTGATGATGCCGACGTTGTTCGGTTGTGGGCGGTGGCGGGCGCCGGCGTCGCGTATAAATCCTGGCTGGATGTCGCCGCTGACGTTCATGCCGGGCGCTTGAAAGTGTTAATGCCAGAGCTGCAAGGCGAGTGGGCACCGCTCAACTTGCTGTGCGCCCATCGGTTGCAATTGAGTAAACCGGTTAATCTTTTACGTGAAATGCTCAAGTTGCGCTGCTCGGCATTAGCGGCACGAAGCCCCTCTATCCCGTAACACTATGACTAATGTTCCATAGACTACTTGCTGTAAGGAAATGTCTGACGGGACATGCAAAGAGTTGCATCACTAAAAAGCATAGATCACAGGTGCAGGTGCTAAAGGTTCCGTTAAGTCGTCGTATTTTCTTGCGCGTTTTGTGTGTTTCTTTTGTAGGCAATTCCCTTGGGTCTATCAGGTAAGTTTTTTCATACGGCCCTAAAGTGTCCGGCCGGCAGTGCTTTCAAAGCAGATAGCCTGTTCGGAAGCTCTTTTCTTCAGGCGTGACAGTGACCGACTTTGGCTGCAGGATGCCAGCGTCGAGCTAAAGACGAGTTTAATCACCGTTTCGTGAAAGAGCGCTGGGCTTATACTTGACGTGCTCGGCCAAGTCCGTCAGCTATCAAGCAGGACGTATCTATACGACAAATTCCGGCAGGCTAGATTAATGAGTAGGTGATCGGTGCCAGAGATTTAAATATTGCGTCATATAGGTTTTACAACATGACGTTTTCGCTACTCCGGTGAAATATAGCCCTCGTTTTGGCGGCTTAGCGTCTTGGCTGGATCCAATTTGCTGTTCACTATGTCAGTGCGATTGATGAATGTTTCAACAGGGAGTGAATACATGGAATATGCACCTTGCATTAGCCAGATTGCCACGTTGTTGGCTGACCCAAAACGCAGCGCAATGATTTGGGCTTTGATGGATGGGACCGCCCGTGCGGCGGATGAGCTGGCCCTGCTGGCGGGTCTATCCACGTCTTCGGCAGGTGCCCACTTGGCGCGCTTGGCTACTGGCGGTTTATTAAAGCAGGAGGCGCGAGGCCGAAAGCGGTTCTTCCGGTTGGCTGGACCCGAGGTTGGGGCTGCGGTCGAGGCATTGGCCAGCGCATCTTTGGTCAGTATCGACCGCGTGAGCAAAAGTGTGTCGCAACCTGTTTTATCCACGCCGCCCTTGCCGCTTCGACGCGCAAGGATTTGTGCGGATCATTTAGGTGGTGAGTTAGCTGCTGAGCTGTATCAACGCCTCTTGGGAGCCGGGTGGATCGAGCAGCAGGAGCAGCGTATCGAAGTCACCAGCAAGGGCGTCGCCCAGTTTGCCCAGCGTGGGATTTATGTTCCCGCTCTGGCCCATCGAAAGCGCCAGACCGTGTGCGCATGTCCGGATTGGAGTGAACGTACACCGCACTTGGGCGGCGCCCTGGGTGCGGGCTTGCTGCAATTGTTTATTCAATTGGGGTGGTTGCGCACTACCGAAGAATCCACCGCCTTGCAGGTCTCTTCCAGCGGGCAACGTGAAATCAGCAAAATCGCGTCCGCTGCCTGATGCTACCTCGGGATGTGTTCCCTTTTTCACGGGAACACATCCGTCGCTATCAAGGTTTGACCAGTCGCGAGTCCAGGCTATTTTGCGCCATGCGCTTGGCCTGGTCCTGGGTCATGCCGAGATGGGTATGCAGCGCATGGAAATTCTCCGTCACATACCCCCCGAAGTAAGCAGGGTCGTCTGAGTTGACTGTCACCTTCACGCCTCGCTCTAGCATTTCGAGAATATTGTGTTGAGCCATATCGTCAAACACGCATAGTTTGGTGTTGGACAGAGGGCATACCGTCAGCGGAATCTGTTCGTCGATGATGCGTTGCATTAGTAGGTCGTCTTCCATAGCCCGGACGCCGTGGTCAATGCGTTCAATCTTCAACAGGTCCAGCGCTTGCCAAATATATTCGGGTGGCCCTTCTTCGCCTGCATGGGCAACCGTCAAAAAACCTTCGCTTCGCGCACGGTCGAATACTCTTTGGAACTTGCTAGGCGGGTGACCCATTTCCGAGCTGTCGAGCCCGACGGCGACAAAAGCGTCACGGAACGGCAGTGCTTGATCCAGGGTTTTTTCGGCCTCTTCTTCGCTCAAGTGGCGCAGGAAGCTAAGAATCAGACCACTGCTAATACCGAGCTTCTCCTGACCGTCTTTTAAAGCACTGGCAATACCATTTGCCACTACTTCGAACGCAATGCCTCGGTCGGTATGGGTCTGGGGATCAAAAAACGGTTCGGTATGAATGACGTTCTGTGCTTTGCACCGTTGTAAATAAGCCCAAGTCAGGTCATAGAAATCTTGTTCGGTACGCAGTACGTCGGCCCCGCGATAGTACAGATCCAGAAACTCTTGCAGATTATTGAACGCATACGCCTTGCGCAAGGTTTCGACGTCTGCCCAGGGTAAGGCGATTTTATTGCGATCGGCCAAGGCGAACAGCAATTCAGGTTCCAACGACCCTTCGAGGTGTAAGTGCAGTTCTGCCTTGGGCAGCGCGTTCAGCCAATCGTACATGTGCGTTTTCTCATCAGGAGCAGATGCAGGCATTCTACAGAGGATGCCCTACAAGAAAGCAAAACCTGACCAGCCGGTTAAATGTTCACCCTCCGATCATTACTGCTACCGTTAGCACCAAACATTTAGTAACCCCGAGCAGTCTGTACTGCACATCACCTTTCTCTCGCTGCGCGCTTTCAAAAGCCAAGGGCACCAATGCCGACCTATTTAAAAGACGAAAAATTTCTGCTCCTGGCAGTCTTTGCTGCATGTGTTGCGTTCCCTTTCGAATATTGGTTGCTGAGTCACGGCCAGGGCATTGCGTTGGCGGGTGCAATCGCGTTGGTCGTCGCTATCGTTTGCGCTTCTATGCGTGTGGCCCATCATGCGGAGCTACTAGCCCACAAGGTGGGTGATCCCTACGGCACGATGATTTTGACGTTAGCGGCGGTATTGGTCGAAGTGGTGATCTTGGCAATCATGATGAGCAACGAGCCTTCGCCCACGCTTGTGCGCGACACCATTTATTCGGCGGTGATGCTTGATATCAATGGCATTCTTGGTCTGGCAGCACTGATGGGTGGCCTAAAGCATGGCGAGCAATCGTACAACGACGATTCAGCGCGCACGTACAGCGTGATGATTCTCACTGCAATGGGCGTTTCGATGGTGGTACCTGAGTTTATTCCCGCAGGAGACTGGAAAGTTTATTCGGGGTTTACCATTGGTGCGATGGTAGTGCTCTACGCGTTGTTTTTGCGCATGCAGGTGGGGCCGCATAGTTATTTTTTCAGTTATAGCTATCCGCAGAAAAAGCGTAAAAATCAACCTGCCGACGATGAACCAATTATCAATTTGACCCGCTCTGTCGGCACGTTAGTCTTCGGCGTTGTGGTAATTGGCGCGCTGGCGGAAGTGATGTCGAAAACGGTCAACCTGGGGCTCCAAGGGACAGGTGCACCTCCCGTGATGACAGCCATTTTGGTTGCAGCGATTTCCGCCGCGCCGGAGATACTTACCGCGCTGCGCGCAGCTTTGGCTAACCGCATGCAATCAGTGGTCAACATCGCATTGGGGGCGTCGTTGTCGACGGTGATCCTGACCGTTCCGGTCATGGAGGCGATGGCGCTTTACAGTGGTCAGCCGTTCCAGATGGCAATGACGCCGGTGCAAACGGTCATGGTATTTATTACCTTGCTGGTGAGCGCAATCAACCTGAACGATGGCGAAACCAATGCTATCGAAGGCATGACCCATTTTGTGTTGTTCGCGACCTTCATCATGCTGTCGCTGCTGGGGGTTTAAGGCGCCTCGCTGAAAGCGCGGTCGAGGTCTACCCGGGATTTGTTTCACCCTTTTAGTTAATAAGATGTTGCCCAGCGTCTCGACCCGGTCGCTGGGTGGCTTTGCTGGAAACTTTGCCAGTGAAAAAACAGGGTTGACCGCGGGCTGCCCGAGCTGATTTTCCGATTTTTGATCGTAGGGGGTGGTCCCTACTTAGCCAATTCATGGTCCTTGTTAGAGCCCAAAAAATTATCTGTGAAATCGGAATGTTAAGAACGCTTATTAACGAACAAGGTGAAGGTGCTTTACTTGATATCAAGTAGGCTGGGGTTCAATCTTGCGTATACAGAATTTTACGCTAGCCTTAAGATCACATGGCGTGCAGTCATGGCTTTCAGCGTAGTGTAATTTTTGCTGTTAGCGGAGCACTAAATTGTATCTTGTTAAACTAGGAGCAATAGTCATGACTATGGATTTCAAGAAAATTTCGGCAGGCGTTATTACTATGATGGTGTTGATGGGCAACGCTCATGCGGTTACTACCTCATGTCCAGCGGTCAGCGATATTAAACAGACTGCCGAGGGACAGGGTTTTACTTATACAGCTACTGCCCCAAATGGTCAGAAGTGGACGGGTGAAAACCCGATGGCTGATGAATCGGATCTGCAAAACGTTACGTTCAAAATGGCTGCGATCCGTAGCACAAGTAGTAGTGGAGACTTTGTGGCATGTGACTACGAAGGTAAGAAGAACGAAGCCGTTAGAATGACCCTTAAAACCCAGGCAGCTGCGAAGCCTGTGGGTATTGCATGGAAAGAAAAAGAATGTAAAGAAACCAATCCGGCTCTTTGTACTTTCGAATAAGTACCATTTCGTCGATAGCACATTGAACTACCCATGACTTATCGTTTTTTCAAAAACTATCTTGCTTTTCATTAGATAAACAATTCATGATTATTCATATGGAAAGCAAGTTCCACTTTTAAAGATTCAGTTTGGTGTCGACAGTACTACCAATTCCACAGCACGATGTTCACTATCAAGCCTAAGGCACCGAGTTGATCTTACTCACCTTCACGTTAACGTTGGCAAAGCTTGCCGCGCTTGCCATGGAGCACGGCGAGGGCACAGCTGGGCTGACATTTGCCTCGGTTCAGTAGGGCTAGCATGCACAGTGTGTTTACGAACTTAGTGGCCAAGCCTACTGCTTGTTGCGCACGGTAAGCTGTTCGCCGTTTGTACGAGTTGTGCAAAAATCGAACACCGAGGCGCACACCATGAAGGGTCTGTGTTTTCGGCACTCTTGCACGGGTTATCCACAGATTGGTCCACAGTAATTGTGCGCAAGCTCGAAATGAGGGGATAAGCACCCGCCGCATTGGATCGTGTTGTCATAAGTCGCGCTAACAGACTGTTTTAAGAAGATTTTTCCTGTTACTTAGATAATTGGTTAATAAGTGATCAATTGGCGCAGAGCTATGCGTACCGGGGGGTGCGAGCGGGTGTACTCAGGTTATCCACAGCCGGGTGCACAACAGATGTGGGCAACTCTATGTCACTCCTCTGCGCGCTGGACAACAATGCGCCCGCGACTAAGATCCGCTAATTGACGCTGAAGGGTTTCAATGTATTCAGGGCCAAGCGAGAGAGTGATTTCCACGCCATTGGCGGTAAATGCTTCGTTCAGCATCAGACCATTTAACTCAGCCAAGCGTACTTTAACCATCGCAAGCTCGCTGAAACTGCAATCAAAACTCAGCCCCACCCTATGAATGAGCGGTACGCGTTCAGCCTGTTGAAGGCATTTGTTTGCACCGCCGCCGTAGGCCCTGGCCAAGCCACCAGTACCTAACTGAATTCCGCCGTACCAGCGAATCACCAGTACAACGACCTGGTCGAAATCTTGCGCTTCAATAGCGGCCAGGATCGGGCGACCTGCAGTGCCTCCGGGCTCACCGTCGTCACTGCTACGGTATTGATCGGCCAGTTTCCACGCCCAGCAATTGTGAGTGGCATTCAAATCGCTGTGTTGCTCAATATAAGTTTGAGCGTCTGCAGCGCTAGTGATGGGCGCGGCCAAGGTGATGAAGCGGCTTTTGCGAATTTCTTCCCGGTATTCGCAAGCGCCGATTAGGGTAAAAGGCATGACAGATTCCAGCTATCGACGAGACAAAGCGTCGCTTAAGAGCGTGCGTGCTCAGGCAGCTGAAGGCGTAAGCCCGCAGCCTTTGAGAATGATCCGAATCAGGTTGTCGCCGGCGTCTTCCATATCCTGCTTGGTCAGGCGCGTGCGACCGGTTACGCGACAAATTTGCGTGGCGAAGTCTGCATAATGCTGAGTGCTTCCCCACAGCAAAAAGATCAAATGTACGGGGTCGATGGAGTCCATTTTTCCTGCATCAATCCAGGTCTGAAACACGGCGGCTCGACTCTGGAACCATGCGCGATAATCTTGGCTGAAGTATTCGTTCAAGCACTCCCCGCCGCTGATGATTTCCATCGCAAAAATCCGCGAGGCTTGTGGCTGCCGCCGAGAAAACTCCATTTTCGCGCGAATGTAGCGGGTCAAGGCCTCGGCAGGATCGTCTTCCCCGCTAAGTGAGTTAAAGGTGCTGTCCCACAATTCAAGGATGTTGCTCAATACGGCAATATACAGCCCGAGTTTGTTGGTGAAGTAGTAGTGCAGGTTGGCTTTGGGCAACCCCGCATTTTGCGCAATGGTGTTCATGCTGGTGCCTTTGAAGCCGTGACGTGCGAACTCGTCTTCAGCGGCTTTAATAATCGCCTCTTCGTTTTTCTGACGGATACGGCTGGCAGGTTTAGCGACGGCGTGAGCGCAGTGCGCTGGGACTTCAAAGGTCATTGGGCGATTCCGAACGGAGTATGGGCTGCGTCATGTGAACAGATAACGCACCCGCGACGTTCCGACAAGTGGTTAGAGTGCAAATTTATTGCTTCAAGGCATCGACTTCCGGTACTGGATGGTTCGCCTGAGTCGGCAGATGACGTTCAGGCAACAGTATGCACATCACAATGGCGGTAATGCCGCCGCTGGTGATAGCAGAGTCGAACAAGGTCTGAATTATTTTTGGCAGATGGCTTAGCAGTGTCGGTTGCGCTGCGATACCCATGCATAATCCCAGTGCCGAGGCAATGATCAGCGGCGGGGTAATAATCCCAACGAAGCTGGCGAGGACTTGTTGCAAAGCCTTCATGAGGACATGCATCAGCGTGTTGCGGCGAGACTGTTTAAAAAACTTTCCAGCACCAGATGAGGGCGCCGGCCTTTGCGGGTGACCGAGGCCAGTGTCAGGTCATAGAAGCGTGTGCCAGATTTTAAGGCTCGGAGTCGGCCTTGCTGCACCCATAAGCTTGCGTAGTGATCCGGTAAGTAGCCAATGTAGCGTCCAGTAAGAATCAGGAAGGCCATACCCTCGCGATCAGAGGCGCTGGCGGTGCAGTTCAGCACCTGGTAATGCGCTTGAATGTCGGCTGGCAATCGAAAGGTCGGCGCGATGGCGTCTTGCTCATCCAATCGGGCGTCGGTGAGTGCCGCATCGTCCATATAGAAGAGCGGATGACCTACCGCGCAATAGAGCAGTGACCGCTCGCTGTACAACGGTTGATATTCAAGTCCGGACAAAGCACTGGCCTGAGGGACGACGCCCAAGTGCAAACGCCCATCAAGCACGCCTTGTTCAACTTCGTTGGGCGCGATCATTCGGATGTTGATATGTACGTCCGGCCCACGCTCCTTCAATTGGGCCAGTGCATGGGTAATGCGCATATGGGGGAGGGTGACGAGGTTGTCAGTCAAGCCAATGTTCAGTTCTCCGCGTAAATGCAGGTGCAGGCCGTTGACCTCAGTGCGAAAACTTTCCAGTGCGCCCAACAGTTGCAGAGCTGATTGATAGACTTCCCGGCCTTCTTCCGTCAGAGAAAACCCCGCCCGCCCCCGCTGGCACAGGCGTAATCCCAAGCGCTGCTCTAGGTCGCTCATTTGCTGACTGATCGCCGAGCGGCCAATACCCAGCACACTTTCGGCGGCCGAGAAGCCGCCGCATTCGACAACGCTTCGGAAGATACGCAGCAAGCGCACGTCGAAGTCGCTGACTTGGGCCAATGGATCGGGCCTACGAGTACTCATAGTTTAGTCATCGGCTAACTGAAGATCTTAAAAGTTGGGTTTTTCAAACTTTATGCCCATGGCAACGTAGCTGCAACAACGCCGCTCAATCGGCTGCCCCTTCGCCCTCGAGGTAGTTGCACCCATGAATCTTCCCGAAACTGCTGAAACATCGTTGGCCAGCCAATTGAAGCTCGACGCTCATTGGATGCCGTACACCGCCAACCGTAGTTTTCAGCGAGACCCTCGGCTCATCGTTGCAGCCCATGGCAGTTACCTGACTGATGATCAAGGCCGCAAGATTTACGACTCATTGTCTGGGTTGTGGACTTGTGGTGCCGGGCATACGCGCAAGGAGATTCAAGAGGCTGTATCGCGCCAGTTGGGGACGCTCGATTACTCGCCGGCGTTCCAGCATGGTCACCCGTTGTCGTTTCAGTTGGCAGAGAAAATCACTGAGCTAACTCCAGGTAATTTGAACCACGTCTTCTATACCAACTCTGGTTCCGAATGTGCGGATACGGCGGTCAAGATGGTGCGGGCTTATTGGAGGTTGAAAGGGCAGGCCACCAAAACCAAGATGATCGGCCGGGCCCGCGGTTATCACGGTGTCAATATCGCGGGCACTAGCCTGGGCGGCGTCAACGGCAACCGCAAAATGTTTGGCCAGCTCATGGATGTCGATCATCTGCCCCACACCTTGTTGGCCAGCAACGCTTTTTCGCGGGGTATGCCCGAGCTGGGTGGTATTGCACTGGCGGATGAAATGCTCAAATTGATTGAGCTGCACGACGCGTCCAACATTGCCGCTGTGATTGTCGAGCCCATGGCCGGTTCGGCCGGTGTGTTGGTGCCGCCACAAGGCTATCTGAAACGTCTTCGGGAGATTTGCGATCAGCACAACATCTTGCTGATCTTCGATGAAGTCATCACCGGGTTTGGCCGTACTGGCTCAATGTTCGGTGCGGACAGCTTTGGCGTAACGCCGGACCTTATGTGTATTGCTAAGCAAATCACTAATGGCGCGATTCCCATGGGGGCGGTTGTCGCAAGCACCGAGATCTATCAAACCTTCATGAATCAGCCGACACCGGAATACGCGGTCGAATTTCCACACGGCTATACCTACTCCGCGCACCCGGTTGCGTGCGCTGCTGGCCTGGCTTCGCTGGAGTTGCTGCATCGGGAGAATCTGGTTCAACAGGTCGCCGAAGTTGCACCGCATTTTGAAAAGGCGCTGCACGGCATTAAGGGTACGAAAAACGTCGTGGACATCCGCAACTACGGCATGGCCGGTGCGATCCAAATCGCCCCGCGTGATGGCGATGCAATTGTGCGTCCATATGAAGCAGGGATAAAACTCTGGAAGGCTGGCTTCTATGTACGCTTTGGCGGCGACACGTTGCAGTTTGGGCCTACCTTTAATAGCAAGCCAGAGGACCTGGATCGGTTGTTCGATGCGGTGGGCGAGGTGCTGAACCAGATCGACTGATCTTCTATATAGAAGGGCCGCTTGAAAGAGGGGGTGAGCCGAGAGGCCCGCCCCTTTTATATCGATGTAATCTAGCAATGTGACAGATAGTTGAAATTAGCTATTGACGTAACTTTTCCTGGGCCTATAATTCGCCCCTCTTCCGCAGCAGATGAAACGATAAACTTCTTGGCAATCAATGAGTTAACCAGTTTTGTTAGCGAGGAAGAAGCTTCGGTCGCGGTGATCGGCAGCGGTGAGAATAGGCAGTTGACAGCGAGTTGAAACGCTGTAGAATTCGCCTCCCGCTGACGAGAGACGCGAAGTTGATCGAAGCGCAAGTGGTTGAAGTGACACGGGAAACCTTGAAACTTCGGTGAATTAACCGCTTGACAGTAACCGGCGCTGCTGTAGAATGCGCGCCTCGGTTGAGACGAAAGGATCAACCCACCGCTCTTTAACAATTGAATCAAGCAATTCGTGTGGGTGCTTGTGCCGTAAGACTGAAGTCAACTGATTATCAGCAGTCACCAGTTACTCCGCGAGAAATCAAAGAATAACCAACGATTGCTGAGCTAAATTTAGGGTTTTTTAAAAACCCAAAGATGTTTGAACTGAAGAGTTTGATCATGGCTCAGATTGAACGCTGGCGGCAGGCCTAACACATGCAAGTCGAGCGGCAGCACGGGTACTTGTACCTGGTGGCGAGCGGCGGACGGGTGAGTAATACCTAGGAATCTGCCTGGTAGTGGGGGATAACGTTCGGAAACGGACGCTAATACCGCATACGTCCTACGGGAGAAAGCAGGGGACCTTCGGGCCTTGCGCTATCAGATGAGCCTAGGTCGGATTAGCTTGTTGGTGAGGTAATGGCTCACCAAGGCGACGATCCGTAACTGGTCTGAGAGGATGATCAGTCACAC